>CAIWJG010000374.1 GCA_903912925.1 uncultured Verrucomicrobia subdivision 3 bacterium | reverse complement strand
GAGGATGAGCCGCGCCTTCAGCGCTCCAGATGGTTGTTGGGGCCATGAACCCAGGGCGTTGCCCTGGGCTGGTATGAGCGACGCCCTTGGCGTCTCAATTGGTGGAAGTTGTTCGATGCTATGCGGGATCTTGGGGAAAGCTATTACCGGAAGCGACAGAATCATTGCCACTGGAACATGTCGCTCAAATCCTAGCGGCATTGGGCAAGAATGTCCGCGCTCCGGACCAATATGAGAGGCTCACCCCGCGCCGGAATGTGTTAATCCGAGATCGAGGCACCCCAGGTTCGGAGTTCACGCTTTAGCGTGGTTGCGGCCTCAGACACGCTAACAAGGGTGGACTCCAAACTTCCCAGACCAGCCAAAATGAGAATTGCCGGCAAATAGGCTGGGCTTCTGCAATTTCTGGTCCATTCGCAGCCATGAAAGTGCCTTCTTTCGAGGGATTAGATCGAGATCTTCGGCGCTGCCGCCGCCTTCGATTTCCTTGGCGACAGAAGTGGTGCGGCATAATGCGCTTGCCATTGTTCCGTTGTTCCCTGACGGTGGGGGCATGAAAGCATTGCGAATCGCCAATGCGGAGGCGGCGAGGATCTCCTTGCAGCAAGAGATCGGCCGCTCGGTGGAATCGCGGTATGATCATCGGCTGCACGGGGTGCTGCTGGTATGCCAGGGCCACCCTTGTGCGGCGGTGGCCGCGTGGCTGGGCGAGCATCCGGCCACGGTCCAGCGGTGGGTGCATCGTTTTGCCGCCGGCGGCCGCGGCGCGTTGCGGGAAGGCCCCCGCGCCGGCCGTCCTGGCCGGCTGGCCGCGGTGGATTGGGAGAAAGTCGCGCAGGAATTGCGGGCTTCCCCGCGCGCGCTGGGCTACGATCAGGACACCTGGGACGGCTCCTTGCTCGCCCAGCATCTCAGCCAGCATTACGACGTCCGCCTCGGGCTCCGCCAATGTCAACGGCTCTTGCGCCGGCCGGAGTTGCGGCTGGTCGCGGCTGCCTGAGCGCGCCGCAGCCGCATCCCTGTCGGGCCTGCGGCGGCGGCGGACAACCTCGCCCAGCGCCGTGCCCGTGCCCGGATCGCCATCCTTCCTCCCATTCCTCCCCGCCGCGACCAGCGCCGGGACAATGCATGAGTTAAGTCGCTTCATGGCAGAATAATAGGTCATAAATAGTGAAACAAATAAACCACAAAGGTGTTGACAAATTGCCGAAATTTGCTACAACCGTGACAGTGTGGAATCTAGTAGTGCAGTTTCAGTAGCAAAATAGTGCCAGGAAACAAACGAAAAGCTATAGCCCGCGTTCTGTTATGAAAACCTCACAGGTGACCCCCCGCCCAAGTATTGCCATGAAACAGTCATCCCCTAAAACAGCCATCAACATCAAACCGAGATGCGCCGCGTCACGCCCACGCTTCGCGCTCGGCTGGCTTGCCGTGCTCGGAGTGTTGTTTGCCCTGAGCCAGGTGGCCCAGGCCATGGTGACCATTAATAGCCCGCCAACCGCCCAGACGGTTTGCGCCCCGACGACGGCCACCTTCACGGTGGACGCCACAGCGTCGGCAGGCACCCTGCTCATTCAGTGGCAGTATAGTTCGGATGCTGGCGCCAATTGGACCGCTACCCCGGATGGCGGCAACAATCTCAGCACTGCGTTCTCGCCTACCACGGCGAGCGAGAACGGCTGGCTGGTCAAGGTCATTCTGGCCGACGATGAGGACATGCAGGAAACCACCCCGGTGACGCTGACGGTTTATGCGCCTCCCACGGTGGCGGTGGGTCCCAACCAGACGATCTGTCGAAACGCCAGCACTACCGGCTTGGGCGGCCAGGTGGGCGGCGGCGCGACGGGCGGCACCTGGACAACCACCGGCACGGGCAGCTTTGTACCGGACGCGACCACACTGAACGCGACCTACACACCTTCAGCGGGCGACGCTGCGACGGTGACCTTGACGCTAACCTCGGTGGGCCAGAATGTGCTGTGCTCGCCGGCGTCGGCGCAGGTGGTGGTGACCATTCGGGCGGCGGCGACGGTGAATGCGGGCACGATTCCGCCGGTCTGCAACCCCACGGCTCCGGCGGGGCTCCTCGTTCGGGCGTGGAACCAGTGGAATGCCGCAACTGGGTTGCCCGCGGGCGATCAGTGTGGCGGCACCATGGAGGGCGTGCAGTTCGATGCCACCAGTCCTAATCCGGCGCCGACCGCTTCCACGGCCGCCGGGACGATCGGCTACGCGACGCAGTCCCTCAGCATGAGTGGCGCCGGTCCCTTGGAGCACTTCCTGGCGGGCAACGGTTGCGGCGTGGCCTCTCCTGGCCCGTTCCCGACGGGCTACACGACCAACTATGCGGTGGAATACCGCGGCAAACTCTACATCGCCACCGACGGCAATTATAACTTCGCAACCCAGAGCGACGACGGCAGCGCGGTTTGGATTGACCCGGGCACGGCTAATCCGACCTTCGCCCAGGCCATTGTGAAGAACAACTTTTGTCAAGGCTACAATACTCCCGTGAGTTCCGGCCAGATCGCCTTGACGGCGGGTTACCACGACATCATTATTCGTTTTAATCAGGGCGGCGGCGGGAACGGCTTGGCTGTGTATTGGGATCCGACCGGCGGCACAAGCTGGGCCAACATCCCGGGCAGCCTGTTCTTCCGTCCCACCGGACTCCCAGTGCAGTTGGCCGGCACGAAAAGCGGCGGGGCGACCGGGGCAATCTGGAGCGGCGGGGCCGGCACGTTCTCCCCGAATAACACGACCCTGAACGCAACCTACACGCCCACGCTGGCGGAGGTGGTGTCGGGCGGCGTCACGCTGACACTAACCGCGCAGCCTTGCGGCGATGCGACCTCGCAGGTCGTGCTCGGCTACGGTGTCCCACCCGTCGCGCCGCTTACGACTGGGGGCGCCACCTGCGGCCCCGGCGTGGTGAACCTGAGCGCCATCGGCACCGGCAGCCCCGGGGCCGTGTTGAAGTGGTGGTCCAATGCGGGCGCGACTTCGCAGGTAGGCACGGGCCCCACCTTTAGCCCGAACATCAGCGCCACGACGACTTACTACGTGACTGAAACCAGCGCGATTGGCTGCCAGGGTGCGGCTAACCCGGTCACGGCCTACCTGGCCACCGGCAACGCGACCGTCAACGCGGGGCCGAACCAGATGGTATCCGGCACCTACGGCGCCGTGCAACTGGCCGGCAGCATCGGCAACAGCCCCGGCGCCACCTGGAGTGGCGGCTCGGGCACCTACAGCCCGAATGCCCGGCAGTTGAACGCGGTCTATACGCCGAGTGCCGTCGAGCGCGCGGCGGGCTCGTGGGTGATGACCCTGACCGCTGACGCCTCGCCGTGCGGCGGCGGCACCCCGTCGAGTTCATTGACCATCACCTATCAGCAGTTGGTATCGCTGCCCTTCAATACCAACACCTCCACGCTCGCCATTTCCCTCATGATGCACCCTGCCAGCGGCAGCACGGACCTTGGCTCGAAGACCACCAGCGGAAACAACAAGGTAACTGGCTATCTCGCGGTCGAATTGGACAACCCCGACAGCCCGACGAAGATCACGGTGCAGAACCTTCAAATGACCGCTCTGGCCCCGTATCTTTTTGCGTACACGTTCACTTTTGCGAGTGTGAATATTCCCGTAACGGCCACGATCGGCGGCCCTGGCCATCCGTTTTCGATCCTCAAAACTGTGGCGAGCCCTGCGGCGACAACCACGATTAGCCAGACCCCCGGGGCCAATGGTGGCACGTTCACCGTAAGTCTGCCCTTTAGCAGCTCCGGCGTGGCCTATTACGGTGGCACGGCCAGCGGCGTCTTGGACCTAAGCTTGGACTATGCTCCGGTCAATATGACCGGCAGTATCTATGTCACCAACGACATGGCGACGGCGCATATTGACTTCACGATCACTACGAATATCGTGGTCACCGGCAGCATTTCCGTCTCAGCGGTGCCCACTTTTGTGGGCCACGCCGACATGGTCGGACCGACGATCCTGCCCCGCAATATGGTGTGGAATGGCGGCACCTTCAACTGGAATACCACCGACACGAACTGGAATTTAGGTACGGCTAAATGGAATAACATGCGGCCTGACTCCGCCACCTTCGGCGCAACCGGGAGCGGCACGGTCAATCTGAACACTCCCATTACTGCCGGCTCGATCTGGTTCCAGGTTCCGGGCTACACGGTTGTGGGCAGTGGCGCTAATGTTCTGACCCTGGCCCCCAGCTCGGTTCAGGTTCTGGACAACGTTCTAGCCAATCTACCCGCCATTACAAACGACGCGAACGCTCTAATCTCCGCCTCAATTGCGGGCAGTGCCGGCTGGCGCAAATGGGGCGTCGGCACCCTGGTACTCTCCAGCGCGAACACCTACAGCGGCGGGACCTTCGTCAACGCCGGCGTGCTCGAAATCAACGACAACGCCGCGTTGGGCGCTGTGCCGGGCACCCCAGCCGTCAACGTCACCCTCAGCGGCGGCCAACTATTGAGCAGCTCGTCGCTGTCACTGGCTGCCAACCGCAGCGTCTCCCTGCCGGGCGGCGGCGCGTACCTCGCTGCGGGTGCGGGCACCACCTTCACGATCAATGGTGCCATTAGCGGCGCAGACGGCCTGGGCGTGGTTTGGGATAGTGGCACCGTGGTGCTGAATGGCGCAGGCTCTTACGCGGGCGTCACCACCATCGGCGTGACCGGAAACGCCTTTAACAATAGCGCGGGCGCCAATCCCACGCTGCAACTGAACCGCTCGGGCGCTTTGCCCGGGACCGATCTGATCTTCGGTACCAGCGCGAACGCGAACACTGCGAGCCTCGACCTCCACGGCACCGCCAACACGGTCGCCCGCCTCACCGGCGGCGCCAATGCGATCGTGGACAACTTGGCCGCAGGCGCTGCGACGCTAACGGTGGGGAATGGCAATGCCAGCAGCACGTTCAGCGGCATTATGCAGAACACCGCCGGCACAGTGGCTCTCACCAAGATCGGCACGGGCACGTTCAGTCTCGCCAATGCCAACTCTTACGTCGGCAATACCCTCGTCAATGGCGGCACGCTAGCTTTGCTCAGCGGCGGTTCGCTCCTTTCTCAGGTCCGGGTCGGACCGGGATCGACCTTTGACGTTTCTGCCCAGGCCAGCCCGTTCTTCAGCCCTCCGCTGGGCGGTCTTGCCGACAACACGGGTGTCGCCACCCTTAAAGGCCCCGCCGGCGGCACGATCGATGCCGTCCAGCCTATCTACCTGTACATCGATACGGTGCGACCAGCCCTAACCGTTTCGCAGAGCAGCTTGTCCTTGAACGGCAACGCCTTTACGATCGACGCCGATGCGCCGCTGCGCGTAGGCATCTACCCGTTGATCCAGGTCGCCACCGGCAGCCTGGCGACGAACGGGACATTCACGGCGAGTGGTCCGGCCATTGCCACCGGGTTTGGTGGCTTTATCGAAGTCAACGGCAATACTCTGATGCTCAACGTGGTGCAACTGTCACTGCCCTCGACTACCACGTTGGACCCGGTTGCCACGCCGCAGATCTACGGTTCCGTGGCACAGTTTACCGCCAGAGTGACCCCTATCGATGCAACCGGGACGGTAACCTTCAAGGACAACGGCGTTGTCGTGGGCGTCGTTACCCTGGATGGGACCACTGGGGTCGCGCATTACACACCCACCCCCACCCAGTTGACGGTGCCGGATAATCCGCATGCCATCGTTGCCGTGTACAGCGGTCGCGAAGGTAATCCGGGTCTGGGTATCATAGGTTATGCAGGAAGTGTTTCCGATCCGGCCCCGCTGACCATCAGTCCCAAGCCGGTGACCCTAAGCGGCACCAAGGCGTTCGATAACACCACGGTCCTGTCCGGCACGAACATGTCGGTCGTGGGCAACCTGGACGGCGCGGCGTTGTTTGTATCGGGCGACGCCAAGGCGGGCAACCAGAATGCCGGATCCACCATAGTCCAGGCACCCGGCAGTCAAACCCCGAGTTTTGTGGCCAACCGCGGCACCGGCCTCATCGATACCGGCACGTCCATACCGATAACTCTGAGTGCCGCTCCGGCGATCGGGAACACCCTGATCGCGACGATCGGCTACCGCAATGCTACCGATACGTCTAACGCCGTGCTGAACGTTACTCAGACCGGAGTGACCTGGACTCGCGCCGCAGGGTGGTATAAGCCCAACGGCCTGATCTCCGAAGAAATCTGGTATGGCAACGTTACGTGCCGGGGCACTCCTGGCACGGCCGTGACGATCAATTTCGGTTCTTACACGGTTCGGGCCGGCGCTCAGATTTCAGAATTCAGTGGCGTATTGTATGGCAGCCCGCTGGACGTGTCGGGAGGCAACTCCGGCAACTCGGGCCCAAATGGCGCCTTTGACTCCGGCCCGGCGATCACGACGACAGCGGCGCCGGAACTTTGGGTGGCCGGCGGAAGTATGAAGGGTTACGGTTCTGGCACGACCTCCACATCCTCCTGCGCCACTGGCGGCTTGTCCTATCCGACGCCTACGACTCCCAGCTTGTTTGTCTCGATCGGGACGACGGACTCGGGCAGCAGCTCCTGTAACTATTCGGATCGAATCAGGACCCTGGGATACTATTATGCGGCGCCGTCCGCAGGCTCGGCGCAATTCAACGCTCCGATGAACAACTTTACTGCCGGCTGGGCTGTGGATTGGGCTTCGTGTATTGCCACCTTCCGGCAGAACCAATGGGTAAACACGCTCGCCCTGAGCGGTTCAGCAGCTTCGAACTACACCAACTCGACCGCGGTCGGCGGAACCGTGGCGGTCACCGGGAAGCCGATAACGGTGACGGCGGCGACAGCTACCAAGATATATGACGGCACTACGACCAGTGCCGTGTTACCGACCTACGATACCGGGCAACTCTATTGCGGAGATACTGCGGTGGCTAGCCAGACATATGCGACGCGAGGCGTGGGCTCGGGTATAAATCTTATACCGAACCTCGTCTTTACTGACGGGAATGCAGGCGCCAACTACACGGCCGTGAGAGTCAATGGCACCGGCACCATAACTCCGAAGGCATTGACGGTGAGCGGCTCGATTGCGAGCAACAAGACGTATGATGCTACGACGGCGGATGTTTTAAGCGGCACGCCGGCCTTCCAAGCCGGCGAGGCCGCGGGCACCGGCACCACGGCCGACGGCAAGCCCTACACGGTGGACTCGGTGGCCGCGCTCGGACCGCCAGTCGGGGTGTTTGCGACCCCATATGTAGGAGCAGCCAAACCGGTGACTGTCTCGGGCGTAACCGCCACCGGGTCGGGGGCAAGCAATTACAGCGTGACCCAGCAGACGGGGCTGACCGCCACTATCACGGCCCGGCCCGTGCAGTTGGTCGGCACAAAAACCTATAACGGCATTACAGCCGTGATAGCCGGGAACCTGACTGCTCCCAACAACCTGGACGGCGGAAATCTCACCTTGTCGGGCAGCGCGACACTAGGCAACCGGAATATCGGGGGGACGATAGCTATCGTTAGCACTAATGGGCTGACCTTGGGAGGCGCGTTGTCAACCAACTATACACTGGTCGGTGCGAGCGGCACCGTAGCGGTTGCAAAGACCAACCTGACCGTGACGGCGAGCGCCAACACCAAGCTTTACGACGGTGCAATTATTGCCTTGGCCGTGGCCACGGTGCAGCCGGGCGGCATCCAGCCGAGTGACATCGCGCCGAGTTGGACAGAGACCTACGACAACCGGAACGCGGGCACGGGTAAGACGCTGACCCCGGCGGCGCTGCTGGTGAGCGACGGCAATAGCGGGGCGAATTATGCCTACAGCTACGTGCCGCAGAATATCGGCACGATCACCCAGATACCGCTGACGATCACGGCACAGCCCAACACCAAGATGTACGATGGCACGACGACCGCGGTGACGCGCGGGATTCTGGCGGTCACCAATATCATCAGCCCGGACATCGTGTCCGTCTGGCCGGAGACCTACGACAATATCAATGTGGGCACGAGCAAGACACTGACGCCGTCCGGCGTGGTGGCTGACGGCAACGCCGGGTTGAATTACAGCTACAATTACGTGCAGAACCATGCGGGCGCGATTACCAACCTGGTGATCACTCCCAGCGAGCAGCCAGTAAGCTTCACCGGGTGTCTCGGCTCCCCGGCCGTCTTCACGACGACCGTGCCGGGTGTGGGCCTGAGCTATCAGTGGCAGGTGAGCTATGATTACGCCCTCACCTACACCAACCTGGTCAATGCGACCAATGCGAGCTACACGAACCCCGCGGTCACGCTAGCCGACAGCGGCAACTTCTACCAGGTCATTGTGAGCGGCCCGGGCACTGCGACCATTACCTCCGCCCCGCCAGCCGAATTGACCGTGAGCATCGGGCTTTCGTCCTCGGCCAACCCGGTGAACCAGACGGTCTGCTCGGGTGCGCCGACGGCCGTATTGCACGGCATTATCGGGAACGGGGCCTACGTGGCCCTGTGGAGCGGCGCTGGCACCTTCTCGCCGACCAACAACGTCCTGGACGTGACCTACACTCCCAGCGCCTCCGAAATCTCGGCAGGCAGCGCGACGGTGAGTTTGACGGGCAGCCAACCGGGCTCGGTTTGCGTGCCGGCCGTCTCGACGGCAACGATTGTGATCCTGCCGGGGCCGGTTGTACATGCGGGCCCGAACCAGACGGTTTGCGCGGACGCACCCAGAACGCAGTTGGCGGGTGCCATCGGCGGCACGGCGAACTCCTTCTACTGGAGCGGCGCCGGCACGTTCGTAAAGAACGTCTATGAGACGAACGCGATTTACGTCCCCACCGCGGGCGAAATCGCGGCGGGCAGCGCGACGGTGACCTTGACGGCCAATGCTCCGAGCGGGCCTTGCGCGCCGGTGACTTCCACGATGACAATCTCGATCAGCCCGGCCGCAACGGCCGCGGTGGGTCCCAATCAGACCATCTGCTCGAGCGACGTTACGGCCGCCCTGGGCGGCACAGTGGGCGGCGCGGCTACGGGCGGACTCTGGACGGCGTCGCCGGGCGGCGGCACGTTCCTGCCAGACGCGACGTCGCTGAATGCGACCTATACGCCGTCGGCAGCCGATAAGACGGCGCAAGCGGTCACGCTGACGTTGCACGCCACGGGCCAGCTTCTGCCTTGTTTGGAGACGGCCCATGTGCTGGTCACCATCCACCCGTTGGCCACCGTCACCACGGGCGGCAACCAGACGATTTGCGCGGACCAGGTCACGGCCGGCCTGGGCGGCACGGTGGGCGGCGGCGCCACGGGCGGCACGTGGTCCACGGCCGGCACGGGCACCTTCGTGCCGAACAATACCGCGCTGAACGCAACCTACCATCCTTTGGCGAGCGATAAGACGGCGCGCGCGGAGACGCTGACCCTGACCACGACGGGCCAGCTTTCGCCTTGCACGCCCGCCACCATCCAATTGGTAGTAACCATCCATGCTCTGCCAGCCATAACGAGTCAGCCGGTCAACCTGACCGTTTGCGCCGGTCATCCGGCGGCGTTCGCCGTATCCACCACGGGAACCGCCCTAACCTATCAGTGGCAGGAGAGCCTTGATTTCGGCGGGAGCTGGAGCAGCGTCACCGACGCGACTAATGCGAGCTACACGATCCCGGCCGCTGGGTTGATCACCGACGATGGCAAGCTCATCCAGGTCATCGTCAGTGGCGCGTGCGTTCCGGCAGTTACCTCCACTCCGCCGGCTGAGTTGACGGTCAACGAAGCGCCGACGGTTCAGGCCGGCCCCGACCAGACCGTTTGTGCGAGCAGCCCGGCCACCCTGTTGGCGGGCTCGTTCGGTGGCCTGGCGACCACCGCCACCTGGAGCGGCGCCGGCGCCTTCGTGCCGAACGCCACGACCTTGCACGCGGTTTACACCCCCACGGCTACCGAGATCGCGGCGGGCAGCGCAACGGTGACCCTGACGACCGACAACCCGGGCGGGACCTGCCCGGCGGCGTTTGCGTCAATGACGATTACGATCAACCCGGTGGCGACGGCGAACGCAGGGCCGAACCAGACGCTTTGCTCGATCAGCCCGGCCGCGCAATTGGGGGGCTCCTTCGGTGGAGTTGCGACCAGCGCAACCTGGAGCGGCGCAGGCACGTTTGTGCCAAGCATTTACGTCATGAACCCGGTTTACACTCCCTCAGCGGCCGAAATTACCGCGGGCAGCGCGACGGTGACCCTGACTACCGACGATCCGAACGGGCCTTGCCCGAGGGCTATCTCGACCATGACGGTTACCATCAATCACCCGTCAGCCATTACCAGCCAACCGGTTAGCCTGACCAATTGCGCCGGCTCTCCAGCGACCTTCACCGTGGCCGCCTCGGGCACGGGCTGGCTCTATCTCTGGCAGCTAAGCCAGGATAACGGCACGAACTGGACGCCCATCAGCGACAGCGCGACCAACGCGAGCTACACGATCCCGGCCCCCACGATCAGCCAGAGCGGCAATCAATTCCAGGTCATCGTCAGCAGCGCCGGGTGCCCCGGCTCCCACACTTCTGACGCGGCGACGCTGACAGTTTATGAACTGCCGGCAGTTACCAGCTCACCGACCAACCTGACGCTCTGCGCCGGGTCCCCGGCCATCTTCTACTCCACCTCCACGGGTGTGGGCCTGAGCTATCAATGGCAGGTGAGTACCGATGGCGGCACGACTTACGCCAACATCCTCCCCGACGCGAGCAATGGCTATTCCTCGACCAATCCAACCTACGGGGAATATGTCACCACGGTGGCCGAAAACGGCAATGAATACCGGGTCATCGTTAGCGGCACCTGCACTCCGTCGGCCACCTCCGCGCCGCCGGCGGTGCTGACTATTCACACGCCTGCCACGGCCAGCGCGGGCGCCAACCAGACGATCTGCTCCATCGGCACCGCCGACTTGAGCGGCACGGTCAACGGCGGGGCTACCGGCGGCAAATGGAGCGGCGGCACGGGCTCCTTCCAGCCCAACCCAACCGCGCTCAACGCAACGTATCACCCCTCGCCGGCAGATATCTCCGCGGGATCAGTGACCCTGACGCTGACCACGACGGGCCAGCTAACTCCTTGTCCGGCAGTCACCTCGCAAATGGTGGTGTCCATCCAGCCGGTGGCGGTGGTTAGCGCGGGGGCCAATCAGACGATCTGTTCCACTGCGTCCACCCTCGGTTTAGGCGGGGCGGTGAGCGGCGGCACGACAACGGGCCAGTGGACGACCGCGGGCACCGGCACGTTCTCGCCGGATGCGACAACTCTGAACGCGACTTATGCGCCGTCCACGGACGATGCGACGGCGGGCACGGTGACGTTGACGCTGACTTCGACGGGCAACCAGTCAACCTGCGCCGCACAGACCGCACAGGTAGTAGTGACGGTGCATAAGGTGGCCGTGGTGAGTGCGGGCGGCAACCAGACGATCTGTTCGAGTGGAACCACCGTTGGATTAGGCGGGACCGTGAGCGGCGGCACGACGACGGGCCAGTGGACGACCTCGGGCACCGGCACGTTTGCGCCGAACGCAACGACTCTGAACGCGACCTATGCGCCGACTGCGGCCGATGCGACGGCGGGCACGGTGACGCTGACGCTGACTTCGACGGGCGACCTGTCCACCTGCACGGCGCAGACCGCGCAAGTGGTAGTGACAGTGCATAAGGCGGCCGTGGCGAGCACGGGCGGCAACCAGACGATCTGCGCCAACCAAAGCACGGCCGGTCTGGGCGGCGCGGTGAGCGGCGGCGCCACCGGCGGCACTTGGACCTCCTCGGGCACGGGCACGCTGACGCCGGACGCGACGACGCTGAATGCAACGTATAGTCCGTCGGATGCCGATAAGTCAGCGGGCACGGTGACGCTGACGCTGACCACTACGGGGCAGCTATCGCCTTGCAGCGCCACCTCGACGAATCTCGTGGTGACCATCCACGCGGTGCCGGCGATTACGAGCCAGCCGAACAACCTGACAGTTTGCGCCGGCTCGCCGGCGATCTTCGCGGCGACCGCCACGGGTGCCAGTTTGACCTATCAGTGGGAGGTGAGCCAGGATAGCGGTCTCACGTTCACCAACGTCAGCGCCACGGCGACCAATGCAAGCTACACCAACGCAGTGACCGCCCTGGCCGACAACGGCAATAGATATAAGGTCGTCGTCGGCGGCGCCTGCACGCCGTCCCAGACCTCCGAGATTGCGGCGCTGACCGTTTACGCGCCGGCCACGGCAAGCGCGATCGGTCCGCAGACAATCTGCTCGGGCAACGACACGGCCGCGCTCGGCGGCACGGTGGGCGGCGGCGCCACGGGCGGCACGTGGACATCCTCCGGCACGGGCGACTTCATCCCGGACGCAACGTCGTTGAATGCGACCTATACTCCGTCCATGGATGATCTAATCGGAACGGGGACGGTGACGCTGACGCTGACCGCGACGGGCCAGCAGGCGCCTTGTGGCGCGGCCACGGCGACCGTGGTGGTGACCATCCACCCGGAAGCCACAGCGAGCGCGGGTGGCAACCAGACGATCTGCTCGGGACTGCCCACGGCGGCCCTGGGCGGCATCGTTGACGGCAGCGCCACCAATGGCATCTGGACGACTTCGGGCAGCGGCGCTTTCACGCCGAACAGCATCACGCCCAATGCGATCTATACTCCGTCGGCCGCGGACATCACCGCGGGCACGGTGACCCTGACGCTGATTACGACAGACGCGCCGGCGCCCTGCCCCCAGGTCGCGGTGCAAGTGGTGGTGACCATCAACCCGGCGGCGCAGGTGAATGCCGGTCCGAACCAGACGGTGTGCTCGAGCAGTCCCACCGTCACGCTGGCCGGCAGCTTCGGTGGCGGGGCGACCAGTGCCACCTGGAGCGGAGCGGGCTCGTTTGCGCCGAATAACTCGGCCATGAACGCGACCTACACGCCGTCCGCGGGTGAGATTACCGCCGGCAACGCGACGGTGACCCTGACGACGGACAACCCGCCTGGGCCTTGCGGGCTGGCGAGCGCGTCCATGACCATTACGATCAGCCCGGCGGCCACGGTGGCGGCGGGCCCGAATCAGACGGTGTGTTCGAGCAGCCCCAGCGTCACGCTGGCCGGCAGCTTCGGTGGCGGGGCGCCCAGTGCCACCTGGAGCGGAGCGGGCTCATTCGCGCCGAATCGCACGACCATGAACGCTACCTACACGCCGACCGCGGGTGAGATTGCGGCGCAGAGCGCCACGGTGACGTTGACGACGGATGAACCGCAAACTCTGCGTCCATCCGGACCTTGCGGGTCGGTGAACGCGTCCATGACTATCACCATCCACCCGGCGGCCACGGCCAGCGCGGGCGGGAATCAGACGATCTGCGCGGGCAGCGCCACCGCTAGCCTGAACGGCACGGTGGGCGGCGGCGCCACGGGCGGCACCTGGAGTGGCGGCTCGGGAACCTTCAGCCCGAACGCCACCACGTTGAACGCGACTTACCAGCCGTCGGCAAACGACATCACCGTCGGCTCGGTGACGCTGACGCTCTCCTCGACGGGCCAGCAGACGCCTTGCGGCGCCCTCACGGCGCAGGTCATCGTGGCTATCAACGCCACGCCGGCCATTGAGAGCCAGCCCGCCAATGTAACGGTGAACTCCGGCGTGCCGGCGACCTTCTGCGTGGGAGCCACGGGCGCGAGCCTGTCCTATCAGTGGGAAGTGAGCGGGAACAACGGCGTAACCTTCACCAATATCAGCGCCATCGCCACGAATGCCTGCTATACGAACCCGGCCACGACGCTGGCCGACGACGCCAAGCAATACCGGGTGGTCGTCACGGGCTCGTGCAGCCCGGGGCAGACGTCAACGGTGGCGGTGCTGACCGTGGGCTTGCCGTACACGGTTTACGCCGGCCCGGATCAGACGATTTGTGCGGGCGAATCCACGCAGTTGGCCGGCCAGTACGGGAATGGCGCGATGGGCGCCATCTGGACCAGTGGCGGCAGCTTCGCGCCAAACAGCACGACCATGAACGCGATTTACACCCCGAGCGCGAGTGAAATCTCGGCGGGCAGTGCGACGCTGACTTTGACGACCCACCCGCCCGGATCGGTGAGCTCGACCATGACCATTACGATCAACCCGACCGCGCAGGTGAATGCGGGGCCGAACCAGACAGTTTGCTCGATCAGTCCGGCCACTCAGTTGGCCGGCTCATTCGGCGGCGGGGCGACGCTGGCCTACTGGAGCGGCGCGGGCTTGTTCCTGCCGAACATCTATGCGACCAACGCCATTTACACTCCTACCGCAACCGAAATTGCGGCCGGCAGCGCGACGTTGAGCTTGTTTAGCAATGATCCGCCCGGGCCTTGCGGCGCGGCGACTAATTCCATGACGATTACCATCCACCCGGCGGCCACGGCCAGCGCAGGCGGCAACCAGACGATCTGCGCGGGCAGCGCCACGGCGGGCCTGGGCGGCACGGTGAGCGGCGCCACGGGCGGCACCTGGAGTGGCGGCTCGGGCACCTTCAACCCGAATGCTACCACGTTGAACGCGACCTATCAGGCGTCGGCAAACGACATTACGTCCGGGACAGTGACGCTGACGCTGACCTCGACCGGCCAGCAGTCGCCTTGTCTGGCAGCCACCGCGCAAGTGGTGGTGACGATCCGCGCAGCGGCCACGGTCAACGCGGGCGGCAACCAGACGATCTGCGCCAGCGGCAGCACGGTGACGCTCAACGGCTCGTATGGGGGCGCGGCGACCGGCGCGACCTGGAGCGGGGCGGGCTCATTCGCACCGAATAGCACGACGATGAACGCAGCCTACTCTCCCACCGAGACGGAGCTGGCGGCGGGTAGCGCCACAGTGACGCTGACCAGCAGTGGACAGCTTGCACCTTGCGGAGCAGCCACCGCGTCCATGACCATGACCATCAATGCGCCGCCGCACATTACAGGGCAGCCGCAGAGTCAGACCAATTGCGCCGGATCACCGGCGACCCTCACGGCGACCGCCACGGGCACCGGCTTGCAGTATCAATGGCAGGTCAGCACGAACGGCGGAGCGACCTTCGCGAATGTCAGCTCCACCGCGACCAATACGAGCTACACGATAGCGGCCACCACGGTAGCGGAAAGCGGCTATCAATATCACGTCATCATTGACAACGCCGCATGCAGCGCGATTACCTCAGCGCCGCCGGCGGTCCTGACCGTCCACGGGTTGCCGACAATTACGTCGCAACCGGCGAGCCTGACGAAGTGTGCGGGCTCGGCGGCGACCTTCTCCGTAACGGCCACCGGCACGGACCTGACCTACCAGTGGCAGGTCAGCGCCAATGGTGGGGTGACCTTCACCAACATCAGCGACACCGAAACGAATACGAGCTACACGATCGCCGCCACCACGTTGGCGGAGAGCGGCCTCAAGTACCAGGTCATCGTCAGCGGCGCGTGCAGTCCGGCGCAGACCTCCACCCCGCCGGCAGTGCTGACCGTGAACGCGCTGGCTACCGCCAGCGCGGGTGCCAATCAGACGATCTGTTCGAGTGGTCTGACAGCCGGTTTGGGCGGCACGGTGGGCGGCGGCGCCACGGGCGGCACCTGGTCGTCTCCGGGCGCCGGAACATTCACTCCGAACGCGACGACACTCAACGCGACCTATACTCCGTCGGCAGCCGATAAGACGGCGGGCACGGTCACGCTGACACTGACGACAACGGGCCAGCAAACGCCTTGCGGCGCCGCGACGGCGCAAGTGGTAGTGACGATTCGCCCGGCGGCCACGGTGGGCGCGAGCGGCAACCAGACGATCTGCTCGACCGGTGTGACGGCGGGCCTGGGCGGCACCGTGGGCGGCGGGGCTACGGGCGGGACGTGGTCGTCTCCGACCAGTGGCACGTTCACGCCGAACGCGACCACGCTCAGCGCGACCTATACGCCGACGGCAGCGGATATCAGTGCCGGGACGGTGACGCTGACGCTGACTACGGCGGGCCAGCAAACGCCTTGCGGTGCCGTGACGGCGCAAGTGGTGGTGACGATTCGCCTGGCGGCCACGGTGGGCGCGGGCGGCAACCAGCAGATCTACGCGGGCGTAAGCACGACGGGCTTGGGCGGCACCTATGGCGGCGGTGCCACGGGCGGCACCTGGTCGTCCCCGGGCCTCGGAACATTCAATCCGAACGCGACGACGCTCAACGCGACCTATACTCCGTCGGCAGCCGATAAGACGGCCGGCACGGTCACGCTGACGTTGACCGCCACGGGCCAGCAGGCGCCTTGTGTCGCTACGACGAATTTGGTCGTGACTATCCTGACCCCGACTAACACGACCGTAGCGCTGGTTCCTGCCAGTGTTAGCTCTCCAAAGGCCTACGGCACCACGGTCCTGAGCGCTACGGTTCTCCCCAGCGGAGCGACCGGGAGCGTGACGTTCATGGACAGCACCACCACCCTGGCGGTCGTCCCATTGTCCGGCGGAACAGCTAGTCTGGCCACTAACCTGACGGTAAACGGGGGAGCAGCTCATCCCATCCAAGCCCTGTTCAATGACCCCACCGGTCGTTATACGAACAGTGTGTCCGCAGTCTCCAACGTGGTCATCACGGCCAAGGCGCTAACGCTGGCCGGCACCAAGACCTACGACGGCGGAACTAACGTTACGCCCGCGCAAGGTCTGGCCCTGTCGGGCGTCGTTGGTGGAGACAGTGTTTCTCTGGCGCCCGCCACCGGTCTCGTTCTGTTGGCCGGCAGGAATAGCGGATCACAGGCCGTCAGCTACACGCCGACTACGCCGACGCGCGTGCGGTTTGCCACTGGCGCCACGCCCGCCGCGGCCGCAACCACCATCGCGGTGACAATGTCGGCTGCTCCGGCCAACGGGAACACGATGATCGCGGTGATCTCCACGCGCGGCACTTCCAGCGGCAGGGTGACAAGTATCGCACAAACCGGGGCCACGTGGTCGCGCGCGTCGCAATCCGTGGGCACTGGCGGTTCGACCACCGAAATCTGGTATGCGCCCAATGTGTTGAACGCGGCAGCGTTGGTGACCATCACTCAGGCCAGCCTTCGTTCCGCGGCGATCGTGATGGAATATAGCGGCGTGCTGACTGCCGGCGCGCTGGACCAGGTTGCCAATTCCAACGCCAACAGTACGGCCGCAGTCACGGGCACGACGCCCGCGACCACGCAGGCGAACGAGGTGTGGGTGGGCGGCATCGGGCTTGTCAACAGCACCTATACCTTGACGAGCACTAATGGTGGATTCACCTCGCCCACCAATGCAGTGTCCGCTGGTGCCAGCGCCAGCGCCAATGCCAAGGTCTATGCGCTCGAGCTGGTTGTGGCGGCATCGGGAGCCGCGACTTCGGGCGGCACGGTCAGCGCGTCCTCGCAATGGTCGGGCGCGATTGCGACCTTCCGGGCGAAATACTCAGTGTTGACCCTGGCTGGGGCCGCAGCATCCAACTACACGCTGACTACCAGCGGCACGGTGGCGGTCGCGCAGAGCAACCTGACGGTGACGGCCGCCGCTAACACCAAGGTTTACAATGGCACGACCAGCGCTGCCGCTATACCGACGATCACAGCGGGCACCATCCAGACCGGCGATACGGCCACGAGCTGGACGGAGACCTACAGCGACAAGCACGCGGGCACGGGCAAGACGCTGACGCCGGCCGGTGTAGTCACCGATGGCAACAGCGGCAACAACTACAGCTACACCTACACGCCGATCATCACGGGTGTGATCAACGCGACCAACCTGACGGTGACGGCGGTGGTCAACACTAGGATCTACAACGGCAATGCGACTGCCGCGGCAAATCCCACCATCACGGCAGGCGCCATCCAGACCGGCGACAGTGCGCCGACCTGGACGGAGGCCTACAGCGACAAGAACGTGGGCACGGGCAAGACGCTGACCCCGGCGGCGCTGAAGGTGACCGACGGCAATAGCGGCAACAACTACAGCTACACCTACACGCCGGTGGTCACGGGCGCGATCAACGCGACCAACCTGACGGTGACGGCTGCGGTCAACACCAAGATCTACGATGGCACGGCCAGTGCCGCGGCGAATCCCACCATCACGGCGGGTGCCATTCAGGCCGGCGACAGTGCGCCGATCTGGACGGAGGCTTACAGCGACAAGAACGCGGGCACGGGCAAGACGCTGACGCCGGCGCCGCTGAAGGTGACCGACGGCAATAGCGGCAATAATTACAGCTACACCTACGCGCCGATCATCACGGGTGTGATCAACGCGACCAACCTGACGGTGACGGCCGTGGCCAACACCAAGATCTTCGACGGCACGACCAGCGCCGCGGCGAATCCCACCATCACGGCGGGCACCATTCAGACCGGCGACACCGCGCCAACCTGGACGGAGACCTACGACAATTCGAACCCGGGCACGGGCAAGACGATGACTCCGGTGGCGCTCAAGGTGACCGACGGCAACACCGGGCTGAATTACAGCTACACCTACACGCCCGTGAGCACGGGTGAGATCAGCCTGCTGCAGATTTCCCAGCAACCGACCAATGTGGAAGTTTGTTCCGGGACCCCGGCCATCTTTACCGTGGTGCTGACCAACGCGGTGGGTTTGACCTATCAATGGCAGGCGAGCATGGATAACGGCGTGACCTTCACCAACATCCTCGCCAACGGGACGTATGCCAGCTACACGAACCTAACCACGCCGCCCGTCGACAATGGCAAACAATACCAGGTGATTGTTGCCGAAGGCACGGGCTCGGTGACGTCCGCACCGCCGGCGGTGCTGACCACTGGCGCGCCGGTCACGGCGAGTTCGGGCGGCAACCAGACCATCTGCGCGGGCAGCCCCACGGCGGGCTTGGGCGGGACGGTGGGCGGCGGCGCCACGGGCGGCACCTGGACATCGTCGGGCGCGGGCGTCTTCACGCCGAACGCGACGACCTTGAACGCGACCTATACTCCGTCGGTCGCCGAAGTTGCGGCGGGCACGGCGACGCTGACGTTGACCACCTCGGGCCAGAATCCGGCTTGCAGTGCAGCCGTGACGCAAATGACCGTGACCATCCATGCGGCTCCGGCGATTACCGGGCAGCCGGCCAGCGTGACCGTTTGCGCGGGCACGCCCGCGGTGTACTCCGTGATCGCGACGGGCGTGGGCGCGACGTATCAGTGGCAGGTGAGCGTCGATTACGGCATCACCTTCACGAACCTCATTGTCAACGCGACCCACGCGAGCTACACGAACCCGGCGCCTTCATTCGCCGAGGACAACAACCTCTACCAGGTCGTTGTCACGGTGGCCTCCTGTCCGCCGCTGACCTCCTCGCCGGTGTGGCTGACCATACTGACAGCGCCGACGGCTGACGCCGGCGTCAATCACACGGTGTGCGCCACCAGTGCCGCGACGGCGCTGATCGGCTCGACCGGAGGCTCGGCGACCAGCGCCACCTGGAGCGGTGCCGGCACGTTCTCGCCGACCAACAACGTCCTGAACGTCACTTACACTCCCACCGCCGCCGAAATCCTGGCGGGCACCGCAACGGTCAGTTTAACGGCCGTGAGCGATCTCGGCGATTGCCGGCCGGCAGTCTCCACGACGGCCATTAAGATCGACCCGGCGCCGACAGTGAATGCGGGGCCGAACCAGTCGGTCTGCGCGAGCAGTCCGATCACGCAGTTGGCTGGGTCATTCGGTGGCGCGGCAACCAACGCGGTCTGGAGTGGTGCCGGCAGGTTTACGCCGAATCCATTCGGTATGAGCCCGACCTATACACCTACCGCGTCCGAAATCTCAGCGGGCAGCGCGACGGTGACCTTGACGAGCAATGATCCGGTTGGGCCTTGCGAGGCAGTGACTTCCACGATGACGATTACGATCCACCCGGTGGCGACGGCCAGCGCGGGCGCCAACCAGACGATCTGTGCGGGCAGCAGCACAGCGGGCCTGGGCGGCACGGTGGGCGGCGCTGCTACGGGCGGCACTTGGTCGTCGGCGACGGGCGGCACCTTCACGCCAAACGCAACGACGCTCAATGCGACCTACACTCCGTCGGCAGCCGATATTTCGGCGAACGCGGTGACGCTGACGCTCAGTTCGACGGGCCAGCTTACGCCTTGCGCCGAAGCCGTCGCGCATGTGACGGTCACCATCCATCCGGCGGCAACGGCCAGCACGGGCGGCAACCAGACCATCTGCGCGGACCAGATCACGACCGGGCTGGGCGGCACGGTGGGCGGCGGGGCCACGGGCGGCACCTGGTCGTCAACCACGGGCGGCACCTTCACGCCAAACGCGACGGCACTCAATGCGACCTACACTCCGTCGGCCGCCGATAAGACGGCGGGCGCGGCGACGCTGACCCTGAGCACAACGGGCCAGCTTACGCCTTGCACGCCAGCCACGGCGCAATTGGTGGTAGCTGTCCATGCGCTGCCGGCCATCACGGGTCAACCGGCCAACCAGACGGTTTGTGCCGGATCCCCGGTCGTCCTCTCCGTGGAAACCACGGGCACGGCTTTGACCTATCAGTGGCAGGTGAGCCTCGATTACGGCGTCACCTTCACGAACGTGAGCGACACCGCAACCAATGCGAACTACACGAACCTGACTCCCACGCTGGCCGACAGCGGGAAGTTCTACCAGGTCATCGTCAGTGGCGCCTGCAGTCCGGCGGTTACTTCCGCACCGCCAGCCGAACTGACCGTTGATCAGCCGCCTACGGCCCAGATCGTGATCGTCGGGAATCAGACGGTGGTTTGTGCGAGCAGTCCTAGCGTCCCGTTGCTGGGCTCGTTCGGTGGCGGAGCAACCACCGCCGCGTGGAGCGGCGCCGGCACATTCGCGCCGAATGCCACGTCCCTGAACGCGGTTTACACGCCCAGCGCGGATGAAATCGCCGCGCACACCACGACGGTGACCTTGACGGCACATGATCCGACGGCGATTTGCACGCCAGCGATCGCGACCAGCACGATTACCATTAACCCGGCAGCGCAGGTGAATGCGGGGCCGAACCAGACGGTTTGCGCGACCAGCCCCAACACGCAGTTGGCGGGCTCATTCGGTGGCGCGGCGACCAGCGCGAAGTGGTCCGGGGCCGGCCGGTTTGTGCAGAACGCGTTTATTATGAACGCGGTTTACATTCCCACGGCGTCCGAAATTGCGGCGGGCACCGCAACGGTGACGTTGACGACCGACGATCCAATCGGCCCTTGCGGGGCGGTGAGCGCGTCGATGACGATTACGATCCACCAGGCGGCCACCGCCAGCGCCGGCGGCAACCAGACAATCTGCTCGGATACCCCCACAGCGGGCCTGGGCGGCACGGTGAGCGGCGGTGCGACGACTGGCACATGGACGTCCTCGGGCACAGGCTCCTTCGTGCCGAACGCGACGACACTCAACGCGAGCTATACTCCGACGGCAGCCGATACCTCGGCGGGCACCGTGACGCTGACACTGACCACGACAGGCCAGGAACCTTGCAGCGCAGCGACGGCGCACGTCATTGTCTCCATCCACCCGGTGGCCACGGCTAACGCCGGTGCTAACCAGACGGTCTGCTCGAGCAGCCCGACCGTGACGCTGGCCGGCTCAATCGGCGGCGGGGCGACCGGTGCAGCCTGGAGCGGCGCAGGCGCCTTCGCGCCGGACCATACGAGCCTGAGCGCGACCTACACTCCCACGGCGGCCGAGATCTCGGCTGGTAGCGCGACGGTGACTTTGACCACGAGCGGTCAGGTTGCGCCTTGCGGGCCGGTGAGTTCCGCGATGACGATCACCATCCACGCGGCGGCGGTGGCCAGCGCGGGGGCTAACCAGACGATCTGTGCGGGCCAGAGCACAGCTGCTTTGGGCGGCACCGTGAGCGGCGGCGCCACGGGCGGCGACTGGTCGTCCACGGGCACCGGCACGTTCGCGCCGGATGCGACTGCGCTGGGCGCAACATATACTCCGTCGGCGGCGGATAATTCGGCGGGCACCGTGACGCTGACGCTGACCTCGACGGGTCAACAAGCGCCTTGCAGCGCGGCCACGGCGCACGTGGTGGTGACCATCCATGCGCTGCCAGCGATTGCAGGCCACCCGGCCAATGCCACGGTTTGCGCCGGATCGCCAGCCAGCTTCTGCGTGACGGCCACGGGCACAGCCTTGACCTATCAATGGCAGGTGAGCGCGGATGGCGGGGTGACGTTCACCAACATCAGCGACACGGCGACGAATGCCTGCTACACCAACGAAGTCACAACGGTGGCCAACAGCGGTAACCAATACCAGGTGATCGTTAGTGGCGCCTGCACTCCTTCGCAGACCTCGGTGCCGCCGGCGGTGCTGACGGTGAACCCGCTGGAGGCGGCCAGCACGGGCGGCAACCAGACGATCTACGTGGGCCACAGCACGGCGCCGTTGGGCGGCAGCGTGGGCGCCACCGCCACGGGCGGCCTCTGGACGTCTTCGGGCACGGGCACCTTCGTGCCGGATGCAACGACGCTGAACGCGACTTATACTCCGACGGCAGCCGACAATACGGCGGGCACCGTCACACTGACGTTGACCGCCCTGCCTTGCGCGGGCGCTACGGCACAAGTGGTAGTGACGATCCGTTCGGCGGCGTCCGCGAGTGCGGGCGGCGACCAGACCATCTGCGCTACGCATAGCACAGCGGGGCTAGGGGGCTCGGTGGGCAACGGCGCCACGGGCGGCATCTGGACGTCTTTGGGCACGGGCACCTTCGCGCCAGACAATACCACGCTGAACGCGAGCTATGCTCCGTCGGCAGCGGATGATTCGAGCGGCACGGTTACGCTCACCCTAACGACCACGGGCCAACCTGCGGAGGTCTCACCGGGCACGGCGCAAGTGATCGTGACCATTCGGGCGCTGCCTACCGCCAACGCGGGGCCGAACCAGACCCTGCTCGCCTCGCTGTCGACCAATATCGTGTTGGCTGGCAGCGTGGGCGGCACGGCCACGGGCGGCACGTGGAGCGGCGGTGCGGGCACTTTCAGCCCGGATGCCACCACGTTGAACGCGGCCTACACCCCGTCGGCATCGGAGAAATCGGCGGGCTCTTGGGCGCTGACCCTGACCAGCACCGGCTCGCCATGTGGCAGCGCAACCAGCAGCATGATGTTCACCGTCATGCCGGAGTTCACGCTGCAGTTGGCGACCAATAGCTCCCTGAACATTAACATCTGCCTCGATCCGAGCAGCGACCTGGGGGGCACTATTATTGACCTCGGGATGCAATGTACCAACCAGACGCAGAACCTGAATGGTTCTATGTCCTTCCAGCTTGATTCGATCAGCCACCCGACGCAGATCGCGATGCAGGACTTCCGCTACGTCGCCATGCAACCCTATGTCCTGAGTCTGACGTGGACACTGGGTTCACTGGTAGTTCCAGTGACCGCCACGGTCGGCACGCTCGAACAGCCCGCCACGCTCTACAATGGCAACCCGGGCAAAGCGACGCTAGCCCCGATCAACCCCGCCGACGGGTCATTCACGTTGTCCAACGTGGTGTTTGCTGTGTCCGCCCTGGCCTACTACGGCGGGACGGCCAGTGGCAGCATTGACTTGAGCGGCTACGGAGCAGCACTCACGAATGACGTGCCGGGCACGATCGCGGTCAGCAATGAGGTAGCCTC
The DNA here is from genome assembly GCA_903912925.1 of uncultured Verrucomicrobia subdivision 3 bacterium. Taxonomy (GTDB): domain Bacteria; phylum Verrucomicrobiota; class Verrucomicrobiia; order Limisphaerales; family UBA8199; genus PALSA-1440. The sequence continues at coordinate 34,995 of CAIWJG010000374.1, read as the reverse complement.
GGTGCATATGGACTACACGGTCTACGAGTACTTCCTCGTGAGCGGCGAGCTGCAAGTCACGGGCTTCGCCGCCTTCCACGTCGTCATTGATGCGACCGGGCGGACGACTGTGCCGCGCTACATGGTGTGGAACAACGGCGCCGGCACCGGCCAGTGGAACAGCATCGACCTCAACTGGAATAATGGCTCGACGGCTTGGGACAATAACCGGGGCGCCACGGACACCGCCATCTTCCCGTCGAACAAGACCGGGACAGTCACGCTGGTCCAGCCGATGACGGCAGGTGCGCTTGACATCCAGGGCGCGGGCCACACCATCACGGGCAGCTCGCTGTCACTGGCGAGCCAGAGCGCCATCACGAACGACGCGGACGCGGTCATCTCCGGCGCGATTGTGTCGGGCAGCCTCAACAAGTGGGGCGGCGGCAAGCTGACGCTCTCGGGCGTGAACACCTACGCTGGTGCGACGACCGTTGGCGCCGGCACGTTGGAATACAGTGCTTTGGGCGCCATGGGCTCCACGAGCGCAATCACCGTGCAGAATGGAGCTGAGGTGAGCTTTGCCTCAGGCTTTGCTGGTCAGACCGTCAGCACGCCAATGCAGCTTAGCGGCATGGGTGTTGACGGCGGTGCGTTGCACACCTTCGTGCCTGGTGGCGAGATCACCTTCACCGGTCCGCTGACGTTGCAGGGCAATACCCAGATTCGCGGGCAAGCCGCGGCGTCCTCCACGGTGAACTTTGACTCAGCCATTAGCGGAAGTGGCGACGTCACGTTCTTTGGCGCGGGCGATGGCAGCGATCAGGTCACGTTTGTGGTGGCCGCTGCGAATAGCTACACGCTGGGGACTAATTATAGTTACAGCACCACTTACGCGAATGGCCTATCCATTCGGGCCTGGGCAAACGTATCTGATGCCTTGTTACAGGGCGCAAGATTCAGCGTAACCAGTCCCAGTCCCGCGCCGACCGATTCCACGGCCGCCGGGACGATCGGCTACGCGACGCAGTCTATCAACATGGCGCTCGTGGACCAAGAGGCCTTCAGCGAGACCAATGGCTGCGGTGTGGCTGCCCCGGGGCCGTTCCCGACGAACTACGTGAATACCTACACGGTGGAATACCGCGGCAAGGTTTACATTGCCAGCGCCGGCACTTACTCGTTCGGGACCATAAGCGACGACAGCAGCTCTATATGGATTGACCCGCCTTCGGATAATCCGATCACGGCTCAGGCCACGGCGTATAACGGTAGTGTCAATGTATTGGCCAGTGGCAGCAAAGATATGTCGGTCGGTTACCACGATATTATCGTTCGTTACAATGAGGGCACTGGCGGCAACGGCTTGCAGGTGCTGTGGAAGGCGCCCAGCGACGTAGACTTCAGTCCGATCCCTGGCGCGAACTTCTTTACGGCGACCACAGTCACGAACATCGCCACCTATGGCGGCAACACCTACATCACCAACTCGGGCGCCATCGCGGACGTGAAACTCAGCGGCGGCAACAACCGGTTGCCTGCCAGCACCGTGGTGTATTTGTCGGCTCCGGGCAACAGCTCGGTGCTGGATCTCAACGGCAACAGCCAGACCCTGGTTGGCGTGGCCGACTTCGGGGCGACCGCGGGCATCCGTAGCGTCCGCAATTCGAGTGGCACGGCGAGCCTCCTGACGCTCGGCGGCTCGGGTGCCTATGCCTACAGCGGCACGGTGGACGGCCACCTGGCCGTGATCAAGAACGGCATCGGCAAGCAGACGCTATCGGGCGTCAACACCTACGCCGGCAACACCCTCATCAACGCGGGCACGCTGGCACTGGGCCATTCGCTAGCCAGCTCCTCCAGTGTCACCCTGGCGGCCGGCGCGACCCTTGACGTGTCTGCTGTCTCGGGCACCTACACGCTGGGCGGCGCCGCGACAATAACCGCGGATGGAAACGCCAGCGCCGCCACGATCGTCGGGCCGGTTGGCGGCACGGTCGATCTGGGTTCACGGCCGATCGTTCTAACTTACGACGGGACGCATCCTGCCATCAGCGTCTCGCAGGGCACGGTGTCGCTGGGCGGCAACCAGTTCACGGTCAACACCGCCAACCCGTTAGAGGTGGGCGATTACCCGGTGATCCAGCAGGCCAGCGGCGATGTCGTCGCCACCGGCCCTTGCACGGTCATCGGCACGAGCATTGGGCTCGGATTTGCCGGCAGCATCGTAGTCAGCGGCGGTCAGGTGAATCTCCATATCATCTCCACCGCGACTCCGACGACCACGACTCTGGGCACGATTGCCACACCGCAGGTTTACGGCGCTACGGTCCTGAGCGCGAACGTTGTCGCCAGCGATCTTAGCACGGTGAGCGGGAACGTGTCGTTCAAGGACAGCGGAATCGTTGTGGGCACGGCACCGGTGAGTGGCGGGACGGCCAGTCTGACCGTTAACCTCGCGGTCAACGGTGGGGCGCCTCACGCCATCCAGGCGCTGTTCAGCGATCCGGCAGTGGTTTATGCGGGTAGCTCGTCGGCGGTTTCCAATCTAGTCATTACCGCCCGGCCGATCACGGTGGCCGGCAGCAAGAACTACGATGGGTTCCCGGTGATCGATTCGAGCAACCTCTCGATTCCGAACAACCTTGATGGTGCGAATCTGACTCTGTCGGGCACCGCGGTGATTGCCGGCAGGAATGCCGGACCGGAAGCTGTCCTGTCCGCCACCTACGCGGCACCGGCGCGGGTGCAGGTCGCTACCTTCGGCGTCTCCGGCAACGGCGCGGCCACCTTCGCGGTGACCTTGGGCCGTGCTCCCACGAGCGGGAACACCCTGGTCGCGGTGATCGCCACGCGCGGCACCACTAACAACACTGTCACCTCGATTACCCAGGCCAATGTGACCACTTGGAAACGTGCGTCACAAGCGGCGAACCCGGGGAATAATACCAACGGCGTGACCACCGAAATCTGGTATGCGCCAGTCGGCGCCAGTGCGGGTACCGCGGTGACCATCAGTCAGGCCGCATCGCTCCGCTCCTGTGCGATCGTGGTCGAGTATAGCGGGATGTTGACGAGCGCCGCTGTGGATCAGACGGCCAATGCAACGGGCATCGGCACCAACGCGGTAACCGGCACTACGTCCAGCACGTCGCTGGGGAACGAGCTGTGGATCGGCGCGATCGGGCTTACCAACAGCGCCCAAACGCTGGGGAGTGTCTTGAACTCCTTCAGCACGGTCACCAATGCGCAGTCCAGCTACTTCCAGTCGACCTTTAACTCGAGGGTGTATGCGCTCGAAAAGATCGTCTCGGGAACTGGAACCGCGAATTCGGGCGGCACGATCAGCGGGCCTGCGATCTGGGCGGGCGCGGTGGCGACCTTCTATGGTGTGCCTGGCCTGTCACTGGGCGGGTCAGCAGCGGCCAACTACACGGTGGCCGGTGTGAGCGGCACGGTGACGGTCGTTGCGACGAACCTGACGGTGACGGCAGCCACCAACACCAAGGCCTACGACGGCACGACCACGGCAGCGGCGATACCGGCCCTCACGGCGGGCAACATTCAGCACGGCGACACTGCGCCAGCCTGGACCGAGAGCTATGACAACTCGAACGCGGGTGTGAGCAAGACGCTGACCCCGGCGGGCCTGGTTAATGACGGCAATGGTGGAGCCAATTACAGCTACACCTACGCTCCGGACCACACCGGCGTCATTACCGGATCGAGCAGCTCAGTGGGCCTCGTCTCCAGCACCAATCCTTCGGTGGAGTTGGCCAGCGTGACGTTTACTGCCACGGTGACCGGAGTGCCGCCGTTGGCTCTCCCGACGGGGAATGTGGTCTTCCTGGCCAACGGCACGCCGTTTGCCACCAACGCGCTGAGCGGCGGGATCGCCACTGCCAGCACCACCGCCCTGCCGATAGGGCACAACGCCATCATAGCTCAGTATCTGGGCAATGGTGCTTTCCCGGCCAACTCTTCCAGCGCGCTGGATCAAGTGGTGACGAGCAGTGTTATCTACAGTTACGTCAACGTGATTAAGTCCCTCACCAAGAACGGCATCGGCACCTACAGCCTCAACGCGCTCGGCACGCCGGGAGCGCTGTATTACGTGGTGGCGAGCGGAAATATCAAGGCGCCCATGTCGGCGTGGATACCGGTGGTGGGTGGCACGAATACCGCGTCCAGCCCGAGCGGCACGTGGTCCTGCGTGGTGAGCAATCCTGCGCCGGTCTTCTACCGGTCGATCGCAGTTAACCCGGCTCCGTAACCGGACTGCGCCCGGACTTCGAACCTTTGAGAAGAACGGCGCGATAGAATAGAAAGCAATTACAGCCGGGCCCCCAGTGGGGCCCGGTTTTTTGTTGGAGCTTGTCAACGCCCCTGCCTTGCCGCTACAAAGTGGTTGTGCTTAAGTTTCGACCTCCGGGTGTGGTCCCGCAGTAGTATGCTGGAGGACTCCTATGCGCCGACCCGTGACCCAAGCCTCGCCTGTTCGGATGAAGGCCGCTGCGCCGTTGGCGACGTGGCTGCTGGCGGTGATGCTGGTGCTGGTCACTTTGGCCGTGTACTGGCCCGCCACGCGCTGCGGCTTCGTCAACCTGGATGACGGGGTCAACGTTGCCGCGAATGTTCACGTCCAACAGGGACTGACCTGGGAAAGCATAAAATGGGCATTGTTCCACCCGCTGAACGGGGGGTGGCTTCCCCTAACGGTGTGGTCCCACATGCTGGTCTATCAGGTGTGCGGTTCAGCCCCCGGGGGACATCATTTGGTCAACGTGCTGCTGCACGCCCTCAACGTGGCGCTGGTTTTTTCCCTGCTGCAACAGATGACCGGCGCGAGGTGGCGGAGCCTGTTGGTGGCGGCCTGCTTCGCCGTTCACCCGCTGCGCGTCGAAGCTGTCGTCTGGGTGACGGAACGCCGGGAGGTGCTCTGCGTGTTCTTCGGCCTCCTCTCGCTCATGGCCTACGTGGGCTACGCCCAACGGAGAATGCAGAATGCAGAATGCAGAATGCAGAAGCCCGAAGGCTCCGTGCAGGCCGCCGGTCTGGGTTCGGCGTTCGATGTTGGATGTTCGATGTTGGATGTTCGAATCCCATCTTCTATCTTCTACCTCCTCTCCCTGTTCTTCCTCGCCCTCGGCTTGATGAGCAAGCCGACGCTGGTGACGTGGCCGTTCGTGATGTTGTTGCTGGATTATTGGCCGCTACGAAGAATGCCGAATGCCGAATGCCGAATGCCGAATGCAGCCGCCAGCACCCCGCCTCACGTTTCACGTTTCACGTTTCACACCTCACGTTTCACGTTTCACGTTCCACGCCCTTTGCTCTTCGAGAAGATCCCGTTCTTTGTGCTCGCGGCCTTGGAGAGCGTCGTGACCATCGTGGTGCAGAAGCATGGCGGCGGTTTGGCGGTCGGCGAAAGCCTGCCCCTGAGCGCGCGCCTCGCGAACGCGCTGATTTCCTATAGCCGCTATTTGGGGAAGCTGCTCTGGCCAACGGATCTGGCGGTCTATTATCCACATCCCGGGCATTGGCCGCTGGGCGAGGTGTTGCTGGCGGGCGGGTTGATCCTCGGCATCTCGGTGCTGGTTTGGGCGCAGCGGCGGCGCTTTCCGTTTTTGCTGATGGGGTGGTTGTGGTATTGTGGGACGCTGGTGCCGCTCAGTCAGGTGATCCAGACCGGCACCCACGCGATGGCGGATCGGTGGACTTATCTGCCGTCCCTTGGGGTGCTGATCCTGGTGGTCTGGGGCGGGTGCGACCTGACGCGAGGCTGGCGGTATCAGGTGGTGGCATGGTCGGTAGCAGGAGGGGCTGCGATCTTCCTGTGCCTGGCCTTGACGCGGCAACAAATTGGTTATTGGAAGGACGGAGAGACCTTGTTTCGGCATACGCTTGCAGTCACGCAGAACAATGCCGTCGCGCACGACGGTCTCGGTGTCGCCCTCAACAACCAAGGCCAGATCGACGAGGCGATTTGCCAATTCCAGGAAGCCGTCCGCTTGAATCCGGCGTATGCTAACGCCCACTACAACCTCGGGGTCGCCTTTTTCCAGCGGGGCCGCATCGACGAGGCGATCCGCCAATTTCAGGAAGCCCTCCGGCTGGTGCCGGATCACCCCCAGGCCCACAACAACCTGGGGGCCGCTCTTGGCCGGCAGGGCCAAACTGACGAGGCGATCCGCCAGTTCCAGGAAGCCCTGAGACTCCAGCCGGACAATGCCGAGGCCCGTAAGAACCTGAACCTCCTGCTGGCCAACAAGGCCGCGGCTTCGCCGCCGCCCGGCGGCGCTCTGAAGCCCTGAGTTCATTTACCGAGCTGCTCTATGCGCCGACCAACGACCCAGAGAATGCAGAATGCAGAATGCAGAATGCAGAAGGTAGAAGTGCCGCTCCCGCCGCAGGCCACAGCCCTTACCGCTCAATCGGAAATCGGAAATCGGAAATCGCAAATCCCCTGGTGGCTGATGGGCGTATTGCTGGTGCTGGGGACGGTTGCCCTGTACTGGCCGGCGACGCGATGTGACTTCGTCAACCTGGATGACAGTCTCCACGTCACCTCGAATGTTCTGGTGCAAAAGGGACTGACCTGGGAGGGGATAAGCTGGGTTCTCTTACATCCGGTCGCCAACAATTGGCACCCCTTAACCGCGTTGTCTCACATGGCGGTCTGTCAAATGTGCGGTTTGAATCCCTGGGGACATCATTTGGCTAACGTGTTGTTGCATGCGCTTAACGCGGGGCTGGTGTTCGCCCTGCTGCAACGGATGACCGGCGCGGCGTGGCGGAGCCTGTTGGTGGCGGCGTTGTTCGCCTTTCACCCGTTGCGCGTCGAATCGGTGGCTTGGGTGACTGAACGCAAAGATGTGCTCAGCGGCTTCTTCGGTTTGCTCGCGCTGATTGCTTACGTCTGCTACGCGCAAGGCAGGGGGAGGCGGAAATCCGAAACCCGAAACCCGAAGCCCGAAGGAAATCCGAAACCCGAAACCCGAAATCCGAAGCCGGAAGGCTCGGCGCGGGCCGCATTGCCAGATTCGGCGTTCGATGTTCGAGCCCCATCTTCTATCTTCTATCTTCTCTCCTTGTGCTTCCTCGCCTTGGGCTTGATGAGCAAGCCGATGCTGGTGACGTGGCCCTTGGTGATGTTGCTGCTGGATTACTGGCCGCTGGGGAGAATGCAGAATGCAGAATGCAGAATGCAGAATGAAGAGGCCACCGGCACGCAACAAGCGCCACGCATCACGCCTCACGTTTCACGTTTCACGTTTCACCTTCCCCGCGCTTTGCTCTTCGAGAAGATCCCGTTCTTTGTCCTCGCGGCGTTGATGAGCATCCTGACCTTTGTGGTGCAGCACCGTGGCGGCGCTTTGGCGGCCGGCGAGAGCCTGCCCTTGGGCGCGCGCCTGGGGAACGCGGTGATTTCCTATTGCCGCTATCTGGGGAAGCTGTTCTGGCCCTCGGACCTGGCCGTGGTCTATCCGCACCCCGGACATTGGGCGCTGGGGAAGGTGGTGGCCGCAGCCGGTTTGATTGTGGGCATTTCGGTGCTGGTTTGGATGCAGCGGCGGCGGCATCCCTTTCTTCTGGTGGGCTGGCTGTGGTATTGCGGGACGCTGGTGCCGGTGAGCCAGGTAATCCAAACGGGCGGCCACGCAATGGCGGATCGGTGGACCTACGTGCCGTCGCTGGGGATACTGATCCTGGCGATCTGGGGTGCGTATGAACTGATGCAGGGGAAGGCCGCAGGGGGCTTGGAGCGTGAGGAGCGTGAGGAGCGTGGGAGCGTAGGACACGCGCTTGCACGCTCCACGCCCATCCTCCTATCGGTGGTCGGCGGGGTGGCGGTCTTCGCGTGCCTGGCCATGACGCGTTACCAATTAGGCTATTGGCGGGACAGCGAGGTCCTGCTTCGGCATGCGATCGAAGTGACTGAGAACAATGAGCTTGCACACAGAAACCTTGGGGTTGCGCTCTACGAGAAAGGACAAACCGACGAGGCGATCATCCAATTCGAGGAAGGCGTTCGCTTGAAACCGGATGACGCCTACACCCACTACAACCTCGGCATCGCCTTCGACAAGCAAGGCCAAGGTGACAAAGCCATCGGCCAATTGCAGGAAGCCCTCCGCCTGGAACCGGATTACGCCGACGCCCACTACAATCTCGGCGTCGCCTTTTTCCAGCAAGGCCGCACCGCCGAGGCAATCGGCCAATTTCGGGAAACGATCCGCCTGCAACCGGATCACCACCAGGCCCACAACAATCTGGGCACGGCGGTGGGTCTGAACGGGCAAACGGACGAGGCGATCCGGCACTTCCAGGAAGCCCTGCGCCTCAAGCCGGACTATGGCGAGGCCCGCACGAACCTGGCCGTGGTGCTGGCGACCAAGGCCCGGGCTTCGCCGCCGCCGGGCACTACCACCAACCGCTAGTCAGAATGAAGAATGAAGAATGAAGAATGCAGAATGCAGAAGACTCCTGTGAGCGGCAGGATGCCGCTGCCACTAGGGAGAAGAATGAAGAATGAAGAATGCAGAATGCAGAAGACGGCATGCACCACGCACCAGGGTGCAGTCGCGAATCGCGAATCGCAAATCCCCCCTCCCCCGGTGTGGCTGCTGGCCGCATTGCTGGTGCTCGTGACGATTGCCACGTTCTGGCCGGCGACGCGCGGTGACTTCGTCAACTACGATGACGGTCCCCACGTCACCGCGAATATGCAGGTCCAAAAGGGACTGACCTGGGAAAGCCTGAAATGGGCCTGGTTTAACCCGGTGAACTGCAATTGGCATCCCCTAACGGTGTGGTCTCACATGGTGGACTGCCAGCTATTCGGTTTGAAGCCGTGGGGACATCATTTGACCAGCGTGTTGCTGCACGCGCTCAACGCCGGGTTGGTCTTCGCCTTGCTGCAACTTATGACCGGCGCGGCGTGGCGGAGTCTGTTGGTGGCGGCGCTGTTCGCCCTTCACCCGCTGCGCGTCGAGTCGGTGGCCTGGGTGTCGGAACGCAAGGATGTGCTCAGCGGGTTCTTCGGCCTGCTTTCCTTAATCGCTTACGCCCGCTACGGGCAACGGAGAATGCAGAATGCAGAATGCAGAATGCAGAATGAAGAGGCCACCGACACGCAACACGCAACACGTTTCACGTTTCACGTTTCACGTTTCACGATTCACACCGGCATCTTCTATCTCCTATCCTTGTGCTTCTTCGCTCTGGGCTTGATGAGCAAGCCGATGCTGGTGACGTGGCCGTTGGTGATGTTGCTGCTGGATTACTGGCCGCTGGGGAGAATGCAGAATGCAGAATGCAGAATGCAGAATGAAGCGGCCACCGACACGCAGCACGCCTCACGTTTCACGCCTCACGTTTCCCTCCTCCTCGAAAAGCTGCCATTCTTTTTCCTCGCGGCGTTGTCGAGTGTGGTGACCTTCCTGGTGCAGAAGCAGGCAAGCGCGGTGATGGGGGCTGAAAGCCTGTCCGTCGGCGCACGCGTTGTGAATGCGTTGATTTCGTATGGCCGCTATCTGGGGAAGCTGTTCTGGCCCGCGGATCTGGCGGTTTACTATCCGCACCCGGGGCATTGGCCATTGGGGAAGGTGGCCCTGGCGGGGGGGGTGATCGCGGGCCTTTCGGTGGTGGCTTGGGTGCAGCGGCGGAGGCATCCCTATTTGCTAGTGGGATGGCTGTGGTTTGTCGGGATGCTGGTCCCGGTGATTGGGTTGGTGCAAGTGGGCGCGCAGGCAATGGCGGATCGCTATACTTATCTTCCTTCGCTTGGCGTGCTGATCCTCACTGTCTGGGGCGCGTATGAACTGATGCAGGGGAAGGCCGCAGGGGGCGCGGAGCGTGAGGAGCGTGAGGAGCGTGGGAGCGTAGGACACGCGCTTGCACGCTCCACGCCCATCCTCCTATCGGTGGTCGGCGGGGTGGCGGTCTTCGCGTGCCTGGCGTTGACGCGGCAACAGATTGGTTACTGGAGAGACAGTGAAGCCCTTTTCCGGCATGCGCTCGAAGTCACGCAGAACAACACGCTCGCTCACTATGGCCTCGGCGTCGCGCTCGACGAAAGAGGCCAGATTGACGAGGCGATTCGCCAACTGGAGGAAGCCCTCCGCCTCAGCCCGGCTAACGCCAGCGTCCACTACAACCTTGGGGTCGCCTTCTTCCAGCGGGGCCGCACCGGCGAGGCGATCCGTCAATTCCAGGAAACCATCCGCCTGAACGCGGATTACGCCGAGGCCCACAACAACCTGGGCACCGCCCTGGGCCTAACGGGCCAAACCGACGAGGCGATCCGCCACTTCCAGGAAGCCCTGAGACTGAGGCCGGACTATGCCGAGGCCCGCAAGAATCTGGCGATTGTGCTGGCCACCAGAGGCACTGCTTCACCGCCGCCCGCCTCCTCCACCAACCGCTAGTCAGAATGAAGAATGAAGAATGCAGAATGCAGAAGACGGCATGCAACACGCACCAGGGTGCAGTCGCGAATCGCAAATCGCAAATCCCCCCTCCCCCGGTGTGGCTGCTGGCCGCATTGCTGGTGCTCGTGACGATTGCCACGTTCTGGCCGGCGACGCACTGTGAATTCGTCAACCTCGACGACAATCTCCACGTTACCGCGAATGTGCAGGTCCAAAAGGGGCTGACCTTGGAAAACATCAAATGGGGCTTGCTGAACCCTGTAAACTGCCTTTGGCATCCGCTAACGGTATGGTCCCACATGTTGGACTGCCAACTGTTTGGTTTGAAGCCCTGGGGGCATCACTTGACCAGCGTGTTGCTTCACGCAGTTAACACCGCGCTAGTTTTTCTGTTGCTGCGTGGTCTAACGGGAGCGGTTTGGCGGAGCCTGTTGGTGGCGGCGCTGTTCGGGTGGCACCCGCTGCGGGTGGAATCGGTAGCCTTTGTGGCGGAACGCAAGGACGTGCTTAGCGGGTTCTTCGGACTGCTCGCGCTGATTGCTTATGTGCGCTACGCGCAACGGAGAATGCAGAATGCAGAATGCAGAATGCAGAATGAAGAGGCCACCGACACGCGACACGCAACACGCAACACGTTTCACGTTTCACGTTTCACGTTTCACACCGGCATCTTCTATCTCCTATCCTTGTGCTTCTTCGCTCTGGGCTTGATGAGCAAGCCGATGTTGGTGACGTGGCCGTTTGTGATGTTGCTGCTGGATTACTGGCCGCTGGGGAGAATGCAGAATGCAGAATGCAGAATGAAGAATGAAGAGGCCACCGACACGCAACACGCGCCACGCAACACGTTTCACGTTTCACGTTTCACGTTTCACCCTTCCCTCCTCCTCGAAAAGCTGCCGTTCTTTTTCCTCGCGGCGGTGATGGGGGTGGTGACCTTCCTGGTGCAGAAGAGCGCCGGCGTTTTGGCGGTCGGTGAGAGACTGTCTTTGGGTGTTCGCAGCGGGAACGCGATTGTTTCCTATGGCCGCTACCTCGGGAAGTTGGTCTGGCCCACGGGTCTGTCGGTTTGCTATGTGCATCCCGGGCACTGGCCACTTGGTAAGGTGCTGCTGGCGGCTGGGTTGATTTTGGGAATATCGGTGTTGGGATGGGTGCAGCGGCGGCGGCATCCCTGGTTGCTCATGGGCTGGCTGTGGTATTGCGGGACGCTAGTGCCGGTGAGCCAATTGGTCCAGACCGGCGCCCACCCAATGGCAGACCGCTATACTTACCTTCCGTCTCTGGGGGTGCTCATCCTCGCGGTCTGGGGCGCGTGTGAACTGATGCAGGGGAAGGCCGAAATCCGAAATCCGAAGGCCGAAGGAAATCCGAAGGGCGGTCCCGCAGGCCTTATTTCAGGTTTCGGGCTTCGGATTTCATGCGTGGCGGGTGGTGCGGTAATCGTCCTCTGCCTGCCGTTGACGCGGTACCAAATTGGTTATTGGATTAACAGTGAAGCCCTTCTCCGCCACGCCCTGGAAGTCACGGCGGACAATTATGTCGCCCACAAGAACCTGGGCATCGCTCTCTTCGAAAAAGGCCGGCTAGACGAGGCGACCATCCAATTCCAGGAAGCCGTCCGTTTGAGACCGGATATTGCCATCGCGTACTACCACCTCGGCATCGCCTTCTACCAGCAAGGCCGCGTCGCCGAGGCGATCCGGCAATTCCAGCAAGCGACTCGCCTGAAACCGAATTACACCATGGCGTACAATAACCTCGGCGTCGCCCTCGCCAGGAGCGGCCAAACCGAGGAGGCGATCCGCCAGTTCCAGGAAGCCCTCCGGCTCCAGCCGGACAATGCCGAAACCCGGAAGAACCTGGACCTTGTAATTGCTGCCAAGGTCCGTTCTGCGCTGCCGCCCGCCTCGGCCACCAACCGGTGAGTTGGTTGGGAGTTCTATGAGCCAAGCCGCGACCAAGATCTAAAGCATGAACAGTGACGTGCCAAACAGTCAAAACCAAGTGGGAGCATCCGGTCGCAGCATGCGCTGGGCACCGTGGGTGACTATAGGTGCAATTTGCGCGGTGGTGATCGGCTTTTTCGCTTGGAGCGCCAGACCGGGATTCCTGGGAATGCGTACCATGCGTGCCGAGGACGCCTACTACAACCTATTGGTGCGGGGGTTTCGCGCTGGCCAGCTCGATTTGAAAACAGAGGTGCCTCCCGGACTTGCTCGGTTGGCCGATCCCTATGATCCGATAGCCAACGCCGACTACCTGCTGATTGACGGGCATCCGTTATGGGATCTGAGTTACTATCACGGCAAACTATATCTCTATTATGGGATTACGCCTGCCCTGGTGCTGTTTTGGCCCTATGCGGCCCTGACGGGCCATTACCTCGGGCATAAAGCTGCCGTGGTGGTCTTTTGCGCTGTAGGTTTTTTAGCCAGCGTCGGCTTGCTCTGGTTGATGCGGTGCCGCTACTTCCCGGGAATCGGCCTCGCGGTGGTGGCGGCGGGCACGCTGGCGCTGGGGCTGGCGGGGTTCACGCCGATCATTCTGCCAAGGGCTGAGGTTTACGAGGTGGCGATCACTTGCTGCTATGCGTTGACGATGCTGGCCTTGCTGGCGCTTTGGGGGGCGTGCCACCGCCCCAATCAACGGGGGCGATGGTTGGCCGCGGCCAGTCTGGCATACGGGTTGGCGATTGGGGCGCGACCGAACGTGCTATTTGGGGCCGTGATTCTGTTGCTGCCGGTGGCGCTGGCCTGGCGGGAGGGCTCGCCGCGCTGCGTCGGGTCTGGCTTCACGTTTCACGTTTCACGTTTCACGTTTCACCGGGTTTGGGTTTCCTTGCTGGCGGCGACTGGTCCGATCACGTGCATCGGGCTGGGACTCATGCTCTACAACACCCTGCGATTTGAGAATCCGTTGGAATTCGGGCAACCCTATCTGTTAGCCTCGGTCCGGTTTGCTCACGCCTGGAGTTATCACTTCCTGGGAGCCAACTTCTGGGTTTACTTCCTGGCGCCGGCCCGCTGGAGTGCTCATTTTCCTTTCGTTCAGGACATCAAGTTGCCACCCCTGCCGGACGGCTATGGGAACTGTGAGCATCCCTTTGGCGTCCTGACCAGCAATCCTTTAGTTTGGCTAGCGCTAGCGGCGCCACTGGCCTGGCGAGATCGCTCGGCAGACGGGCGCCGCATTCTGCGCGGGTTTCTGGTGGCCGTCGCTTTGCTCTTCGCGGCTCGCGCCTTGGTGCTTGGCCTCTTCTTGAACGGGAGTCTTCGCTATGAGGTGGACTTCTGTCCCGCGTTGGTACTGCTGGCCGTCGTTGGCATCCTCGGCTTGGAGCGCACTCTGGTCAGCCGGTTGGCTTGGCGGTGGGTGGCCCGATGTGCCTGGGGCCTGCTCCTGGCTATCTCGCTGGCCTTTAACCTCTTGGCGAGCGCTATCTATCATGCGGAATATCACTCGAGGCTCGGCAGCTTGCTTCTCGATCGCGGGCAGGTTGACGAGGCCGTCGAGCATTTGCAAAAGGCCGTGGTGTTGCAACCTGACGATGCGGCGAACCACTACAACCTCGGCGCCGTCTTCGCAAAGCAAGGTCAAAGCGACGAGGCGATTCACCAATTGAAGGAAACTCTCCGCCTGAAACCGGATGACGCCGATGCCCACAACCACCTCGGTGAGGCACTCGCCATGAAAGGCCAGGTCGGCGCAGCGATCAGCCAACTACGGGAAGCCCTCCGCCTTAAACCGGATAATGCCGATGCCCACAACAACCTCGGAATTGCCCTGGGCCAGGACGGCCGCACCAGTGAGGCGAGCCCGGAGTTTCGGGAAGCGCTCCGCCTGAAGCCGGATCACGCCGAGGCCCACAACCACCTCGGCGTCGCCCTTTTCAAACAAGGCCAGGTTGATGAGGCGATCAGCCACTACCAGCAGGCCCTTCGCCTGAGACCGCATCATGCCGGCGTCCGCGACAACCTCGGCGCGGCCCTCATCAAGAAGGGCCAAGTTGATGAGGCGATCAGTCAATTCCGGGAAGCCGGCCGCCTGAAGCCGATGGATGCCAACATGCACAACAATCTTGGCGCCGCCCTCGAGCAGAAAGGCCAAATTGACGAGGCGATTGTCCAATACCAACAGGCCATCCACCTGAAAGTGGATTACGCTGACGCCCACAACAACCTCGGGCACGCCCTCCTCAAGAAAGGCCAAATCGACACGGTGATAGGCGAATTCCAGGAAACTGTCCGTCTCAAGCCGGCTGACGCTGAGGCCCACTACAACCTCGGCATCGCCCTCTTCAGGAAGGGCCAGATTGACGAAGCGATCCGCCATTACCAGGAAGCCCTCCGCCTCAAACCGGATTACGCCAGTGCCTACAATAACCTCGGGGCCGCCTTCATGAGCAAAGGCCAAATTGACGAGGCGATCGGCCAATTCCAGCACGCGCTCCGCCTGAAACCGGATCAGGCCAACCCCCACAACAACCTCGGAATTGCCCTCGGCCAGAACGGCCGCACCAGCGAAGCGATCCGCGAGTTCCGGGAAGCCCTGAGACTCAATCCTGACTACGCCAATGCCCGCACCAACCTGGAAGCCGCGCTCGCCACTCAGGCCGCTGCTTTACCGCCGCCCGGAGCCGCCACTAACCGCTAGTCAGAATGAAGAATGCAGAATGCAGAATGCAGAAGACGGCATGCAACACGCACCAGGGTGCAGTCGCGAATCGCAAATCGCAAATCTCCCCTCCCCCGGTGTGGCTGCTGGCCGCATTGCTGGTGCTCGTGACGATTGCCACGTTCTGGCCGGCGACGCGAGGTAACTTCGTCAACTATGATGATGATTCCTACGTTACCTCGAATGTTCACGTCCAAAACGGGCTGACCTGGGAGAGCATAAAATGGGCTTGTTTGAACCCGGTGGCCGCCAATTGGCACCCCGTAACGGTGTGGTCCCACATGGCCGACTGCCAACTGTTCGGTTTGCAGCCCTGGGGGCATCATTTGACCAACGTGGTGCTGCACGCGCTCAATGCCGGGCTGGTCCTGGCGTTGCTGCAACTGTTGACGGGAGCGACGTGGCGGAGCCTGTGGGTGGCGGCGTTGTTCGCAGTTCACCCGCTGCGCGTCGAGTCGGTGGCCTGGGTGTCGGAACGCAAGGATGTGCTCAGTGGCTGCTTTGGCCTGCTTTCCTTAATCGCTTACGCCTGCTACGCGCAACGGAGAATGCAGAATTCAGAATGCAGAATGCAGAATGAAGAGGCCACCGACACACAACACGCAACACGTTTCACGTTTCACACCGGCAACTTCTATCTCCTATCCTTGTGCTTCTTCGCCCTCGGCTTGCTGAGCAAACCGATGCTGGTGACGTGGCCGTGCGTGATGTTGCTGCTGGATTACTGGCCGCTACGGAGAATGCAGAATGAAGAGGCCACCGACACGCAACACGTTTCACGTTTCACGTTTCACGTTTCACGTTTCACGCCTCACGTTTCCCTGCTCCTCGAAAAACTCCCCTTCTTTGCCCTTGCCGCGGCGGTGAGCGTCGTGACCTTCCTGGTGCAGAAGCAGGCAGGCGCTGTGATGGGGGCTGAAAGGCTGTCCGTCGGCGCGCGCGTCGCCAACGCGCTGATTTCGTACGGCTGCTATCTGGGGAAACTGTTCTGGCCCATGGATCTGGCGGTTTACTATCCGCGCCCTGACCAATGGCCGCTGGTTAAGGTGCTGCTGGCGGGCGGGTTGATCCTGGGCCTTTCGGTGCTGGTTTGGGTGCGGCGGTGGCGGCATCCCTATTTGCTGATGGGGTGGCTGTGGTTTGTTGGGACGCTGGTACCGGTGATTGGGCTGGTGCAAGCCGGCGGCCAGGCGATGGCGGATCGATATACTTATCTTCCGTCGCTCGGGGTGCTGATCCTCGTCGTCTGGGGCGTGTATGAACTGATGCAGGGGAAGGCCGCAGGGGGCGTGGAGCGTGAGGAGCGTGAGGAGCGTGGGAGCGTAGGACACGCGCTTGCACGCTCCACGCTCCACGCTTCATGCTCCACGCCCATCCTCCTATCGGTGGCCGGCGGGGTGGCGGTCTTCGCGTGCCTGGCGCTGACACGGCAGCAGCTCGGGCATTGGAAGGACGGGGAAACCCTGTTCCGGCATGCGATCGAGGTCACGGGGAACAATCAAATCGCGTACAAAGTCCTCGGCGACGCGCTCGACAAGAAGGGCCAAACCGACGAAGCGATTCAGCAATTCCAGGCAGCCATCCGCCTGAGACCAGGTTACGCCGACGCTCACAGCAACCTCGGGGTCGCCCTCGCCAAGCGAGGCCAAACCGATGAGGCGATCCGCGAATTCCGGGAAGCCCTCCGGCTCAAGCCGGATCATGCCAACGCCCACTACAATCTCGGCATCGCCCTCGACAAAGCAGGCCAAATGGAGGGTGCGCTGCGCCAATTCCAGGAAGCCGTCCGCCTGAACCCGGCTTACATCGAGGCTCGCTACAACCTCGGCATCGTCCTCAGCCGGAAAGGCCAAATGGATGAAGCGATCCGCGAATTCCAGGAAGCCATCGAGCTCAAACCCGATTATGCCGAGGCTCATAACGACCTTGGCATCGCCTTTGTCAGAAAAGGTCAAATGGAAGAGGCGCTCCGCCATTTACAGGAAGCCACCCGGCTGAAACCGGGTTACGCCGAGGCGCACTTCAACCTCGGCCTCGCCTTCGGCCTGAAAGGCCAAAGGACCGAGGCCATCCGCCAGTTTGAGGCGGCCCTAAAAGCGAAACCCGACTACCCCGAGGCGCACAATTACCTGGGCAGCGCCTGGTACCAGCAAGGCCGCCCCAGGGAGGCGATCCGCGAGTTTCAGGAGGCTCTGAAACTGAAGCCTGACTATGCCGAGGCCCGCAAGAACCTGAACGCTGTGCTCGCCGCCAAGACCGATGCTGCGAAGTGACCGTGCCGGTGGCAGCACGATCAAGCTTGTCAACGCACCGGCTTTCCAGCTATAGAATCGCCATGCTAAAGTCCCGACCTTGTCCTGCGGTTGAGCAATAGTTAGGGGAGTTGTATGCCGCCCCGACCATCGACCCAAGCCGAAACCCATCCCGCGACGGAAGCACCCCATGTGATGACTCGGCGGCATTTCCCGGCGTGGCTGATGGCCGTATTTCTGGTGTTGGTGACGATTGCCGTTTACTGGTCGGCGACGCGATGTGATTTCGTCACCTATGATGACTATATGTACGTGCTGGATAACACGCACGTAACCAGCGGACTGACCCTGGAAAATGTCCGGTGGGCATTTCGGAGTGACTACGCCGCCAACTGGCATCCGCTTACCTGGATGTCGCACATGCTGGACTGTCAAATGTTCGGTTTGAAGCCGTGGGGACATCATTTGAGCAGCGTGTTGCTGCACGGGCTCAACGCGGGCCTGGTCTTCGTGTTGCTGTACCTGTTGACCGGCGCGCCCTGGCGGAGTCTATTGGTGGCGGCCTTGTTCGCCCTGCACCCGCTGCGCGTCGAATCGGTGGCTTGGGTGTCCGAACGCAAGGATGTGCTTAGCAGCTTCTTCGGTCTGCTTGCGCTGATTGCTTACGTCCGCTACGCGCAGCGGAGAATGCAGAATGCAGAAAGCGGAAGCCAGCAGCCGGAAGCTCGTGGTCCGCTCCCGCTCTCCCCTCTTCCCTCTTCCCTCTTCTATCTTCTCTCCTTGTGCTTCCTCGCCTTGGGCTTGATGAGCAAGCCGATGCTGGTGACTTGGCCGCTGGTGATGTTGCTGCTGGATTACTGGCCGCTACGAAGAATGCAGAATGCCGAGGCCACCGGCACGCAACAAGCGCCACGCAGCACGGTTCACGTTCCACGCCCCGCGCTCCTCCCTTTGATCTTCGAGAAGATCCCGTTCTTCGTGCTCGTGGCCTTGATGAGCGCTGTGACCTTCGTGGTGCAGAGACAAGGGGGCGCTATGACGGGGGTTACCAGCCTGCCCCTGGGCGCGCGCCTGGGGAACGCGCTGATTTCGTATTGCCGCTACCTATGGAAGCTCTTCCGCCCAGTGGATTTGGTGGCCTGTTATTGGCACCCCGGGCAATGGCCGCTGGGGAAGGTGCTGCTGGCAGGGGGGGTGCTCCTGGGGATTTCGGTGCTGGTCTGGATGCAGCGACGTCGGCATCCCTATTTGCTAATGGGGTGGTTTTGGTTTTTGGGGATGCTGGTCCCGGTGATTGGCTTGGTGCAAGTGGGCCAGCAGGCCATGGCGGATCGCTACACTTATCTTTCGACGCTTGGGGTGCTGATCCTGGCGGTCTGGGGCGTGTGCGAATTAACCCGAGGCTGGCGGTATCACGTGATCGCGTTGTCGGTGGCGAGTGGGGTGGCAATCGTTTTGTGCCTGACATTGACGCGGCAACAGATTGGTTATTGGAAGGACGGGGTAGCCCTGTTCGGACACGCGCTGGAAGTCGCAAAAGACAATCAAATCGCGCACGCGGCTTTCGGCGACGCGCTTGGTAGGAAAGGCCAGATGGACGAGGCGATCGGCGAATACCAAGCAGCCCTCCGGATTGAGCCAGGTTACGCCCTCGCCCACAACAACCTCGGCATCGCCCTCAACCTGAAAGGCCAATTGGACGAGGCGATCCGGCAGTTCCAGGAAGCCATTCGCCTGCAGCCGGATTACGCCGAGGCCTACTACAGTCTTGGCGCCACACTCATCAACAAAGGCCAAATCGACGAGGCAATCCGCCACTTCCAGGATGCCATCCGCCTGAAACCGAATCATGCCGAGGCCCGTAACAACTTCGGCGTTGTCCTCGGCAGGAGGGGCCGGCTCGACGAGGCGATCCGCCAGCTTCAGGAAGCCGTCCGCCTAAGACCGGAGGACGCCAGGTTCCATTCCAACCTTGGCAATGCCCTGGCCATGAAAGGCCAAATAAACGAGGCGATTCGCCAATACCAGCAAGCCGTCCGTCTGAAACCCGATTACGCGGATGCCCACAATAACCTCGGCAACGCCCTCTTAGGGAAAGGCCAAATTGAGATGGCGATCGCTGGATTCAAGGCGGCCATTCAACTGAAGACGAATTACGCGGATGCTCATAACAACCTCGGCATCGCTTACGTCGGGAAAGGCCAACTGGACGATGCGATTAAGCAGTTCGAGGAGGCCGTGAGACTCAGGCCTGACTTTGCCGATGCCCGTACGAACCTGGGCATCGCGCTTGGCGCCAAGTCAGGCTCTCCCCGCCCGTCCGGCGTTTCCACTAATCGCTGAGTTATTCTGGCGAGTCCCGTGCGCCAACCAGAGACCGAATCTGAACCCACCCCGACGAGGGCAGCCACCGCGGCGATGGCTTGGCCGCATCTACCAGCGTGGCTGATGGGCGTCTTGCTGGCGCTGGTGACGCTGGTCCTGTATTGGCCGGTGACGGGCTTTGATTTCATCAACTACGATGATCCTCAATTTGTCACCTCCAACGCCCACGTGCAGGGCGGTTTGAACTGGGAGGGGGTGAAATGGGCGTTTAGCCTGAATGAGGGGGATTACTGGCATCCGCTGACCTGGCTTTCGTTGATGTTGGACGCGAGCCTCTTTGGCCGGAAGGCCGGGGGGTTTCACTTTACGAATGTAGCGTTTCACGCCGCCAACGGCGTGTTGTTGTTCCTGCTGCTTCGGAGGTTGACGGGGGCGATGTGGCGGAGTGTGGTGGTGGCGGCGCTGTTTGCCCTGCATCCGCTGCGGGTGGAGTCGGTGGCGTGGGTGACGGAACGGAAGGATGTGCTCAGTGGCTGCTTTGGCCTGCTTTCCTTAATCGCTTACGCCTGCTACGCGCAAGGGAGGGGGAGGCGGAAATCCGAAACCCGAAACCCGAAATCCGAAGGAAATCCGAAACCCGAAACCCGAAATCCGAAGTCGGAGGGCGCGGCGCGGGCCGTAGTGCCAGGTTCGGCGTTCGATGTTGGATGTTGGATGTTGGATGTTCGAGTCCCAACTTCCATCTTCTATCTCCTATCCTTGTGCTTCTTCGCCTGCGGGTTGATGAGCAAGGCGACGCTCGTGACTTGGCCGTTTGTGATGTTGCTGCTGGATTATTGGCCGCTGAAGAGAATGCAGAATGTGGAAGCCAGCGACACGCAACCCGCAACACCCTTCACGTTTCACGTTTCAGGTTTCACGCATCACGTCCGCCCCTTGCTCTTCGAGAAGATCCCATTCTTTGCATTGAGCGTGATCTCGTGCTTCGTCACGTACTCGACAGAAAGGGGGAGACAGATAGCGGCTGGTTTTGAGGAGGCCCCGGCGCTGCTTCGGCTGGAGAACGCGTTGGTGGCCTACACCCGTTATCTGGGCAAGACCTTCTGCCCAGTCAAACTGGCCGTGCCCTATGTGAATCCCGGCCATTGGTCGTGGCTGGAGGTGGGGGGATCGGTTGTGGTGCTGGTTGGCGTGGGTTTGGCCGTCTTGTGGTTTGGGCGGCGGCGGCCTTACCTGCTGGTTGGTTGGTGCTGGTTCTTGGGAACCTTGATCCCGGTGATTGGCTTGACCAAGGGCTGGGTTTCATTCATGGCGGATCGTTTCACTTATTTGCCGTCCGTTGGGGTGCTGATGATCACGGTTTGGGGCGCCTGCGAACTGACCCGACGCTGGCGATATCCCGTGCTGGCGTTGTCGGTGGCAGGAGGTGTGGCGATCGTGCTGTGCCTGGGGTTGACGCGGCAACAGATTGGTTATTGGAAGGACAGCGAAACCCTATTCCGCCATGTGCTTGAAGTCACCGAGAACAATGCCGCCGCACATAACAACCTCGGCATCGCCCTCGTCGAAAAAGGCCAAGCCGGTGAGGCGGTCGTCGAATTCCAGGAAGGGCTGCGCCTGAAACCTGATAACATTTACGGCCGCTACAACCTGGGCCTCGCGCTGCTCAAGAATGGCAAAGTTGACGAGGCGATTAACCGTTTGCAGGAATTCCTCCGCCTAAAACCGGAGGACGCCGATGCCCACAACCACCTGGGCGAGGCCCTCGCCATGAAGGGCCAAGTGGACGCAGCGATCAGCCAATTACGGGAAGCACTCCGCCTGAAACCGGATAGCGCCGATGCCCACCGAAACCTCGGAATTGCTCTCGGCCAGAAAGGCCACCCCAGCGAAGCGATCCCGGAGCTCCAGGAAGCTCTGAAGCTCAATCCCGACTCTGCCGATGCTAACAACTACCTTGGCATCGCGCTTTTCAAAGAAGGCCAGGTTGATGCGGCGATGAGCCGCTACCGGGAAGCGCTCCGCCTGAGCCCGGAACATGCCGATGCCCGCGATAACCTCGGCGCGGCCCTCGTCAAGAAGGGCCAAATTGACGAGGCGATCAGTCAATTCCGGCAAGCGCTTCTCCTGAAGCCTGGAGTCGCCAGCCGGCACAACAATCTTGGCGCCGCCCTCGAGCAGAGAGGCCAAACTGACGAGGCGATTGGCCAATACTTGCTATCCATCCACCTAAAAGCGGATTACGCCGACGCCCACAATAACCTTGGCCACGCTCTCCTCAAGAAAGGCCAGGTTGACACGGCGATAGGCGAATTCCAGGAAGCCGTCCGACTCAAACCGGCTGACGCGGAGGCGCACTACAACCTCGGCATCGCCCTCTTCAGGAAAGGCCGGATTGACGAAGCGATCCGCCATTACCAGGAAGCCGTCCGCCTGAAACCGGATTACGCCAGCGCCCACAACAACCTCGGCGCCGCGTTCATGAGCAAAGGCCAGATGGACGAGGCGATCAGCCAATTCCAGCAAGCTCTGCGCTTGAAACCGGATCAGGCTAACGCCCACAACAACCTCGGAATTGCCCTCGGCCAGAACGGACGCACGAGCGAAGCGATCCGAGAGTTCCAGGAAGCCCTGAGACTCAATCCTGACTATGCCAATGCCCGCACGAACCTGGCGGCCGCGCTGGCCACCCACGCAGGTTCTGTGCGGCTTCCGGGCACCGCCACCAACCGCTGAGGCAGAATGAAGAAGGCAGAAGGCAAAAGTCCGAAGTCCGAGGTCCAAGGTCGGACCTCACGTTTCACGTTTCAAGCCGCACCCCATACCGCCCCTCACTCCCCTCACTCCCATTCCCCGCGCATCCCGCTGTGGCTGATTGCCGCACTGCTGTTGCTGGTGACAATTGCCATTTATTGGCCGGCGACGCGCGGTGACTTTGTCAACTACGATGACGATCTGCACGTCACCGCAAATGCTCAGGTCCAAAAGGGATTGACCTGGGAAAGCGTGAAGTGGGCGTTGCTCACCCCGGTAAACTGCATTTGGCATCCGGTGACGGTTTTGTCGCACATGGCGGACTGCCAACTGTTTGGCTTGAACCCCTGGGGACATCACCTGACCAGTGTGCTGCTGCACGCGGTCAACACGATGCTATTCTTTCTGTTTCTGTGGGGTCTTACCGGAGCGCTTTGGCGGAGCGTATTGGCGGCGGCGCTATTTGGGTGGCACCCGCTGCATGTGGAATCGGTGGCCTGGGTGTCCGAACGGAAGGATGTGCTCAGCGGGTTCTTCGGACTGCTTTCCTTAATCGCTTACGTCCGCTACGCGCAACGGAGAATGCAGAATGCAGAAGGCAGAATGCAGAATGAAGCGGCCACCGACACGCAACCCGCAACCCGTTTCACGTTTCACGTTTCACGTTTCACGTTTCACACCGGCATCTTCTATCTCCTATCCTTGTGCTTCCTCGCCCTGGGCTTGATGAGCAAGCCGATGCTGGTGACGTTGCCGTTCGTGATGTTGCTACTGGATTATTGGCCGCTACGAAGAATGCAGAATGCAGAATGCAGAAAGCAGAATGAAGCGGGCACCGGCACGCAACCCATTTCACGTTTCACGTTTCACCTTCCATTGCTCTTCGAGAAGATCCCGTTCTTTTTCCTCGTGGCGCTGGCGAGCGTGGTGACCTTCGTGGTGCAGCGGCACACCGGCGCGTTGGACGCGGGGGAAAGCCTGCCTTTGGGCGCGCGCGCCGGGAACGCGCTGATTTCTTATGGCCGCTATTTGGGGAAGCTGTTCTGGCCCGCGGAGCTGGCGGTGGTGTATCCGCACCCCGGGCAATGGCCATTGGAGAAGGTGCTGCTGGCCGGGGCGGTGATCCTGGGCATTTCGGTGCTGTTTTGGGCGGCGCGGCGGCGGTATCCCTGCTTGCTGATGGGCTGGCTGTGGTATTGCGGGACCCTGGTGCCCGTTAGCCAAATAATCCAGACCGGCAGCCACGCGATGGCAGATCGCTATACTTATCTTCCGTCACTGGGGGTGGTGATCCTCGCCGTCTGGGGCGCGTATGCACTGATGCAGGGGAAGGCCGCAGGGGGCGTGGAGCGTGAGGAGCGTGAGGAGCGTGGGAGCGTAGGACACGCGCTTGCACGCTCCACGCTCCACGCTTCACGTTCCACGCCCATCCTCCTATCGGTGGCCGGCGGGGTGGCGGTCTTCGCCTGCCTGGCAATGACGCGGCAACAGATCGGCTATTGGCACGACAGTGAGGTCCTGTTCCGACATGCGCTCGCTGTAACCGAGAACAATGACGGCGCGCACAATGGCCTTGGCATCGCGCTCGATCAGAAGGGCCAGATGGATGGGGCGATCCGCCAATTCGAGGAGGCCATCCGCTTGAAACCGCGTTACTCCAGCGCCTACTGCAACCTCGGCATTGCCCTCAACAAGAACGGCCAGGTGGACGAGGCAATTCGCGAATTCCGGGAAGCTATCCGCTTGAAACCAAATCAAGTCGGCGCCCACTACGGCCTCGGTATTGTCCTCAACAGGAAAGGCCAGATGGAGGAGGCCATCCGCCAATTGGAGGAGGCCATCCGCTTGAAACCGGATTACGCCGAGGCCCACAACGAGCTGGGTATCGCCCTCGGCAGGAAGGGCCAAATGGACGAGGCGATCCGCCAATTCCAGGAAGCGGTCCGGTTGAAATTGGATTATGCCGAGGCCCAGTTCAACCTCGGTCTTGCCCTCGGCCTGAGAGGCGAAACGGCCGAGGCAGTTCGTCATTTTGAGGCAGCCCTGAAAGCGAGGCCCGGCTACCCCGAGGCCCACAATTACCTGGGCAGCGCTCTTTACAAGCAAGGACGCACCGGGGAGGCGATCCGGGAGTTTCAGGAGGCCCTGAGACTCAAGCCTGATTATGCGGAGGCCCGCAAGAACCTGGACGCCGCGCTTGCCGCTCCGGCCCCTTCCTCCCACCCGCCAGGCACATCTACCAGCCCCTGATTTGAAACAGACCGGGAATTTGGATCATCCGGCTTAAAGGACTGTCAGCCCACCTTCTGATGACACGTATTTGCGCTCGTGAAACGCAAAATAAAGGGATGCCTGCCGCCGCAAGGAACCGGTGCGATGAACCAGCCCGCCTATTGGGACATGCAAGCCATGATGTCTGCCGTTGGTATTATGGGACTATTAAGGGACTATCAAGGTACTATCAAGGTACCATTAAGGGACTAGCGAGGTGCTTGGGATGTGTGCGGGTGGGGATGCTGAACCGTCTGCGGTTTTCCTCAGGATTTGTCTGTTTTCGGGCCAAAACGGCCCAATTCTCTGAATTGAGAGGCGCCCCGTGTGCAATAGTGGGCGGCTAACAGTTCATGAGAATGTACCTGAGCATGAAAGCCGTCATTTACGCGCAATTGCACCCGGTCAAAACGATGAAGCAGGTCATTAATGACCGCTGTCTCTATCGCGTGCTGATTCTCGGGGTGCTGGTATTGAACTGGTGCTTCTGAGTTGCCGAGCGGGGAGGAAAGCGTCGGGCGATTGATTCTGCCGAAGTGTCGAAGAGGCGTTTCGCTGAAACGACTGGGCGCGGCCGTCTCGGCGAGGCGACCCTAACGGCTACTTCCCGCTCGCATCGCTGACGGGGGTCTGTAAGCTGGAGCGCGCGCTGAGGCGCGCAGATCGCTCCGTTTATGAACTGCAGGCATGCTGAGAGATTCATTGGTCTGATGACGCTCATGGTCGTTGTGGGCGTGGCACAGGCGGAAAACCGAACGTGGCCGGCGACGGTCGTTTCGCTGGAAGGAAACGATTGGAAGGTGGCGGCGGACCCGAAGAACGCCGGACGCGAGGAGGGGTGGTGGAAAGGGCCGGTCGCGGACGCCCGGCCCGTGCGCGTGCCGGGTATCATGCAGGAGGCGCTGCCAGGCTATCACGGTGTGGCGTGGTATTGGCGCGAGTTCATCGCTCCCGAGAGTGGCTATGTGGACGGGCGTTGCCTGCTGCGGTTTGACACGGTGGATTACCTCGCGCAGGTCTGGGTGAACGACATCCCCGTTGGTGGCCACGAGGGCGGTGAGACTCCGTTCACGCTGGATATCACGAGCGCAGTGAAGCCCGGCTTGGCGAACCGGCTGGCGGTGCGCGTGTTGAACCCGACGGGGCAGGCGATTGATGGCATCGTCCTGGGCGAGACGCCTCATCGGAACAAGGTCCCGACTGGTATTGGCGTCGGAGGTTCTTACAACAGCGGCGGGATCACTGAACCAGTCAAGGTCTTCTGGACCCCGGCGGCGCGGATTGATGATGTGTATGTGCGCCCGGATTGGAAGAGCGGCGAGGTGCGCGTGCAAGTGACGCTGAGCAACACGGGTCCGGCGGCAGTGTCCGGCCAGTTTCAATTCGTCATTACTGAAGACTCGGTCAGGGCCGGCGAGCCGGTGGCGCGGATGCAGCTTAGCCAGGAGATCCCGCTCGGCAGCAGCACGGTGGAGTGTCGGTTGAGCGTGCCGCAGCACCGTTTGTGGCGGTTGGAGGAGCCGTGTCTGTATCGATTGACCACGCGGGTGAGTGCAGGCGGCAGCGCGGACAGCCATGAAAGCGCGGTGCGGTTTGGGTTCCGCGATTTCCGTGTGGAGCGGGGTTATTTCCGCTTGAACGGCAAACGCGTCTTTCTGAAAAGCTCGCACACCGGCAACCATTGTCCGATAGGTGCAATTGTTCCCCCCGCCGGGGCGCTGGACCTCCTGCGCAAAGATTTGCTGTATATGAAGTCGTGCGGGTTCAATACGGTGCGGTTCATTGCGGGGATCGCCCATCCCTACCAGCTTGAGCTGTGCGACGAAATCGGGCTGATGGTTTATGAAGAGAACCTGGCGTCGTGGTTGCTGGCCGACTCGCCGAAGATGGCGGAACGCTTTGACGCCGATCTGCGGGAGATGGTGCTGCGGGACCGGAATCATCCGAGCGTGGTCATCTTCGGGCTGGTCAACGAGATGGGCAACGGCCCGATGGTCCAACATGCGGTGGCGAGCCTGGGGCTGCTGCGGTCGCTGGACGATTCGCGGCTGGTGTTGCAGCAGAGCGGACGGTGGGACGGGCAATACAACATTGGGTCGGTCTGCAATCCCGGCGGTGCGCAGTGGGAGTATGTGTGGGGTGTCGAGGGACCGGACTACAAGGGCTCGGCCAAAGGCGGTCCGTGGGGCGGCTATTTTGTGGGCGCGGGCGATGCGCATGTGTATCCGGCGACGCCGCACACCCCATCCATCGAGGCGGGCATCCGCAACCTGGGCAAGGAGAGCAAGCCGGTGTTTCTCTCCGAATACGGCATCGGCAGCCTAATGAACGCCATCCGCGAGCTGCGGTATTACGAACAAAACGGCGCGAACCCGGAAGCGGATGACTTCAAGTTCTTCAAGCAAACCGAGGAGAAGCTGACCGCTGACTGGACGCGGCTGGGTATGGACGCGGTGTATGCGTTCCCCGAGGAGATGCTCCGGGCGAGCCAGCGGTTGCATTGCCGGCAGCGGGAGTTGGGGTTCAGTTTGATACGCTCGAACCCGAAGATTTGCGGGTATAACCTGACGGGGCTGCTGGACCACGGATACACGGGCGAAGGGTTGTGGACGTTCTGGCGCGAGTTCAAGCCCGGCATCATGGACACGCTGCAAGAGGGTTGGGCGCCGCTGCGGTGGTGCCTGTTCGCGGCACCGATGCACGCCTATGCAGGACGACCGGTGAAACTGGAAGCGGTGCTGGCAAACGAAGACGTGCTGGGGCCGGGCACTTACCCGGCGCGGCTGCGGGTGTTGGGGCCAGCGGGCGTCGCATGGGAGAAGCGCATCGAGGTGGTCATCCCTCAGCCAGCGGCCGGGGAGGACGGGCCATTGGCGGTTCCTGTCTTCGCAGAAGAGGTGACGATTCCTGGTCCTGCGGGGCGATATGAATTTGCCGCTACGCTCGAACGTGGCGGCGCGCCGGCTGCCGGCAGACTGATGTTCCAGGTCAGCGAAGCGCCCAAGGCGGAAGTGGCAGTTGAGGTGGCGGTCGTGGCGATAGATTCCTGGGTGCAGGAGTGGTTGAAGGGGCGAAACATCTCCGCGGTGCCGTTGGACAAAGCTCCCGCGGAAGCCTGCCGGGTCATCCTGGTGGGGAACGCGCCCGAGCCTTCTGTGACGCCGACCCAGCGCGCGGAGGTCTTGCGGCGCGTCGCACAAGGGAGCGTCGCGGTGTTTCTTGACCCGGGCGTATTCCGCAAGGGGAACGATGCCGTGGGCTGGCTGCCGCTGAAGAACAAGGGGCACCTGACCAGCTTCTCCGACTGGCTCTATCACAAGGAATGCGTCGCCAGGAAGCACGCCCTGTTTGCGGGGTTGGCGCCGCAGGGCGTCATGGATTGGGACTATTACGGGCCGCTGATCAGCAGCCGCTTCTTTGAAGGACAGGACACGCCGGAGGATGTGGCCGCGGCGGCTTTCGCCGTCTGCCATTCCAGCCGCCCCGACGGCTATGCCGCAGGCGTGATGCTGGGCGCCTATCCGCTGGGCGCGGGGAAGATTGTGCTGAACACCTTCAACCTGGTTGCCAACCTGGACAAGCATCCGGCGGCGGACCGCTTAGTGCTCAACCTGGTGGCCTACGCCGCCAAGGCCGTCAAGCCAGCGCCAGCACCGTTGCCGGCGGATTTCGAAGCGACCCTCAAAGAGCTGGGATACTGAGATAATTGACCTGGCAAGGTCGTCATGGCACGCTGGCGCCATGAGTTATGATAGAGGCCAGTTATTCGATTCGGCCAAAGCGTTAAGCCGCGGCGTTCCACGCAGATTGCTTTCCCGGTTGACGCTGGCACTGGTGGTCGTTGGCGGGGTGGCGGCGCGAGCGGATTGGCCGGAGTTCCGCGGGCCGTGGGGCGACGGCCACGCCTCAGCACCGGGCGACACGCAGCTCATGGGGCTGCCGCTTGACTGGAGCGAGACGAATAATGTCAAATGGAAGACGGAGATTCCCTATCGCGGCTGGTCCACGCCGGTTGTGATGGGAGGACAAGTTTGGCTGACCACTGC
Organism: uncultured Verrucomicrobia subdivision 3 bacterium; assembly: GCA_903912925.1. Taxonomy (GTDB): domain Bacteria; phylum Verrucomicrobiota; class Verrucomicrobiia; order Limisphaerales; family UBA8199; genus PALSA-1440. Next base: position 6,258 of record CAIWJG010000374.1, on the reverse strand, counting down.
GACTATCGACGGCCACGACTTCTTCGCCATCGGCCTGGACGCCGAAACCGGCGCAATTCGCTTCAATGAGAAAGTGTTTCACAGCGATAACCCGGAACCGCTCAACAACGGCGCCTCGATGAACTGTTATGCCACGCCTTCGCCGGTGATTGAGCCGGGGCGGGTCTATGTCCACTTTGGCAGATTTGGGACGGCCTGTCTGGACGCGAACACGGGCAAGGCACTTTGGAAACGGGAAGACATACAGTGCCGTCATTACCGCGGCCCAGCGTCATCGCTCATCACCTTCGAGAACCTGCTGATCCTGACAATGGACGGCGTGGACGTGCAGTACCACGTCGCGCTGGACAAGAAGACCGGCGAGACCGTCTGGAAGGTCAACCGCTCCGTGGTCTGGAACGACGAAAACGTCCCTGGCCAGATGGCCCGAGACGGGGACCAGCGCAAGGCCCACAGCACGCCGTTGATCGTGACCGCGGCCGGCAAGCCCCTGATGCTCAGCGCGGGTGCCAAGGCCGCCTATGGCTACGATCCGCGGACTGGGAAAGAGCTCTGGAAGGTGCAATATAAAGACTGGTCAACCGCGCCCCGACCGATTTTCGGCGACGGCTTGGCCTTCTTTGTCACCGGCCTCGGCATGAGAGAATTGTGGGCGGTGAAGACGGACGGCCAGGGAGACATCACTGACACCGGCGTAGCGTGGAAGTCCAAGAACCATGTGGGCGTTTACGGCTCGCCGCTGCTCGTTGACGGCTTGATCTACACGGTCGCCGAGGACAACTACGTCACCTGCCTCGAAGCCGCGACGGGGAAGCTGGTCTGGACGGAAAGAATCGGCGGCAAGGACGCGGCTTCACCGATCTACGCCGATGGGCGGCTGTATTTCTTCAGCCAGCAAGGCACGACCACCGTGCTCAAACCCGGGCGCACTTTCGAAGTCCTGGCGAAGAACATCCTGGAAGACGGGTTCATGGCTTCGCCGGCGGTCTCCGGCAAGGCGTTCTTCCTGAGAACCAAGACACACCTCTACCGGATTGAATCCCCGGCTGCGGGCGCGAGGTGAGCTGGGCCTGAGTTATGGTGATGGTATCCAGACCAGGTCAACGTTATTAGTGCGGGCATGACCGGTAGTCAGATCCAAGTACGCTGAACAGCGGAAGCGGGCGGCGTGGCCGTCAAGAAACGTGAACTGCGCGCCCTGGCCGTGCAGGTTGGTATGGACGTAAGTCCACGCGCCAACGCCGGGGAGGTTCTTCGTGTCAAAGAGCCACACGACGGCCGAGGGCTTGGGAATGGAGCTTATCCTGGCCGGCCGATTGTTGGCGCCGGTCCCGTTCACATGTTCGTTGAGGCAGTAGTGGAAGAGGTTGTTGCCATTGCTGCGCCTGGGATTGGAGGAACAAATCCAGACCGAATTGCCGGGCGCGGCATTGGAGTCCTTGCGCCAGGGCAGGTCGAAATAGCGGGGAATCCCGAGCACCTCCGGAAGCTGCACATACCAGCCGACGTTGGTCATGGTATCGGTCGGGTTGGGAGCGCCGTCTGGCGGCAGGTAATCTTCGTGATCCAAAACGTAGAGATGCGTCGCCAAGCCCCACTGCTTGAGGTTGTTCAAACAGGAAATGCTTTGAGCTTTCGCCTTCGCTTTGGCCAGCGCCGGCAACAGAAGCGCAGCCAGGATGGCGATAATGGCGATCACGACGAGCAGCTCGATCAGCGTAAAGCCACGCAGCGCCCGCTTCCCTGTAAAGAACCCCACTTCTGAAGTAATCATGGGAACAGCCCTCTGAGCCGCTTCGCCTCCTGCACGCGTTTGATGCCGAGGCTCAGGGCCGCCAGCCGCATGGAGATCTTCTGCTTGCGACTTAGGGACACGACTTGCGTGTAGGCCGTCTCCAGGATGCGGAACAGTTTGTCCACAACTTCGGTCTCGCCCCAGAAGAAGCTCTGCAAGTCCTGCACCCACTCGAAGTAGGATACCACCACGCCACCGGCGTTGCACAGCACGTCGGGGATGATGAAGATTTCAGAGCGCTGGTCCAGGATGACGTCCGCTTCGGGAGTGGTGGGGCCGTTGGCGGCCTCGGCGATGATGCGGCACTGGATCTTGGGGGCGTTGTCGGCGGTGATCTGGCGCTCGATAGCGGCAGGCACAAGGATATCGCAGGGCAGCACCAACAATTGGTCGTTGGTGATGGGCTCGGCTTCGGCAAAGCCGGCCACGGTCTTGTTGCCGGCGACATGCTTTTCGAGTCCCCAGAGGTCCAAGCCGTTCGAGTTATAGACTCCGCCAAAGGCATCGGTTACGGCCACAATCTTGACTCCATAGCGAGCGAGGGAGAGCGCGGCGACGGAGCCGACGTTGCCAAAGCCCTGGATTGCGGCGGTGGCTTTGCTGATGTCCAGCCCGATAGTGTCGGTGGCGCGGTTGACGAGATAGCCGACGCCGCGACCGGTGGCCTCGCGCCGGCCAAGCGAGCCGCCCAATGCGACCGGTTTGCCGGTGACAATGCTGGGCACGGTGGCGCCGACGTGGACGGAGTAGGTGTCCATCATCCAGGCCATGATCTGTTCGTTGGTGCCCAGATCGGGCGCCATCACATCAACCTGCGGGCCGATGAACGGGATCATCTCCTGCGTGTAACGGCGGGTCACACGCTCCAACTCGGTGATGGACAATTTGCCGGGATCGCAGGCAACCCCACCCTTGGCGCCGCCGTAGGGCAAACCGGTCAGGGCGCATTTCCAGCTCATCCACATCGCCAGCGCCGCGACTTCGCCAATCGTCACGTCGGGATGAAAGCGCAAGCCGCCCTTGGTCGGGCCAAGGGTGAGGTGATGCTGCACGCGGTAGCCGGTGAATACCTGCGTGGAGCCGTCGTCACGATGAATCGGCAGGGCCACGGTCATGGCGCGCTTGGGGTATTTGATGCGGTCGCGCTCGGCAGCGGGCATTTGCAGACGGTCCGCCACCAGGTCGAACTGCTGGCAGGCCATCCGGAAGGTGGGATGATCGTAGATTTCCATGGCCGGCATCATAGGGTCAGTGGCCGGGATTTGGTAAAGAGAAAAGAGAGTGCGGGAAGTGAGTTGCATGGTTACAAGAGTTGCATGGTTACACGGTTACATGGTTACAAGGGGAAGCGCACTTGATAACCGTGTAACCATGTAACCTTGTAACCGTGCAACCATGCAACTAACCCAACTCATGCCGCTTCCCTCGCGCCCGTCGGGCCATTACATTGAGCGCGATGTCTGACACGCTGGTCGTCAACGAGATCTATCTGAGCCTGCAAGGCGAGAGCACGTTTGCGGGGTTGCCGTGCATCTTCGTCCGGCTCGGTGCCTGTGATTTGCGCTGCTCGTATTGCGACACGGCGTATGCGTTTACTGAAGGCGCCAAGAAGTCACTGGCAGACATACGCGCTGAAGTCCACCAGTTGGCCAAACCATTCGGCAACCCGGTGGGGCAGCGTTTGCCGCTCGTCGAACTGACTGGCGGCGAACCTTTGCTGCAGAAGAACTCGCTTCCGCTGATGCAGGGGCTGTGCGACGACGGCATCACCGTGCTGCTCGAAACCAGCGGCGCACACGACATTGCGCCCGTTGACCCGCGCGTGCGGCGGATCATGGACCTGAAATGCCCCTCCAGCGGCGAAGCCGGGCGCAACCGCTGGGAGAACCTGTCTCATCTCAAGAGCACGGATGAAATCAAGTTCGTCATCACCACCTGGGAAGACTACCAGTGGGCCAGGGAACGCATCGCCGAATACAAGCTCGAATCCCTTTGTCCGTTGCTGTTCTCGTGGGCCCATCCGCTTGCTGCTGAGCAGCGGGACAAGTCGCTCAAGCTCGTGCCGCCGGGGCACACGCTGATTTCGCGTCGGCAACTGGCGGAGAAGATCATCGCTGATGCCTTACCCGTGCGGTTTCAAGTGCAGTTGCACAAGGTCATTTGGCCACCGGAGGAGCGCGGAGTTTAGCTGCCGATGACCACTCGCGAAACACTTCAACTGCTGCGCGCCTATGAGTCGCGCAATGTTACGTTCATCGCGCCGGATGGCTCGTGGCCCATCGTGTGGGAGCGGGCGCGCGGAGTGCGCGTCTGGGACGCGGATGGGAGGGATTACCTGGATTTTACAGCGGCATTCGGCGTGGCGGCGACTGGACACGCCAACCCGCGCGTGGTCAAAGCCGGGCAGCAGCAAATGGCAAAGCTGCTGCATGCGATGGGCGACGTCCATCCACACGCGCTGAAGGCAGAGCTGGCGCGGGAGTTGAGCCGAATCACCTTCGAGCGGTGGCAGGGCAAATCCGAAGCCAAAAGTTCAAAGTCCAAGGTCGCCGATCGGCGCACGCCGGCAACCACCGGCAAGACCATCTTCTGCAACTCAGGCTCCGAGGCAGTGGAGGCCGCGCTCAAAACAGCGCTGTTGGCGACGGGCAAGCCGGGCGTGATTGCCTTTGAAGGCGCCTATCACGGCCTTGGCTACGGCGCGCTCAATGTGACGCAGCGGGCACATTTCCGGGCGCCTTTCCGCAACCAGCTTCGCGAGTTCGGGCACTTTGTGCCGTTTCCCAAGGCAAATACCGCCGCACCGGGCGGGCAGCAACCTGGTTCTATTCTGGCAGAAACTGAAGCCCAGATGCAGAGCCTTTTCCAGCGCGAGAGAATAGGTGCGGTTCTGGTCGAACCGGTTCAAGTGCGCGGTGGCATCAACCTTCCGCCGCCGGGGTTTCTGCCCCTGCTGCGACGGCTTTGCAACGAGCACCACGCGCTGCTGATTCTGGATGAGATTTACACGGGCTTCGGTCGCACCGGCAGATGGTTTGCCTGCGAACACTCCGGGACGGTGCCGGACGTAATTTGCCTGGGCAAGGCATTGACGGGCGGTTTCCCGCTCTCCGCCTGCGTCGGACATGCGGACTTGATGGACGCGGCGTGGGCTCCGTCCAGCGGCGAGGCCATCCACACCAGCACATTCCTGGGCCACCCCGTCGGCTGCGCCATGGCGCTGGCGCAGATAAAGGAGATCAAAGACCGCGAGCTGGTGCAGCGCAGCGCGGAGCTTGGCGAACTCTTGCTCGCCTCCCTCTCGGCCCTCGACCCTCAGCCCTCGACCCTCGTTGTGACGCCGCGCGGCCTGGGCTTGTTGGCTGGGTTGGAAGTTTGTCTGCCGGACGGCTCTCCCGCTACAGAGGTCGCGCTGAATCTGGTTAAGGCCATGGTTCACGAGCGCGGGTTCATTCTGCTGCCCGAGGGCGAGCACTCGAACGTCATTGGCTTCACCCCGCCGCTGACCATTTCTTCGAACCAACTCTGGATGGCAGTCCATGCGCTGGGATTGCTTTTACCCCGATGAAGCTCACCGAGATGAAGCAAGTGCTGGCGGAGCGCAGCATCCAACTGACCAAGTCGCTCGGACAGAACTTTCTCCATGACGCCAACCAGTTACGGCGGATCGTGGCGGCGGCGGACCTGAAGAAAGCCGATCGAGTGTTGGAGATTGGGCCGGGGCTGGGGCCGCTGACTGAGATATTGCTGGAGCAAGTGAGCGAGGTTCTGGCCATCGAGAAGGACGCTCGATTGGTGGCGGTGCTCAAGGAGCGTTTCCAGACCGAGAACGGGGGGACGCCGGTTCTGCGTTTGCTCCACGACGACGCCCTCGACTACCTGAAACACGAAGCACGCGATTGGAGCGGGTGGAAGTTGGTTGCCAATCTGCCCTTCTCGGTTGCCTCGCCCCTGCTGGTAGAACTGGCGCTGGCGGCTCGTGGTCCGGAGCGCATGGTGGGCACGCTGCAGGTCGAGGTGGCGAAGCGATTACACGCCAAACCGGGCGCGTCGGATTACGGCGTGCTCACTCTGCTGATCCAACTCAATTACGAACTGCAGCCCTGGTTCAAGATTCCGGCCAGTTGTTTCTTCCCGGAGCCGGACGTGGATTCGGCCTGCGTCTGCCTGGTGCGCCGCGCGGAGCCGCTGCTGAGGGATGAAGCGCGCGGGGCGTTCATCCGAATTGTGAAACGGAGCTTCTCGCAGCGACGCAAGATGATGCTCAAACTGCTAAAGCAAGACTGGCCTGGGCAGCGGTTGGTCGAGGAATTCGAGCGGTTGAAGCTATCGCCTCAAATCCGCGCGGAGGCAGTCTCACTGGAACAGTTCGCCCAGATCGCACAGGGTCTGTTCGGAAGTCCGAAATGAACGTAGCATCGAACGTGAGTTCGATCATTCTAGATCGCACAGGGTCTGTTCGG
>CAIWJG010000373.1 GCA_903912925.1 uncultured Verrucomicrobia subdivision 3 bacterium | reverse complement strand
TGACCACGACCGCGCGTGCCTGGAGTTTGCGCTTAACGCGGGGGTGGACGCCGTGAGCCAGTCGTTCGTGGAGACCGCCGCGGACATTGAAGCCGTGCGCGCCGCCGCCAAAGCAATCGGCAAGAACCCCTTCGTTATCGCCAAGATCGAGCGTTCAGACGCCCTGGAGCACTTTGACGACATCCTGAATGCCGCCGATGGTATCATGGTGGCACGGGGCGACCTGGGAGTGGAAGTGCCGATCGAGAGGATGGCCATCCTGCAAAAGCAGCTTATCGCCAAAGCCAGCCTCGTGGGCAAACCGGTCATTACCGCCACGCAGATGCTCGAATCCATGGTCTCCAGCCGACTCCCCACCCGTGCCGAGTCCACGGATGTGGCCAACGCCATTCTCGATGGCACGGATTGCATCATGCTCTCCGGTGAATCCGCGATGGGCAAGTTTCCCGAGGAAGCCGTGGCGATGCTAGCGAAGATAGCCGCCTATACGGAAGCGCACCGACCTCCCACGCGCCTCAATGACCTCAAGATGCTGTCCAGCCAGCACCAGCCGGCCACTGCGGCTGAAGCGATTGCCTCCGTCGTTGAACATGCACTGGAGACAGTGCCGTGCGCCGCCGTGTTTGTGCCCACCCGGACCGGCACCACGGCCCGGATGATCTCGCGGTTCAATCCGACCGTCTGGATTGTCTCCCTAAGCCGCGATGCGGCAGTCTGCCAGGGTTTGGCCTTCTCCTACGGCACATACCCCGTCCAAATCGCCGAGGACCCGGCGAACTGGAGTGACTTCGCCCGGCAGTGGCTTCGCGAGCACCAGGTGCCCGGCCCTGTTGCCATGCTGGTGGCCGGCCCGTCCCTGCGCAATCCGGACGCCAACCACCGCATCGAATTCCTGCGGGTGGGCGAAAAGACAGAGAAACCCTGACCGGCGCCTTCGCCGTGAAATACGACTCGAAGACAGGCAGCAGCTATCCGCTTGGCGCCACCCTCAGCGGCGGCGGCGCGAATTTCAGCCTGTTGTCCCGCTCGGCGTCGTGCGTGGAGCTGCTGTTCTTTGACGGGGCCGACGATGCTCGACCCAAGCGGACCATTGAGTTGGATCCGGGTACACACCGAACCTATCACTACTGGCACGCATTCGTGCCGGGAGTAAAGGCGGGCCAGCTCTATGGCTATCGTGTGCATGGGCCGGCCGATCCGGCGCGCGGGATGCGGTTCGATCCGACCAAGGTGCTGCTGGATCCGTATGGCCGGGGCGTAGTGGTGCCGCCGAACTACAGTCGTGAAGCCGCCGGCCAACCCGGCGATAACTCCGCCACGGCGATGAAGAGCGTGGTGGCGGATCCGGGCGCCTACGACTGGGAAGGGGACGCGCCGCTGCGCCGGTCTTCTGCTCGGACGATTATTTACGAGCTGCATGTGCGCGGTTTCACCCGCCATCCCAGCTCCCAGGTGACCGAGGCGAAGTGTGGCACATTTGCCGGCCTGGTTGAGAAGATTCCCTATCTGCAGGAGCTCGGCGTGACCGCCGTAGAGTTGCTGCCCGTTTTTCAATTCGACGCTCAGGATTGCCCGCCCGGCAAGACGAACTACTGGGGCTACGCGCCGGTCTCCTTCTTCGCGCCGCACCCGGCCTATAGCTCGCGCCAGGAGCCGCTCGGGCCGCTCGATGAGTTTCGTGACCTGGTCAAGGCGCTCCATCGCTCCGGACTGGAGGTCATCCTCGACGTCGTGTTCAACCACACCGCCGAGGGCGACGAGAACGGTCCGACGCTCTGCTTCCGCGGGATTGAAAACGAAGCCTATTACATCCTGGAGCCGGACCGCTCCCGCTACGCCAACTACAGCGGCACGGGCAACACGCTCAACGCCAATCATCCCGTGGTCCGCCGCATGATTGTGGACAGCCTCCGCTACTGGGTCGGCGAAATGCACGTGGACGGCTTCCGGTTCGACCTTGCCTCCATTCTCGCGCGCGATGCCCAGGGCCACGTGCTGCCCAACCCGCCGGTGCTTTGGGACATTGAATCGGACCCGCTGCTGGCAGGCACGAAATTGATCGCGGAGGCCTGGGATGCCGCCGGCCTTTATCAGGTGGGGAGCTTTGTGGGCGACAGTTGGAAGGAGTGGAACGGGCGCTTTCGCGACGACGTGCGCGACTTTTTCCGCGGCGCCGAGGGTTCAGTCAAACGCGTGGCCGACCGGATGGTGGGCAGCCCGGAGATTTACGGCCACAAGGAGCGCGAGCCGGAGCAGAGCGTCAACTTCGTGACCTGCCACGACGGCTTTACCCTGAACGATCTCGTTTCCTATAGCGACAAGCACAACGAGGCGAACGGTGAGGAAAACCGGGACGGCGCCAACGACAACCGGAGCTGGAACTGCGGCGTCGAGGGTCCAAGCGATGATCCGGCGGTGGAGAGCCTGCGCAATCGGCAGGTGAAGAACTTCCTGACCGTCACGCTGCTCTCCCTCGGCCTGCCGATGATCGCGATGGGCGACGAAGTCCGCCGCTCGCAGGGCGGCAACAACAACGCCTACTGCCAGGACAACGAGACCAGTTGGTTCGACTGGACCCTGCTCAAGAAGCACGCCGACGTGCACCGGTTTTTCAAGCTGCTGACGGCCCGCCGGCTCCTGCGCGGCACAGCGCACGAGCGCGAGCGGATGAGTCTGAACCGCCTCATCCAGGCAGCGAACAAAGCCTGGCATGGGACCCGCCTGAACCAGCCGGATTGGAGCGACCACTCCCGCAGCATCGCTCTCACCGTGGAAATCCGCGAGGAGAAGCTCCTCATGCACCTGATCCTCAACGCCTATTGGGAGCTGCTCGAATTCGAACTGCCGCTCCCCGGCCAGGGCGGCGAGAGCCGATGGCGCCGATGGATTGACACCGCCCTTGAGACGCCAAACGACATCGTGCCCTGGGAGCGAGCGGGCACTGTTCCCGGGCTGACATATCGGGCGGTGGCTCGCTCGGTGGTGGTACTTTATGCTCCGGCAAGCGCAGAGCCGTATCCAGCTCGGCACCCGGGCACGCTGGGCAGTCCTCTGCACGCTTAACCTGGAATTGGAGGGTTTCGACCGTAGTAGCCTCGGGAGATGCAGCACTTCACATTATGGCCCGGGCATCCCCCGCCGGGTGAGGGCACCCTACATCCCCCGCAAAACCGCCATCTTGTAGGCCGGGTGCCCTCACCGGCGTCCCCATCTTGACGGAGTTGCTCAGCTTCTGCCTTCGAGATGGCGCGGATCGCGCTTGGGGTGAAACACGGCGAGTACGATGTTGGCGGCTACGACTCCAGGGTTTCTTGAATCGGCCTTGCCAACGTGCGGAAGCTGGGCAAAAACATTTAGACAAATGATGCAAACACTGACAATATGATTTCAATCTGATGACAGGTTCAAAGACATAACTAAAGAAACACTATGATTGTTACCACCGCACAGCTCTTCCAGGTCGCCTACGGCAAGTATGCGATTGGAGCCTACAACATCAACAACGCCGAGCAGACCATGGGCCTGTTCAAAGGCTGCCTCGCCAGCCAGGCGCCGTTCATTATCCAGATCTCGAAAGGCGCCCGGAAGTACACGGACAAGCGCATGCTCGAAGCCATTATCCGCTCCGCCGGCGAGATCTTCCCGGAAGCAATTTACGCGGTACACCTGGACCACGGCGACGAAGAGACCTGCTACGATTGCATTGATTCGGGCTTCTACAGCTCGGTGATGATTGATGCCTCCCACGACGCGTTCGACCAGAACGTCGCGATCACCAAGCGCGTCTCGGATCGTGCCCATGCCAAGGGAATCAGCGTCGAGGCCGAACTGGGCATGCTCGGCGGCGTGGAGGAGGACATTAAGGTGGATGAAGGCAACGCCTGCCTGACCGACCCGGCCGAAGCCGAGCGCTTCGTCAAACAATCCGGCTGCGATTCGCTCGCCTGCGCCATTGGCACCAGCCACGGCGCCTTCAAGTTCAAGGGCCGGCAATCCCTCCACTTCGATGTGCTCGAGAAGATCAAAGCCCGGCTGCCCGGCTTCCCGTTGGTCATGCATGGCAGTTCGAGCGTGCCCAAGGAAGAAGTTGATCGTATCAATGCCGCGGGAGGCAAAATCGCGGGTTCGATGGGCGTGGACCCCAATGAGTATCTCCCGGCCGCCAAGCTCGGCGTGACCAAGGTGAACATTGACACCGACGGTCGCCTGGTCTGGACGCGCGTGCACCGCGAGTTCTTCCGCGACAAAGCGGGCGAGTTCGACTTCCGCCCGCCGGGCAAGATCTTCATCGAGGAATACGCCAAGTTCATCGCCAGCCGCAACCAGTTGCTCGGCTCGGCTGGACAACTCTCGGCCGTGCGCGCCGCGGTGCAAAAATAAGGCTGCCAACCTCGCCGGGTGAGGGCACCCGGCCTACAATGAATTGACCAGCGCCATTCGTCCCATCCGTCCCATTCGTCCCATAATGGGAATTGCTGGGAGCGCAGCCTTCAGGTTGCGCTCCTACAAAACAAAAGGAATCTCCCCTGATGCCACCAGCCAAGAAGCCTTCTCTAACCAAGGCCACCGAAACACCGAAACACCGAAACACCGCCCCACCTGCCGCCGGTATCCGGACCGGCCATAGTGTCGCGGATCTCAAGCAGTCGTTTCTCGACAACCTGTTCTGCGGTCTCGGCCGTGTGCCCATGGCCGCAACACGTAACGACGCCTACACCGCCCTGGCCCTGACCGTCCGGGACCGCGTGTTCAAGCAGGGCGTGCGGACTATGGAAGCCTACGCCGAGCAGGATGCGCGCGTGGTAGCCTACCTCTCGGCGGAGTTCCTGCCCGGGCCTCATCTGGCGAACAACCTTCTCAACCTGGGCCTCACGGAGAATGCCCGCCAGGCGATGCAGGAACTCGGCATTAACCTTGATCACCTGATCGAGCAGGAGGAGGAACCTGGCCTCGGCAACGGCGGCCTTGGCCGGCTCGCGTCGTGTTATCTGGATTCACTCGCCTCGCTGGAAGTGCCGGCCATCGGTTACGGCATCCGTTACGAGTTTGGTATCTTCGACCAGACCATCAAGGACGGCTGGCAGGTGGAGATCACCGATAAATGGTTGCGCCTCGGCAATCCGTGGGAGATCGCCCGGCCAGAGATTACGCACCAGGTGAAGTTCGGCGGTCGCGCCGAGCCGTGGACCGATGAACAGGGGCGCTACCGCGTGCGCTGGGTTCCGGCCACAGTCGTTGTCGGGGTGGCCTACGATACTCCGATTCTCGGCTACCGCGTCGGCACCTGCAACCACCTCCGGCTCTGGAAGGCCGAGGCGGTCGAGTCCTTCGATTTCGCCGCCTTCAACCACGGCGATTACTACCGGGCAGTCGAGGATAAGGTGCATTCGGAGAACATCACCAAGGTTCTCTACCCGAACGATGAGATCACCCAGGGCAAGACCCTGCGTCTCCAGCAGCAGTTCTTTTTCACGAGTTGCTCGCTGCAAGACATGATTCGCGTCCACCTGCTGCTAAAACGGCCGCTCGACAAGTTCCACAAGAAATGGGCCGTCCAGCTCAACGACACGCACCCGGCCATCGCCGTGGCCGAGATGATGCGCCTGCTGGTGGATGAACATCAAATGGACTGGGACACGGCCTGGAACGTGACGCGGAACACCTTCGCCTACACCAACCACACCCTCCTGCCCGAAGCGCTGGAGAAGTGGTCCGTCGGCTTGTTGGGGGAGTTGCTCCCACGCCACCTGGAGATTATCTGTGAAATCAACCGACGCTTCCTCGACGAGGTCCGAGCCCGCTTCCCGGGCGACGATGGTCGCGTGGAGCGGATGTCGCTCATTGACGAAAGCGGCGTGCGGTATGTGCGGATGGCCAATCTCGCCACCGTCGGCAGCCACCGCGTCAACGGCGTTGCGCGGCTCCACTCCGAGTTGCTCAAGCAAACCGTGATGCACGACTTCGCCGAGCTCTGGCCGGAGAAGTTCTGCAACGTCACCAACGGTGTCACCCCTCGCCGGTTCGTCGCGATTAGCAATTCGCCCCTCGCCCAGCTCATCACTGACCGAGTCGGCGAGGGCTGGCTGCGCGACCTCGACCAGCTCCGCAAGCTGGAGCCGCTGGCGGACGACGCGGCGTTCCAGCAGCAGTGGCGCGCGGTGAAGCTCACGGCCAAGCGCGACCTCGCTGCGCTCATCGAGCAGCGCACCGGGGTGAAGGTGAACCCGGAGTCGCTCTTCGACATCCAGGCTAAGCGCCTGCACGAATACAAGCGGCAGCACTTGAACGTGCTCCACATCCTCACGCTTTACCTGCGTCTCAAGCAGAATCCGCAGGCGGACCTGCCGGCGCGCACGTTCATCTTCGGCGCCAAGGCCGCCCCCGGCTACGTGATGGCCAAGCTGATCATCAAACTCATCAATTCCGTGGCCGGCGTCGTGAACAACGACCCGGTGGTCCGCGATCGGCTGAAGGTGGTCTTCTTCCCCGATTACAACGTCAAGAACGCCCAGCACATCTTTCCCGCCGCCGACCTGTCCGAGCAGATTTCTACCGCCGGCAAGGAAGCCTCCGGCACGGGCAACATGAAGTTCTCGCTCAACGGCGCGCTCACCATCGGCACCCTCGACGGCGCCAACGTCGAGATTCGCGAGGAAGTTGGCCCCGAGAACTTCTTCCTCTTCGGCCTCGACGCCGAGCAGGTCCAGGACCTCAAATCCCGAGGTTACCGCCCGCGTGAGTATTACGACCGAAGCTTCGAGCTGCGGGTGGTGTTGGATTTCATTGCCTCCGGCGCCCTGGCTGGCGGCGATACCGGGCTCTTCCAGCCGCTGGTGGACAACCTGCTCCGGGATGACCCCTTCCTCGTCCTGGCGGACTACGAGGCTTACGTCGAATGCCAGGCTCAGGTCAGCGCGCTCTGGAAGGACCCGTCGGCCTGGACCCGCAAGTCCATCCTCAACGTCGCCCGCATGGGCAAATTCTCCTCCGACCGCTCCATCCGCGACTATTGCGACCTGGTGTGGAAGGTGAAGCCGGTTTCGGTGGGATAGAAGCCTCCCAACCGCGCGGCAGCTCCCGTCCTGGGCTAATGGACGCAATCCCTTCGGGATTGGCCGAAACTACACGCCAATTTTGGGTAATGCTCAGCCCGAGGGAGGGCAGGGCTGGGGTGCACCCCCGTTGACTTAGTTGTAACATGCTGTAAATGAATGATTTAGCTTGTACATGCTCGGCAGTACCCCCATTACCATGGGGATGCAAACTGCTGTTCATGACATTCCCCTTTACCTCATTACCCTGGTCGAAGCTCTGCGCGTTAGACTCAGTTTTCCGCTTGTGCAAGCGAGGCACGAGCATTAGAAGCTTTAGAGCATGACGACACGACTCGGCTCCACCTTCAAACGATGGTTGGTGTTGGTCTTGTTTGCCATCACGCCATGAAGAAATCCATTAGCATCTGGTCCTTCTACGGTAACTGGAATCTCGACGAAAAACTGCGTTTGGCCAAGGCCGCCGGATACGAGGGATTCGAGATTGATCTTAGCGAAGCCGGCCCCGTCAACCTCGCGAGCACTGCGGCCGACTTGAAGGCGGTGCGCGCACTGGCCGAAAAGCGGGGCGTGGTTCTAAGCGGGTTGGCCACCGGGCTTTATTGGGGTGCCAACGCGTGCAGCGAAGACCCTGCGGTGCGGCAGAGAGCCGCCGCTATCCTCAAGAAGCAGATCGAATGCGCATCCACCCTCGGTATTGACGCCATCCTCGTCGTGCCCGGTGCGGTGGGCGTGGACTTCATCCCCGGCGGAGAAGTGGTGCCCTACCAAATTGCCTATGAGCGGGCGAAGGAATTCGTTAGAGCGGCGATTCCGGCCGCAGAGCAGGCCGGAGTGACGATTTGCATCGAGAACGTCTGGAACAAGTTCCTGCTCAGCCCGCTGGAAATGAAGGCGTTCATTGATTCGTTTGGCAGCGAGCGAGTGGCCTCCTACTTCGACGTCGGAAACACGCTGGCCACCGGCTATCCGGAGCATTGGATCAGCGCGCTCGGACCGCGCATCCGCCGGGTCCATTTCAAGGATTACCGGCGGGCGGTGGGGGGCGTGGACGGTTTCTGTGATCTGCTTTCGGGCGATGTGAACTGGGCGGGCGTGATGAAAGAACTGAAAGCAGCAGGCTACCAGGGGTGGGTGGCGGCGGAGATGATTCCGCCAGTGCCCTTCTATAAGCACTGTCCCGAAGTGCTCATTCACAACACCTCGCGCGCGATGGACGCTATCTTCGCGCTCTGAAATTGGGTCGCCCACCCCTCTACCTCTTTTCATCTCGCCGCACGCGCCGCTAGTCCGCGCTCCTCCTTCACCGAGCTACCCTTTTCTCAACCTGGCGCCGACTGTGGAGAAGTATCCTGCTGGCCCATGCGCCAGCCCGGTTACGTATCCACTAATATACCCCTGCTATGCCCCTCCTAAGCCCCTCGTATCCCCCTCGTATTTCTTATACGAGGGGGATACGAGGGGTATATGACGGGCTCAGTAGGGGAATACTATGGATTACTGCATTGGTGGCTTGGCACAGAGGCTGAGAACTGGTATGTCCCTAAACGCCGCAATTGGACTGGAACAGCGAAGGCGGGAAGACGCGAAGAAGAGAATGAAAGCAGAAATTGGGA
>CAIWJG010000372.1 GCA_903912925.1 uncultured Verrucomicrobia subdivision 3 bacterium | reverse complement strand
GTCGGCGCTATCTCCTCGTGGACGGTGGCACGGCCTCCGTCGCGGGCACGTTTGCCGTAGCCGCCGACGGCAGTCGGCGCTATCTCCTCGTGGACGGTGGCACGGCCTCCGTCGCGGGCACGTTTGCCTGGACCACCCCCGGCACCGTGTTCAACGCCGGCACGGCGATCGCCAGCGTCACCTTTACCCCTGCGGATACCACCAGTTACGCCCCGGTCAGCGGCACGGCCAGTGTCCTCGTGAACCGGGCCATACCCGGTATCACGGCCTGGCCCACGGCCGGCACGATCACCTACGGCCAGACGCTGGCCAGCTCCACCTTGAGCGGCGGCACCGCCACCGTGGCCGGCACGTTTGCCTGGACCACCCCCGGCACCGCGCCCAGCGCCGGCACGGAGATGCCTGGCGTCACCTTCACGCCGGCGGCGACGACGAATTACCTCAGCACGAATTACACGGTCAGCGTCGTGGTGAACCGAGCCACGCCAGCCGTCACGGCCTGGCCGACGGCCGGCGCGATCATTTACGGCCAGACGCTGGCCAGTTCCACCCTCACGGGCGGCGCGGCCACCCCTGCCGGCGGTTTCGGGTGGACCACACCGGGCACCGCCCCCAACGCGGGCACGGCTCTGCCAGGGGTGACTTATACCCCCACGGACACGGCGGATTACAACCTCACGAATTACACGGTCAGCGTCACGGTGAATAAGGCTACGCCCGTCGTGACGGACTGGCCGTCGGCCGGCACCATCACTTACGGGCAGACGCTGGCCAGCTCCAGCTTGAGCGGCGGCACGGCCTCCGTGGCCGGCGCGTTTGCCTGGACCACCCCCGGCACCGTGCCGGCCGGCGGCCTTACCGCGCAGAGCGTCACCTTCACCCCGGCGGCCACCACCAATTACAACCCGGTCATCGGCACTGCCAGCGTCACCGCCAACGCTCCGCCGTGGGTCATTGCCAACCCGGCCAGCAGCGTCGTCAGGCTGGCGGCGGCCGCAGCCCTCAGCGTCACCGCGGGCGGGGTTGAGCCCCTCGCCTACCAGTGGTTCAAGGACGCGGTGAAGCTCACGGGACAGACCAACCGCACCCTGAGCTACGCCAGTTTCCAGTTCACCCACAGCGGCAACTACCAGGTGGCGATCACCAATACGCTCGGCCTGGCCCTGAGCCGGCTCGCTTTCCTGACCGTGCCCAACGCCCCGTTGAAGGGCTGGGGCGATAACACGTCGGGCCAGTTGGGCACCGGGAAGAATGATCCGACTGACGTCGCATGCTACGTCGCCAGCAACGTGGTGGCGCTGGCGCTTGGCCAGGGCTTTTCGCTCTCCATCCGGGCGGATGGTACGCTCTGGGCCATGGGCACCAACGCCTACGGCCAGTTGGGCAACGGCACGCTCGTCGCGACGAACCGACCGGTGTCCGTGGCCAGCAATGCGGTGGCGCTGGCGGCGGGCAGCAGCCACGCGCTGTTGGTTAAGGCCGACGGCACGCTGTGGGCGATGGGGAATAACGCGGCGGGCCAGTTGGGCAACGGCACGCTCGTCGCGACGAACCGACCGGTGTGCGTGGCGAGCAATGTGGTGGCGGCGGCGGCGGGCAGCGGCCACTCGCTGTTCGTGAAAAACGACGGCACGCTGTGGGTGATGGGGAATAACGCGGCGGGTCAGTTGGGCAACGGCACCACCAACAACAGCAGCCTGCCCGTGTCCGTGGACAGCAACGTGGTGGCGGTGGCGGCGGGCGGCCGGCATTCCCTGTGGGTCAAAGCGGACGGCACGGCGTGGGCCGCGGGCTACAACGGCTACGGCCAGTTGGGCACCGGGAACTACGTCAGCACCAACCGGCCGGTGAATGTGGCCAGCAACGTGCTGGCGGTGGCGGCGGGCGATAACCATAGTCTCTTTATTCAGGCGGGCGGCACGCTCTGGAGCCTGGGTTACAATGGCTGGGGCCAGTTGGGCAACGGGGGGGTCACCAGCCGCAACCGGCCGGTCAATGTGGCCAGCAATGTGGTGGCGGTGGCGGCGGGGGCCAACCATTCCCTCTATATCGGGAATGAAGCAGGAAGAATGCAGAATGCCGAAGTCTGGGGGATGGGTTACAACGTCAGCGGGCAGTTGGGGACGGGCGCCAGCGCCGCCTCGAGCCTGCTGCCGGTGCTGGTCCAGAGCAATGGTTGGGTGGTGGCGACGTTGGCGGCGGGCGGCGGCGCATATCATGCGCTGGCGGTGGCAAGCTGGCCGCCCCAGACGGCAGGCCTCACCAACCAGATCATTTCGGTGGGCCAGACCTTCACGTTCAGCCTGAACGTGACCAATGGCGACGCCTACGCCTACCAGTGGCAGCTCAATGGCACCAATATAGCCAGCGCCACCAACGCGACTTATACCGTCCCCAGCGCCTTCCTGCCGGATGCCGGCACTTATACCGGCGTGGCCATCGGCTTCCTGGGCGATACCAGCACCCAAAGCGTCACGCTGGCCATCCGCACCACGCCCGACGTGAGCACTTGGCCGTCCGCCAGCGCCATCACGAACGGCCAGTCGCTGGCCGGCTCCCTCCTCATCGGCGGCGCGGCTTCCGTGCCCGGGACATTTGCCTTCAACACGCCCGACTTCGTTCCCGCCATGGGAACGGCGGCCCAAGGCGTGACTTTCACCCCGAGCGACCCGGCTTACTATAGCGTGACCAACACCGTCAACGTGACGGTCACCCTCTGGATGTCCGCCGTGACGACCTGGCCGGCCGCCAGCGCCCTCACCAACGGCCAGAGCCTGGCCAGTTCAACCTTGAGCGGGGGGGTGGCCTCGGTCGCCGGCGCCTTTACCTTTGTTGCGCCGGCCACAGTGCCCCCCCCTGGCACCCACACGATCGGCATCCTCTTTACCCCCGACGACACGAATTATACCGCCGTGAACGGCTCGGTCACGGTGGTTGTTTTCCTGGCGGCCCCGGCGGTGGTGGCCGACCCCGGGAGCGCTCCGCCCTACGCGCCTTATCCGGGCGTGGCCCCGGCAGTTGCGAGTGATCCCGGCCCCGCGCCCGCGTATGCGGCTTATCCGGGCGCAGCCCCAGCGTTTGCGAGCGATCCCGGCCCGGCGCCGCCTTATGCGGCATATCCCGGCGCAGCCCCGGCATTTGCGAGCAACCCGGGGAGCGCCCCGCCTTATGCGGACTATCCTGGCAGCCCGCCGTCGGTGGTGGCCAGTCCGGGTGCCGAGCCCACGCCGGTGGCCTATCCCGCGGAAGACCCGCCGACCCCCGTGGCCGCGCCTGGCACGCAACTCTTTACCGACGCTTCCATCGCGCCCCGCATCGTTTATGAAACGGTCTCCGTGGGTGACCGGATCAGCGTGCCCGACAACGAACTAGGCGCTACCAGCTACCTGGCCGGGCACCTGAACACCGACATGGGCAATCTTTATCTCCCTTCCGCGTATGTGGACCCCCTGGTCAGCGGTTTCCCCGCCGCCAACCTGGGGGCCATCATCCCGGTCAACGCCATTCCCGGCGCCAATTACCTGGAAGTCTGGTGGTTTCGCACCAACCAGGCCGCCGCGGGTCCCAACTCGGGGAACCTCCGGCTGGGCTTCAAGGCGATCTACTGGCCGTCGGTCATCGGCCGCTACACCCTCGAGTGGCCGGCCAGCCCGCGGGAGATTGTGCTGGCCAGCAAGCTGGGCAGCGGCACGCTCGACACCTTCGAGGCCTTGGGCACCGTCTATCGCCAGAATGATCCCGCATTGCCCGGCTACAACCCCAATGAAGAGCACGCGCTCATGGCCGGCGGCACCGCCTTCGCCACGCGCGACGACCTCAATCTCACCAATGCCAACAACTACTCGTCCGCTTCGTTCGTGCTCGTGAGCTACACGGCCCAGGACGGGCGGCCCGCCGTTTCCGCCTTCAAAGTGTTGCGCGAGAAACCGGAGGCAGGGTATGTCTTTGACTACATTGTGCCCGCCGGCCAGCTCATGCAGGCGCCCATGCCGCTGCCGCTGCTCGCCAAACCCGTCCTTGGTTCCGGGGACGGCGCGGTGAACTACAACACCGAGCCATCGCATTCCGGCGGCGATTGGCCCGGCGGCTGGAATAGCAGCTTCGCCAGCGACCCCCTTTACAGCCATTACGACAGCTTCACCTGGCGCGACCGCCACCAGGACTTCTGGGTCTATCGCGGACCGCACGCGGGCCTGCCGGCCTTGCAGGCGGGCACCTACGCTGCCACCAACCAGACCTTCCGGTCGCTCACCAACGCCATCGCCATTGTCGGCAGCGACTTCAGTTGCACGCTGCACGCCTCGCGGCAGGACGAATATCTGTCGGTGACGGCGGCGGGAACCGTGCCGGACTGGCTGATCATCCGGGGCCTCACGCTGCTGGGCAAGCCGTTGGTGAGTGATGTCGGCACCAACACCCTCTCGCTCGTGGTCGAGGATCTCTACGACCACACCCGGGTGACCAATCGGCTGACGCTGGCGGTCCGGGCCATCGGCACGGCCGTCACCCAGGGGCCGCTGACGCTGACGAGCACCAACGCCTACACCAGCACCACGGTCGTGTTCAGCAACCGCCCGCCGTTCCTCGCCGCCTCGCCGGTCCCGTCGAACAGCTTCACCATGCGCTACTACTACAAGACCGACGCCAGCTTCGACTGGCCGGGCGTGGTTAATCCGCCCGCCGTGGGCACCATCGTCCCTTACCTCCGCCCGTTGGATGCCGCTACCGGCGAGTTCGTCGGCGATGGCGGCTCGGGGGACACCGCGGCGTTGGAGATTGTCTATCGGCCGGTCTGGCCCGAGCGCGATCCGAGCGACGCCTCCAAAGCGGTGCCGACGCTGCCGTTTGGTGGCACGCTCGCAGCGACCAAGTTCAACCTGCCCGGCGTGCGAGGCATGTTGACCGCGCAGCTTCTCTATCAGCAATCCGTCGCGTCCAATCTGTTCAACGCCCTGCCCAGCGCCGTGCTGCATGACGCCACTCGGGAAAAGTACTCGGACCTGACGGGTCAAGCCCTCTCGGCCCTGCCGGGCGGCGTCAACGCCTCCTATTACCAGGGCCTCTATTATTTCCCGAACCTGCCGCCCCACCTCGGCTCGCGCGTCTTCTTCAACCCCAATCGCGGGACCGCCGGGATGCTGGTGCTCAGCGGTCAGTATGTCGAGGAAACGCTCGGCGAGAGTTACCTGATGTTGAACGTCCTGCGCGGCTCCGACCTGGCCGCCGTCAAGGCGCTCTGCCCGGACGGCGACACCGATAAGACCAAATGGGATAGCCTCGTGGACGGGCTGGCTACGACGGTCCAGACCTTCCACGAGAACCCGGACATGCCCGGCACCTACATCGCGGACCCCACTTTGAATGCCTCCGTGGGCGTCGGCGATCTGGCGGAAATCACCAACGCCAACACCGCCGTGGATAGTTATGCCATCAGCGCCGTCGGCCCCGGCAGCGGCTACGTCACCCTGGTCGAAGCCGGCGGCACCGCCTTTACCCGGCCCGGCGACCCGGTCGCCTTGCACATCTTCCGCGTGGACGCCACCCAGCTCTACGCCGGCGAGGTCAAGGTCATTGCTGCCGCCAATCCCCTCAGCGAAAAGGTCACCTTCCAGCACACCGCCGACCTCGCCGGCCGATTTGACGAGTATGAGTACGAGTGGAAGATCACCCAGCCGGTGGATGGGCAGCCCCCGGTACCCGACTCGACGATGAGCCGCTACCAGGCCTTGGTCACCGGCCCAGACCTGCCGCGCCAAACCATCGGCGGCGCGGGCATCCTTGCCCTGTGCGACAACTATGTCGTCATGCGCTACCGGCCCACCTCGACGTCGCATCCCCTCTACAACCAATGGTCGGACTGGACCTCGCCCAAGTTGGCGGAGGGTTGGATCAAACGCGTGCTCGGCGGCATCAACCCCTTCACCCAGCGCGTCACCGACCTGTTCAACAACCAGGTCAACACGGATGTGAGCATGCTCACCCAGGCCGGCAAACGCTGGGAAGGCGACGTCGCGTTAAACCTCGACAGCATCAACAACTACGGCCTCATCGAGATTTATGAGACGGTCCTCCGCCGCGGTCGTATGCTCAGCATCGAGTCGGGTTACAACTATGGTCCGGCCAACGACGCCCTGCTGCTGGCCGCCGGCTATCTCAATGACCTCTACCTCATGGTCGGCAACGACGCCTGGGCCGATGCCGCCAACCCCACCATCGGCATCGGCACGGCAGACCACACCTACGGCTCCGTGGCCACCGCTCTGTTCGCCTTCAAGGGCCAGGAACCTTCTTTGCTCGAAGAGGAACTCGCCTTGCTCCGCGGCCGCGATGATTTCCTCACGCCCGGCGTCCAGGTCGCCCCCGTCTATAATCGCCTGGTCTGGAACTACACCCGCGGCATTGCTGCCGGCGAGGTGATCTATGCCAATAACTACAACATCCAGCCCAGCCCCGACAACACCGCCGGCATGATCGGCGCTGCGGACGCCGCCTATATGTTCCCGCAGGGCCACGGCGATGCCTACGGGCATTACCTCACCGCCCTCAAAGGCTACTATTCGCTGCTCATGAACTCCTGCTTCGACTGGGTGCCGCGCATCGAATCCGTCAACGTCCTCGGTCAGCCCGTCGCGGTGGATTACCAGGATGAGCGCAAATTTGCCGCTGCCGCCGCCGCCCTGGCCCAGGCTGGTCGGCAGGTCTTCGACCTCACCTGGCGGCGGGATTTTCAGCCCGTCGCCACCGCCGGCTGGCAACACTTCAGCGCTTCCACGGCCAACAGCAGCCGTCAGTATGCCGCCCCGGGCGGCACCGCCAACAGCGTCACCCGCTACTGGGGCATGGATCACTGGGCCACCCGCGTCCAGCAGGGGTTATACCTCAACTGGGTCGTCGGCAATGCCATCCTGCCCGATGTGGACTCCAACCCCTCCCACCAGGGCATCCAGAAGATTGACCGCACCACCGTGCCGGAGCTGACGCAGTTGGCGACCACGGCCAACGGGTTGCAGGCGGCGCTCGATAATGCCGAAGGCGGCCTGAGCCCGCTCGGTATTCCCGAAGGCGGCATCGCCTTTGACCTTGATCCCAACGCGGTGGTCGGCACGGCTAACGGCACGCATTTCGAGCAAATCTATAGCCGCACCAAGGTCGCTTTGAACAATGCCGTGGCGTCGTTTGACGATGCCAAGGGCGTGACTCAGTTGATGCGCTCGGAGGGGGATTCCCTGACCGCTTTCGAAGCCCAGGTAGCCTCGCAAGAGCTGGCCTATAACAACTCGCTCCTCGAGCTTTACGGCTCCCCCTATCCCGACGACATCGGGCCCGGCCAAACCTGGGTCCAGGGCTACTCCGGCCCCGACCTCATCCACTACATGTATGCCGACCTGCCGGAAGTCAATTGGTACGGCAGTGATGCCAATAGCACCAACACCTACAAGGTGGACATCCAGACCCTGCCCGAGGATTGGCTCTCGAATAATGGCACCGACCTCAACTACGTCACCCCCAGCACCGGCCCGGGCTATGCCGAGGGGACCCATTATATCGAGTTCTCCGTCGGGCCGCACGGCTTCTACGACAAGCCCGCAACCTGGTCCGGCCGGCGGTATTCCCCGGGCCGCATCCAACAGGCAATCTCCGAGATGATCGCCGCCAACACCAGCCTCCGCAAAGCTGCCGATGACGCCGAAGGCACGAAGGCGGCTCTCGACAAGTCCATCCTTCTGTTCAAGGCCACCGTCCAAACTCACAATGACATTCGCCAGGTCGAGCGCTCCAAGCTCGCCGCCGAGCAAACCCTCGCTTCCGTCGAGTATGTTTACGAATTGGCCGACGTCATCTGGGAGAAAAGCAAAGAAGAAATCCAGGCGGCCATTGAGGTGACCAAGGAAGCCCTGCCCACCTCCCTCATCGCCGGTGTCGCCGCCGGTGGCGACCTGACCTCGGCCGGCCGCGCCGCCGCCGAAGCCGCCGGTCTCGCCACCATCGCCACCGTCGATTGGGGCCGGATCCTTTGCTTCATCGGCAAGAGCTCCCTGGCATTCTCCACCGCTACCGCCAGCCGCTGGCTCGACTTCGACACCATTGCACCCGCCGAGTGGGCGGGCGAATTGCGCGGCCAGGTCGCCGAAATCGGCAATGCGTTGGACGGCCTGCAGGACAACCTCGTTATCATCAATCAGCAACTGCGAGCTTACGACGACACCCAGCGCAAGTACCGCGCGCTCGTCGCCGAGGGCGACCGCCTCCAGCAGGAGCGCTACGCCTTCCGCAAACGCACCGCCATCATGATCCAGGGCTACCGCACCCGCGACGCCGCCTTCCGCATCTTCCGCAACGAGAAGCTCGAACGCTACAAGACCCTCTTCGACCTGGCCGCCCGCTATTCGCTCCTGGCCGCCAACGCCTACGACTACGAAACCGGCCTCCTCGGCACCACCGCCGGGCGCAGCTTCAAAAACCGCATCATCAATGCCCGCGCCCTGGGCGTCGTACTCAACGGCGAACCGCAGTACGCGGGCAGCGACACCGGCGATCCGGGCCTCTCCAGCGTGCTGGCCGAAATGAAAGCCGACTGGGACGTGCTCCGTGGCCGGCTCGGCTTCAATAACCCCGACGCCTACGGCACCACCGTCTCGCTCCGCACCGAGAACCTCCGCATCCTGCCTACCAGCGATGGCGACTCCACCTGGAAGGATGTCCTCCAGGCCGCCCGCGTCTCGGACCTCCTCCAGGATGCCGACGTGCAGCGCTACTGCATGCAAATTGACACCGCCGGCGGTCTGCCCGTCCCCGGCATCGTCCTCACGTTCAGCACCACCATCGCCGACGGCTACAACCTCTTTGGCAAAGCGTTGGCCGCTGGCGACCACAACTTCAGCGCCAGCTCCTTCGCCACCAAGATCTTTGGTGTCGGCATTGGCTTGGAGGGTTACCGGGGCATGGATAATCCATCGGCCAACAGCAGCAGCGGCGGCACCTCGCCCAGCGATCCCACCGTCACCTCGCTCGATCCCTTGGCGCTCGCAGCGACTCCCTACGTCTACCTGATCCCGGTGGGGGTGGATTCGATGCGCAGCCCGCCTTTGGGCGATGCCGGCACCATTCGCACCTGGAGTGTTAGCGATCTGGCCATCCCGATGCCCTTCAACATTGGCCAATCCGGCTTCAACACCCGGCAGCTCTGGACCTCGAGCGAATCCCTTACCGAATCGCTCTTTGCCATTCGCAAACACCAGGCCTTCCGCCCGGTCTCCACCACGAGCGTTTTCAGCCTGGACCTCTATGGCGACACCGGCTCACTGAAGCGCTCGCAATTCACCAACAACCGCCTGGTCGGCCGCTCCGCCTGGAACAGCCAGTGGAAGCTCGTCATCCCGGGCAAGAATCTGCTCAACAACCCCAACGAGGGCCTGGACCGGTTCATCCAGACCGTCACCGACGTGAAGCTTCACTTCGTCACCTATTCCTACTCGGGCAACTAGCGTCCATCGAACCTTTACCATGAACAATCGAACTTTGAATTCCCCATCCCGATTCGGCCTTCGGTTTTCGGCCTTCGGATTTCACGTGCTGTGCGCCCTCAGCCTGGCCGGGTCCGCGCTGGCCTTCCCGCCCTCCCCCAACCACACCATCTACGGCATGGTGCGCGACGAGCTGGGTAATCCCATCCGGGTCACCAACGCCGTCGTCATCCTGGAAACCACCACCGGCGTCCAGGTCAAGACTACTGTGATTCCTGACCTGGCGCCGGGAATGAACTACCGTCTTTCTGTGCCGATGGATGCGGGCCTGACTTCGGACGCCTACAAGCCCACCGCCCTGAGACCGCAGGTCTCCTTCCGCCTGAAAGTAGTCATTGGCTTGACCACGTATCTGCCAATTGAACTGCACGGCAATTACGCCAACCTCGGCAAGCCCGCCCAAAAAACCCACCTGGACCTGACCATGGGCGTGGACAGCGTCGGTGACGGGCTGCCCGACGCGTGGAAGCGGGAGTTAATCGCCATGCTGGGTCTCAACTGCGGCCTACAGGACATCAAGCCGGGGGATGACGCGGACGGGGATGGCATGTCGAACTGGGCGGAGTATATTGCGGGCACCTACGCGTTTGATTCCACCGACAACTTGAGCCTGGAAATTGTCGGGATGAATCAAGGGAATCCGCTCATGGACTTCATGGCCATCCGCGGTCGCACGTACACCGTTCTGGCCAGCACCAACATGACTGACTGGGCGGCGGTGGATTTTCGGATGCCGTTGGAATCCACGAACGGGGCGGCGATGGGCACTTATTACGCTAGCGGCGTGCATAAAGTGCGCGCCGAGGTCACCACCCCCGACCCCACCGCCTCGAATAGACGGGTGTTCAAATTGATGGTGAAATAGCCTGGGGAACCGCCTTACGGGGGCAACGCTGAAATACTGAGAAGCTGAAATGCTGAAATACTGCGAGCTGCCCGGCGATTCCGGTTTCGGATTTCGGACTTCGGATTTACTGAGGAGGATGTTTGAGCGGACTGACGTCCGCTGCTACTTCCCAAAGCTGCCGAGGCTTCTCCCTCTCCCCTTGGGATTGGATGTTGGGTGTTCGATGTTGGATGTTGGATGTTTCCGAGGTTCAGCGGGCTGGGGTTTCCGGCCTGCATCCCACCGCTGCCTCCGGCGACTGTCCGAGGCCGCAAGCACGCTAAAGCCTGAACTCCGAACATGAGTGCCCGCCCGCCAGGCCGCCTTCCCTACCGGGCCGTCGTTTTATGCGTTGTCCTGGCCTGCCTGGCCTGCCTGGCAGCCGCGCTTCTGTATCCTCGCCTCCGCCCCCGGCCTGCCGCGCTGCCGGAAGTGCCGCGCGCGCAACTTACCCTGCGCGAAGGGCATTTCTACCAGGCTGGCGCCAGTGCCCCTTTCACCGGGTTCGTCACGGAGCGCTACCAAAGCGGCAGCCTCAAATGCCGCTCGGTGGTTTCCAACGGCATCCTCGAAGGGCTTTCCGCCGGGTGGCACACGAACGGCCAGCAGCAGATCGAGGAATACTTCCATGCCGGCGTCTCCCACGGGCACCGCACCAAGTGGCATGAGAACGGCAAGAGACAGTCTGAGGCGGATATTGTGGAGGGTAAAATCCAGGGTGTGTTTCGTCGCTGGTATCCGGACGGCGCCCTCGCTGAGGAAATCTCGATGCGAGCCGGCCAGCCCGACGGCCTCTCCCGTTCCTATTACCCCAGCGGCTATCTCAAGGCCCAAGTGCAGTTGCGCATGGGCGAAGTCCTCGAGCAACGCTCCTGGCGTGAGGAGGAACAAGCGGGGCAAACGCTGAAACGCTGAAACGCTGAAATATGAAACCCAAACCGTCGCATCCGCATTGCAGCAGTTCAGCATTTCAGCGTTTCAGCATTTCCCTTGCAGGTTTCAGCATTTCAGCATTTCAGCTTTTCAGCTTTTCAGCTTTTGCCCATTTTAGCGTGGACTGGGACGTCATCGCGTGCGGCGGGGGGAGTAGTTCCGGGGGCCGCTTTTCCGTTCAGGACACTTTAGGGCAGTCACAGGCGGAAACCATGAGTGGCGGCGCCATCTCCGTGGTCGCTGGCTTCTGGGGGCGGGAGCTATCAGCGAATACAGCGCCCACCTCGCGCAACACCACCGCCAGCACTGCCGCAAACCATCCCCTGGTGCTGTTCCTGGACAAGCTGCTGGCCCGGGCCAGCGACCCGGACCCGGGCGACACCCTGACGGTCACGGCGGTCGGCCCCTCCAGCGCCCATGGCCCGGTGGGCAACGTTGTCCTGGATGCCACCGCCGGCACGATTACCTACACCCCGGCCAGCGGCTACGTCGGCTCCGACACCTTCACATACACGATCAGTGACAGCTATGGCCTGACGGTGACGCCAACGGTGACGGTGACAGTGACGTCCGCGGGCGGGATTTCGCTCAACATCGTTTCTCCTCCGACCTACAGTGGGGGAACGTTCCAGGTGGGCTTCGCGGGCATACCGGGCTTTGAATACACGATTGAGGCGGCGGAGTCGCCGACGGGCCCCTGGACCTACCTGAAGAAGGTCGCCGCCGGCACCAACGGTTTGTTCCTGGTGATTGACACGCCCGCCCCATCCGTGGGGTCGCGCTATTACCGGAGCGCCTATCCCTGAATCAACTGCCGAATTCAGGCTAACCAAAAAACGGCGTTTCAAACCACGAAATATACAAAAAACGAACCGCTTACAGTGTAGGCAGTCCCCCCCCGTCCCTCGCCCCGCCG
>CAIWJG010000371.1 GCA_903912925.1 uncultured Verrucomicrobia subdivision 3 bacterium | reverse complement strand
CGACAAGTCAGGTATTCGCTGAAGCGGAATCCGGTGACGGCGGTCTTGGGGCCGCGCCAATCCGGGAAGGCGACCTTCGCCAGCGCGCGCCAGAGATGTTCCGGGATTGGTTCCCGCTGTTTGTACTTCGTACGCAAAGCGTTTGACTTGAATGTGTGTTGGTATCAACGAAGGGGTCTGGGTTGCGTCGCACTGGCGGCTTGAGGTGGCAAACGCTCTCGGCATGGCGGAACGCAGCAAGCGGCTCGATGCGGCTGGCCTCGCCCAGGCGGTCGCGCTTTTTACGCAGCTTCCGGTCAGCGTGGATCCCGAAACCAACGAACACGCGAGCGGGGCGACACTCGCTTTGGCCCGTCAGCAGGTGCTCTCAGTTTACGCCGCCGCCTACCTTGAACTGGCGCTTCGTCGCGGGGCAACCTTGGCGACATTCGACAGGCCGCTCAGGGACGTGGCCGAAAAACTCGGCGTGCCGCTGCTCCCCCAAAAGCTCGTAAACGAATAATTCACCTTGACCCGGAGCGGTTTTCCAATTTGGTGTTTGGCGCACCCGCTCGCATTTGATGTTGCGCGGGTAGTCACATGGCGCAGTTGGGGGGAAACTTTGAATGGATTGCTTGCCAGCTCGGGTTTTGATGTTATGGTGTCCCGACATGAGGCGTATATCACTTTCGCGCATTCTGCGTTTTGCATCTGCGCGTGGAATCATCCCGGCTATCGTCGCTGCCGTCCAGGCCCACTGCGGCTGCGTTAGCGTGCCGCCCCCCTCCGAGGTTCCTGACAGGTCGTGCGCGGCTAGCGCGACGACCTCGGTGGAGCATGTCTGGCCTTGGGAAGCGATGGCTGGGCGCTTGGTAGAGCTGGCCGCAAGGACCGCCGTGATATTCGTGTTTTAGCATCCCTTAAGGAACTCGTTATGAGTGAACTTCCGCCTTTGAACCTCCTGCTGGTGGACGACTCGCCCGAAAGCCTCAGGGTTCTCCAGGCGATGCACGAGCGCGCGGTGGAGTTGCGGGTGAACCGGGCGAATCTCGACGCGGCGCTGGCCAGCATGACCGACGCCGTGTCCATTTCCGATGCCGCCGGCCAGCTCCTCGAGTTCAACGATGCCTTTGCCTCCTTCCACCGCTTTAAGAACAAGACCGAGTGTGTCCGGTGGTTTGCCGATTATCCCCAGCTCCTCGAGGTGTTCCTGTCCGGCGATAAATTGGTGCCACTGGACCAATGGGCCATGCCGCGAGCGCTCCGGGGCGAGACGGTCACAAATGCCGAATTCACCCTCCGCCGCAAAGACACCGGCGAATCCTGGGTGGGCAGCTACAGCTTCAATCCCATTCGGGACAAAGAGGGGGTGATCGTCGGATCGGTCGTGGTAGCTCGCGACATCACTGAGCTCAAGCAGATGGAGCAGGAGAGCAGGGCCACCAAGTATTTCCTGGAGGTCATTGTCGCCTCTTCGCCGATGCCGATCATCGCGCACGATCCGCAGGGGAACATCACGCAGTGGAATCCGGCGGCGGAGCAACTCCTGGGCTGGTCGGCGACGGCGGTGGTCGGGCAGCCGCCGCCGATGATCCCGCCTGAACGCCAACCCCAATTCCGCGAGACGCTCAGCAGGGTTTTGAAAGAGGATCGTCTGTTTCTGAAGGAGGTGCCGATGGTGTGCCAAGACGGCTCCCGCCTCTACTGCGATCTCGCCATTGGCCTGCTCCGCGGGGCAGCCTCCGAAATCCGGGGGATGGTGGCAATCATCGGCGATGTCAGCCAACGCAAGGAGGCGGAGGATGCTCTCCGCCAACTCAACATCGAGTTGGAGCAGCGCGTTCAGGAGCGCACGGCGGCGCTCCACGAGAGCGAAGCGCGGTTCCGCATTGCCGCGGAAACCGCCAACGACGTCGTCTATGAATGGGATCTCAAGCAGAGCATCCAGTGGCTGGGAAACATAGACGAGTTGCTCGGGTTCGGCCCCAGCGAGTTTCCGCGAACGCTCGAGGCCTGGGTGGCCCGGGTGCATCCCGAGGACCAGGCGCGCGTGATGGCCGCGGTCCATGCCCACTTGGATGGGGGCGCGCCCTATACCATCGAGTATCGTATCCGCCGCAAAGACGGGGTCTATCGGTGGTGGGCGGCGCGCGGCACAGCCTTGCGTACACCGGAGGGAAAATCCCCCCGCTGGATCGGCTCGATCACGGACATCACCGAGCGCAAGGAGTCCGAGGTCGCGCTGCGGGAAACCAATGAAGCGCTGAAGCTGCGGATGGCCGAGATCGAGATATTCAACCATGCCATGGTGGGTCGCGAGCAGCGCATCATCGCAATGAAAGAAGAAGTCAACGCGTTGTGCAAAGAGCTGGGGCGGGAGCCGGAGTATCCGCCGGTCTGGCGGGAAGGCGGAGTGGGGAACCCGGAAATGGGGAACCGTTGAACCTTGAACTTTGAACCTTGAACGGGGACGCCGGGGAATGGGCTTGCCTCGAAAAAACGGACACAGAAATTGTGTAATTCATTAGTTAGTGCTTTTGGTTTTCGAAGTCAATGGGCGATAGATAGCCCAGAGAGCTGTGGAGGCGTTGGCGGTTGTAAAAGACCTCAATGAAGTCAAAGATCGCCTGGCGGGCCTCGGCGCGAGTTTTGAAGTGGCGGCGGTAGATGAGTTCGTGTTTGAGGGTGCTCCAGAAGGATTCCATGGCGGCATTGTCGTAGCAGTTGGCTTTGCGGCTCATGGAGGCGATGGCCTGGGCGCTTTGGAGGGCGTGGCGATAGTCGAGGCTGGCGT
This sequence comes from uncultured Verrucomicrobia subdivision 3 bacterium, assembly GCA_903912925.1. Taxonomy (GTDB): domain Bacteria; phylum Verrucomicrobiota; class Verrucomicrobiia; order Limisphaerales; family UBA8199; genus PALSA-1440. The sequence continues at coordinate 1,297 of CAIWJG010000371.1, read as the reverse complement.
ATTGTGCGCCGCGGTCGGAATGGAACACCAGGCCGGCGGGCGGCTGGCGATGAGTCTGGGCCATCCCCCAGGCGGCCAGGATCAGTGGGGTATCAATGTGCTCGCTCATGGCCCAACCGGCCAAGCGGCGGCTGTAAAGGTCGAGGATACCGGCCAGGTAAAGCCAGCCTTCCTCGGTGGGGATGTAGGTGATGTCGCCGACCCAGATTTGGTTGGGGGCGCTCGGAGGGGGCAGTTCCGGGAGGCGATTGGGGGCGATGGGCTGGTCGTGGTTGCTGTCGGTGGTGCGGACCCGGAACCGGCCTTTGACGCGGCCCCAGAGGCCTTCCTGGCGCATTAAGCGGGCGATGCGGCGGCGGCTATGAGCGTGGCCGGTTCGGGCCAAGGCCACCTGGATGCGGGGGCAGCCATAGGTTTTGCGGCTGGCCTGATGGATCTGGACAATCTGTTGGGTCAGGCGCGCATTTTCCTGAGCGCGCGGGCCGGGTTGGGCTTGGCGGTGGCGCCAGTCGTAATAGCCGCTGGCGGACACCTCCAAGGCTTCGCAGAGCGAGCGAATGGGATGTTGGGCTTTCATCGCGTCAATCCGTTGGAACCGCTGGTCGGGGGTTCGGAGAGGATGCCCAAAGTTTTTTTTAGAATGTCGCGCTGTTGGCGGAGATAGTCGATCTCGCGCCGTAGGCCGGCGTGTTCGGCTTCCCATTGTGCGGCGCTGCGCTTCGCGCCCCCGCCCCCTTCCCCCCCTGGGGGCGGGGGCGCGAAGCGCCGCCTCCAGGCACTGAGCCGCTGGGCATGAATGCCCAGCTCGGCGGCCACTTCCGTGGCCGCCCTGCCGCTGTTGAGCCACAGCTCCACAGCGCGCTCCTTGAACGCTTTATCAAACTTCTTACGGACCTTCTTAGCTTCGATCACAGGCTTATTCATAGTCTTACTTTCTTTCATTGTCTTTTTCTACCTGTGTCCGCCAATTCGCCGCAGCCCCAGGTATCAGCGTGTATGGGTGGCGGGGGGGACGCCAAACGCACGCTCCGGACTGCCGTGAAGATGGGTAACCGTTCAGGTAGTGGGGCTGGGGGGAGGGGTTTTCCCGGCGAGGTTCACTTCCAAGTCTGCCGTAACGCGGGTTTCCAAACCTGCGAGCGGGTGCTATTCGCCAGCCCGGCCGACTGGGAAGTCGGCGATACAGCAGGTTTGGAAACCTGCGCTACGGGCGCGGGCGGTGCCGTCATCAATGTTGGGAAAAGTGGATGGCGACCCTAACGGGAATCGAACCCGTGCACCCGCCGTGAAAGGGCGG
>CAIWJG010000370.1 GCA_903912925.1 uncultured Verrucomicrobia subdivision 3 bacterium | reverse complement strand
CCCTCTCCTTCGGGGAGAGGGTAGGGTGAGGGGGAATGAGGGCATCGAACGATCGCTGCCGTCCCAAATACCTCCGGCACGCTTCAGACCGAGCCCCAAATCTTATTCCAAATCGCTTTCAAGCTGAGCCGAACTGCCCCTCACCCAGGGAGTGGAAAGGCAGAATGAAGAATGCAGAATGCAGAATGTAGCCCAGTGAAGTGGAGGGCAGACTTCACGGGCCAGGGAATGCAGAATGAAAACCGCAGGCAGAACGGGAGCCATTCCCCTTTCTACATTCTTCCTTCTTCCTTCTTCCTTCTGCCTTCACCCCCAGTCCGGGCTTGCGCCGCAGTTGGCCCTCAACTAAAAATAGCTCGTCTTCCTCGCGAGAGCGGAACGCTCTGGCGAGCAGTCGGTCGGTCCAATATCTGAATCGGAAATCCATATTATGAAGAAGCTTGTTTACCTTCTCGCCCTGTTCACTACCTCCGTCGGGCTCAACGTCACGAGCGCATTCGCCGCGGACTCCACGTTTAACGGACTCGAGGTCAACCTCGGCAACCTCTACCGCGTCTCAAAGGCCCAGTCGCGTTCGATCAGCCCGGAGAACTTCACCGGCGAGAAGGGCAAGGCCGGCATGGCCACCGAGGGCACCGGCAAGAACGCGTCCCGCGACCTGGGCAAAGGTTGGAAGGTCTCCCCCTCCATTCACATAAAGGCCGGGACCACCTTCACCCTGGCCGAGATCAAAGGGCCCGGCTGCATTCAGCAAATCTGGATGACGCCCGCCGGCAATTGGCGGCGCTCCATTCTCCGCCTCTACTGGGATGACGAGACCGAGCCGTCCGTCGAATGCCCGGTCGGCGATTTCTTTGCCTGCGGCTGGGGCAAGTATTGCCAGATCAACTCACTGGCGGTGTGCGTGAACCCCGGCAGTGCCTTCAACTGCTACTGGCAGATGCCCTTCCACAAAAAGGCGAGGATCACCATGGAGAATGCGGATCAGAAGGGCATGACCCTCTATTACCAGGTCAACTACACGCTCACCGACGTGCCGAAGGATGCCGCTTACTTCCACGCCCAGTTCCGCCGTGAATCTCCGCTCCGCCAAAAGGGCACCTACACCATCCTGGACGACATCCAGGGCCAGGGCCAGTACGTCGGCACCTACCTGGCGTGGGAAGTACACAGCAAAGGCTGGTGGGGCGAGGGCGAAATCAAGTTCTTCATGGATGGCGACAAGGAATTCCCCACCATCTGCGGCACCGGCACCGAGGACTACTTCTGCGGCTCCTACAACTTCGAGAATCACGAGACCAAGAAATACCAGGTGTTCTCCACCCCTTACACGGGGCTCGCGCAAGTCCTCCCGCCCGACAAGGCCTATGAGCCCGGCCAACGCTTCGGCTTATACCGGTGGCATATCGCCGATCCAGTCCGCTTCGAGAAGGATCTCAAGGTCACCATCCAGGCCCTGGGCTGGCAAGAGGGCGGGCGCTATCTACCCTTGGAGGACGACATCGCCTCCGTCGGCTACTGGTACCAGAAAGAGCCGCACAAGAAATTCCCTAAGCTGCCCGAGGGGCTCTGAGGGCAGGGCTGCTCTACCCGGAAAGTCGGCCCGGGCCATTCCAAACCCGAAACCCGAAGACCGAAGGCCGAAAGAAACCCGAAGGCCGAGGTCCGAATTGATAGCCACCCCGTCGGAGCAGCAGCCAATCGAATTAGGCCATTCTCGGAATTCGGATTTCGGCCTTCTTTCGGGTTTCGGCCTTCGGTCTTCGATCTTCGGTCTTCGGTCTTCGGCCTTCGGCCTTCGGATTTCAGGGCTGCCGAACATGATCCCCCCTCAACTGACCGGTCTTTAGATTGGATGTTCGATGTTTTCAGCTTTTCCCTCGTCGAGGCGCACTAGTGCGGGCCGCACCAATCTGCCCTGGAACGTGTAGCCCGTCGCAATCGTCTCCGCAACAACGGCATCCGCAGGCGCCTTGGCGCCTTCCTCGGCCAACTGGTGCCGCTGCGCATCAAATAGCTCACCCTCATTCGCCGTGAACGGTGCCAGCCCGACTCGGCGCGCTGAGTCACGGCAAGCCATCTGGAAATTCCCCACCTGCTCGGCCAGCTTCGGCTGACCGGACCGGGATGCGCCCTGGTGCAACGCGTACACATGATCGAGCGTTCGCACCAGCACCTGCAGCCATTCGCCTTCCCCGCGCTTGAACTTCTCCACCTCCAGCCGCAAGTTGGCCCGCTCGCTGTCATTGGCGCGCTGCATGAACTCCGTGAACGACTTTACTTCTCCGGTCATCCGATCCGCGATTTCCCTGGCGCCCCTTGCGGTTCTGTCCGCCTGCTCCTGCGCATCCTGCCACTTGCCGGTTGCTCCGCTAATTTGGTTGGCGATACCCTCCAGATTCTTCAATTCGGACACCACCGTGCTCAGCGCCCCCGCCTGCGCCACCTTGACGAGCGCGGCGTATTCGAGCAGAAACGGCGTTACAGCCAGCAATGCCCCGCCCGCCACGCACAGCACGACCAAACACAGCTCCCAATGTCCCGGCGCGAACTTGCTTTGGTGCTCAACCAGGTAAGCCGTGCCCAGCAGGAGACCGTCCCCCACAAAGAAAGGCCATTTCGACAACTTCGGCGCAATCGCATCGCTCATTGGCGCAAGGTGTAGAGCAACCCCGCCCGAACTTCAAGCGCGGGAGTAGAAGAAAAGGCCCAAATCCGCCCACGGGAATGAGAAATCGCTGATCGCGGTTCGCCAAACACCGCGCGCTGATTGTCCCCCCTGTCCCACACTCACGGGTTGCAATGCCGCCAGGCGCTCGTCGATGGACGTTGGCGGGGCGGGCAGCCACTCCGGCTCAAAGACCGGTGGCGCTTGCGCGCACCGCCGACTCGTGCGGGTCTGGGGCGGTGGCAACTTAATCATCCCCCGCGCCTGGAGCTTCAAAAGCAAGGTGCGCGCCGCCATGTCTTTGAGTCGGCCCGCACCGTTGCGCCAGTTCCAAAGTTCGCAGAGATGACGCGAAAGCGCCGTGCGATGCCAGTCGGGATGCTGCGCGATTAACGCGCGCAACTCCCTCAGATCATCGCCCGAGAGCATGCGGCCCTGGAGGCAGATCGGTTCCACTGACCCCAGGTTCTACGCCATTCGGAACCGCGAGTTCAGAAGAATACGTCCAAACTCCAGACACCTCGCTTCAGCGAGGTGGGTGTGGCACGCGAACAGACTCCCCAACCGCTTCAGCGGTTTACGGCGGAGGGAAGGGAGGAACCCGGGTGTCTGGCGACTGTAGCGGCTCACTCTGCCGACCTTTTGGCGTGCGAAACGCGAAGGGAGTTAGCTCGGAGGCGGCTGTGCTATAGGGCTGATTGGGAGGAGATGACGAACCGATCCGAATGGCATCCGAAGGGTATCCGAAGGGTATCCGAAGGGTATTCGAAGGGCTGGGTGCTACGGCTGGTAGAGACGTTCGATGAAGGACGGTTGTTCCGGCAGGGCGGGGTTGATCACCGCTACGGGCTCGCCGGTGAGAGCTTCGGCCAATGCCGCAGGGTCGCCGCCGGCGTCCGGTCGCCAGGCTAGGTCGAACTGGAACTCCATCACGCCTGGCTCGTCGCCGAGGAAGTTGGTGTACCAGAAGTTGTTGTAGATCATGGCGAGCAGGCGCCCGGTGCGCGTGGGGGGCTGGGTGAGGTGGGCTAGTGCTTGAGGGCGGTCGAAGGTGACCAGCGGGGCGTCGGCACTAACCCAGAGCCAATGGCCGTCGGGCAGCGAATAGTCGGCCCAGCCGTCGATGGCGTAGTAGTCCCGGCAGGAGCCTCGCAGTTGATCCGTAAACGGCGTGAAGGGCAGGCCGCCGCAACTCATACGCGGCAGCGTGCCGTTGCAGGGCAGGGGCGAAATGATGTAGAACATCTCCGGCGCGAAGGAAGACAGGCGGTTGAGGCGGAAGGTGAGGCGGGCGCGAGGCTGGCGTTTCCAGACCTCAAGCTGGCGCGTGGCCCACCCGAGACGCGGGTGTTCGAGGGGTTGGGTGTAGCGGATCGTGTGCGGGGTCTCCTGCACGGTGGCGGGACCGCCAGGCCTGGCGGGCACTTCTTCCAATTCCTCCGCGCGCAACTTCTCGCGCTTGGCCGCGTCGCCGGTGTTCCAGATATCCGCGAGCGCGAACCGGGGCGCGAAGGCTTTCACTTTCACGGCCACAAAGTCCCCGAGGCCGGAGGTGAACAGCGGCTGCTTCATGCCGGTCCACGTGGCCGAAGCGGGCCAGCCGTTTTCATCCACGGTGACCACTGGTTTGTCCGGCGATGGCGGCGTGTCTTGAACCTCTTCCTTGCTGAGCTGAAAGCGCTTGATGGCCGCGGCATCGAGGCGTTCCACCCAGAAGCGGGCATGGCGGTTCGGCGATTGGTCGGGGAAGACGGCGGAGACATCTTCGCGGCTGAATTCCTTCGGGCTTTGGGGACGGCCCCAGGGCTGCACCCCGGGGTAGAACTCCAGCCGCGCGCGCGCGCCGGTGGCCGGGTCGGTCACCGAACGATAGTCGTCGCGCAGGCAGGTGCTGATCATCGTAACCCATCCACTGAAGGCGCCGCGGGTCGGGTTCGCCAGGCAGAGGCCTTCCCCTTCACCGATCAGGCGGGTGCGGGCGCGCTGCGAGAGGAGCCACTGTGACAAGGCCATGGGACGCCAAGCCAGCCGGCTCTTCTCGTTCCACTGCCCCTGGGTATCGAGGCTGTAGGGCAGCGCAACGCTCATGCTTGAGCCCCACGTGTGCTCGTCGAACAGGCAGAGGTCCTTGGTGAGGTCCTGGATGGTGCGCTGGGCGGAGGGCGGGAGCGGTCCCCAGACGGGCGATTGCGCGGCGGCCAGGAAGCGCTTGGCGGCGCGGCTGGCGGCGACTTCGCGTGGCGCGCAGGCCGTACCGTTGGCCCACCAGTCGGTCCACTCCCCTTCGTATTCCGGAGCAGTCGGGCCGGCGACTCTCTCGAGGTCCTTCATCGCTTCGGTCACGGTGACCAGTTTGAGCCTGGGCTCGAGGCCGAGCCGGTTCCAGGCGGCGGCGAAATCCGCGAGCGGCGGGAACGGGGGATCGTTGTCATAGCGCCACATGCTGGTCATAGAGACGGGCAGGACAGAATGCCGGTAGCCATCGCGCTCGAATTGCTTCAGCCGCTCGACGCAACGCTGGTGGGCCTTGCGCACGGAGGCCTCGTCAGGCTTGAGAATGTCACCGGGGCGCGGCGGACGATACCGCGCATCGGCGGCCAGCGGCACCGGACCACGACGCCACTCGACGGGATCGAACAGGAAGAAGCCGTCGCCGTAGCTTAGGCTCAGCCAGACGAACAGCCGCCGGCCATCGGGCTGTTTCCACCAGAACGCGGTGAGGCGGGGCATGGGCGGGCCGCCGCTGTCGCTGTTGATGCCGGAAAACAGGAAGTGGATGCCGCGGTCCAGCAGTTCCTTGGCGCCGGCACGCGGGAAGCCGTTCACATCGTTCTGCACGGCAGTTTGAGGGTTAAGTTGCTTCCATAAGTCCTCGGGCAGCCAGTGGGTCATGGTGTGCCATTGATCGTGATTGAGGAAGGGCGTGTTGTTCAGCGGAAGCGCGGAGACCTCGATTTGGCCTGCGCGCACGGACTGGAGGAACTGCTTGCGGCGCTCGGCACTAGCGGTCTGCCACCAATCATTGACCGCAATGGTGGTCTCGGCGGTCCATTTGAACCGCGATCCGTCCGGCGCCTTGGCGGAGGCGCGGGCCGCGTCCAGTGCGAGGTCGAGGTAACGGCGTTGCATGTCGCGGCAGACCGCGGGGTGATCGGTGAAGCCGTAGTCCGTGTGCGAGAAGTGAATCAGGTCCACTTGCCGGATGTACTGTGGAGCCGACGCCGGCGCTGCGGCGGCAGAGAACCCGAGCAACGCGGACAGGCAGACAAAGGCGACAGGAAGCGGTCTCATGGGCTGGATGTTGGGCAAGGCCGTGGCAAGCGTCAAGCCGCTGGGGAGGCGTATCTGTTAAACGGCGCCGCGCCGCCTGGGCTACACGGTCGTGATCAGGTCGGGGGACAAGTCAGCCGGGCGGCAACAACCGTTGAGTGCCAGCGTGCGATCAAACTCGTCGCGCAGGATGTCCAGTGCGCGCGTAACGCCCGCAGCACCGCCCGCGGCCAGTCCGTAGTTGACGGCACGGCCCAGGATGACCGCTTCCGCACCGCACGCCAGGGCCTTGGCGATGTCGCTGCCGCGCCGCACGCCCCCATCCACGATGATTGAGGCACGGCCGCGGATTTCACGGACGACCTCGGGCAGGGCGTCCATCCCGCTGATCGCACCGTCAAGCTGCCTGCCGCCGTGGTTGGAGAGCACCACTCCGTCAGCGCCGCAAGCGACTGCGCGCGCTGCGTCCTCCGCCCGCAGCACCCCTTTGAGCAAGAGCTTGCCTTTCCACAGGTCGCGGAAGCGGCGGAAGTCGTCCCAATCGAGCGCCGGGTCGAACATGTTCGACGTGAGGAACGAGGCGGCGTCGCGGCCGGCACCGAGTTCGCGCTCGAGATTGACGAAGCGCGGCCGCTGGGTGGCAACGCTTGCCAGCCAGCGCGGATGCAACAGAATATCGAGCTTGGTGCGGAGCGTGAGCTGGTTCGCGGGCAGCAGCCCCGAGCGCAAATCGCGCTCACGCTTGCCGGCCACCGGGAAGTCACTGGTGATAATGAGCGTTTCGTAGCCAGCTGCCGCCGCGCGCCGGATCAGGGCTTCGGTGATGGCCCGTTCACGAAACACGTAGCACTGGAACCAAAGACGCCCGCCGGCCTCGCGCGCGATATCCTCCAGGGAGTCCATGGAAACGGTGGACACCCCGTATGGAACGCCCGCGGCTGCTGCGGCGTGCGCCATCTCCATGTCGCCGTGACGCCAGGACAGTCCGAGCAGTCCAACGGGGCCCGCAATCACTGGCAGCCTGGACGGGCCCCCGAGGATCGTGGTGTGCAGGCTTCGCTGCGACACGTCCACGAGTGTGCGCGGCCGGAATCGCAGGCGCTCGAACGATTCGCGGTTCCCTTGCAGCGTGACTTCGTCCTCCGAGCCGCCGGCCACGTAATCAAAGACAAAACGCGGCACACGTTTACGCGCGATCACCCGCAGGTCCTCGATGCTGAGCGCCTTCTTCAGATCCATAGTCAGCCTACTTACCATACAAATGTCCACAAGTCCTCACAATTGACACAACGGCAATACCTCCCAGGGCTACTCTAAAGTCCGGCCAGTTGAGGGAAGATCATGTTCTGCAGCCCTGAAATCCGAAGACCGAAGGCCGAAACCCGAAAGAAGGCCGAAATCCGAATTCCGAGAATGGCCTAATTCGATTGGCTGCTGCTCCTCCGGGGTGGCTATCAATTCGGACCTCGGTCTTCGGGTCTCGGGTTTGGAATGGCCCGGACCGACTTTAGAGCAGCCCTAAACCCCTCCTGAGCTTGGGGTGGGTTTTTGGTTGCTCATTCAGCAGGTTGGAGACGCAGGTCCAACTCCCCTTGTGTAAGCGTCATGGCAAATCAGCTTTCAGGCGGTAGAACCGGCCTGGACTGGT
>CAIWJG010000369.1 GCA_903912925.1 uncultured Verrucomicrobia subdivision 3 bacterium | reverse complement strand
GCCATCCCTTGGTGGGAGGGTCGCCGACTTCGATTAACCACCCACTCTGGCCGCTAAATCGGCGGGCAACTCGCCGTTGCCGAACTCCCGCTGGAGCCGGCCGTGTTAGCTCAATTCCTCTCCGTGGAAATCCAGGCTAGCCGAAACCAGCGCACGGCCTCAACCTGGTCTTGGGCAACACCCTGCGCGTTGGCATAGCAGAACCCGAGGCTAACCTGCGCAGAAGCGTCTCCCTGTTCGGCAGCCAGGCGATACCAGCGCACGCCCTCAACCTTGTTCTCGGCAACAACCTCCCCGTTGGAGTAGCAGAACCCGAGAATACGCTGCGCAGAAACATCTCCCTGTTCGGCAGCCAGGCGAATCCAACGCACGCCCTCAACCTTGTTCTCGGCAACACCAGCGCCGCGACAATAGCAGCCGCCCATCTCGATCTGGGCTCTGGCATCGCCCTCGCTGGCGGCCTGGTGCAGCCACTTTACAGCCGTTACGGGATCAGCCGGCACGCCTTGCCCGTGGAGATACGCGTGTCCCTTCTCGAAGGCATCGGCCCAAAAGCACTCTGGCTCGGCTGTCGCACCCAGGACTGCCTCCAAGTACTCAGGCTCAGTCGCGGCCAACGCCTTTTCGAGCGCCGCGAACTTGGCCAGCCAAACCCGCTGCCTCTGCGCTTCCCACTTGGGAGTCAACACCCCCCAATCCCTTGCTAGTATCAATTGCGTCGCTTCTTTCCGGTCATACTTCACCCCTTGCTGGTCCAGCCACGCGAGGCTCTCCTCGACCAGGATATGCTCCGGTGTGCAAAGCTCCTTCTCCTCCACCGTCGCCAGGAGGACTGCTTCGTGAAACTCCAACGGCTCTTTTCGCAGCAACGCGGTCAAACTCTCTTTGCGGCTCGCAGTGTATTTCCGACGGCGCTCCGCCACCAACTCGTCCACCACCGCCCGATCCCCCGAGGCCAACAGCCGTCCGGCCGCGTCGGTGTCAACTTTCAGCCCCGCCATTCCGAGGTAGTTCACTCCTTCCTTCCACCTCTTCGCTGCCTCTTCCAACCACGCCTCGCCGCGTAGCCGCCTGAGCCAAAGCGGCAATTGGCTTTCCAGCACCTGCCGTCCAGCCTCCCAGTTACCCCCCAACCACCCTGCCGTCACCAGTTCCCCTTTGTAGCTCAGCGGCAGCTCCGGGTTCATCACCAGCGCTGCCGCCGCCAGTTGCGTCTCCAATCCGATCAGTCCCTTGTCATCCTGGACATCGTGCAGGCGTATCGCCAAATCCTGGTCTCCCAACTGCTTCTCAACCCACTGCAGCAGATAGCCGCGACCCCAGTGCTTCACGCCCTCTTCCCAATGCTCGGCCAGGGCCACGGCCAGGCTAGCGGCATCGCCATATTCCTGCCCCTGGAACCGATAAGGCTTCTGGCTGGCGACGGCTGCCGCCGCCGCCGTCGTGTAATGCACCGTCAGGTTTCGCTTGCCCTCCAGCCAGCCGCGCACCTGCTCGGCACCCCACCGCTTTGCGTGGTCGCGCGTCAGCAGCCCTTTGACCAGCAGTGCCCAATCCGGAGCCAAGTCGGGCGGCACTTCGATCCCGCGCATCACCAACTGGAAATTCACCGCCCGCTCGTCCAATCCCGCAAACGGGTGCGCCCCGCGCAACAGCTCCAGGACCATCACCCCGACGCTCCACCAATCACTGGCCCGGCTCACCACCCCTGTCATCGCCTCGGGGGCGCTGTAAGCCGCCGTGCGGTGGGCACTGGTGGCGTGCAAGGACAACTCTGCCAGGCTCGAAATCCCGAAATCGGTCAGCACGAGGTCCAACGGCTCCACGGTTCGCACCAGCACGTTGGCAGGCTTGAGGTCGCGGTGCAGAATGCCGACCTCGTGCAGCGCCTCGACCGCATCCGCCAGCTCCTTGAGTGCTTCCTTGACTCGCGCTGGGGGCAGGCCGCCTTTGCCCAGGTCGGCCAGTGTTCCGTGCCGGATGTGCTCCAGGACTTCGTAATGCCTGCCGTCCGGCACCACCCCCCGCCCATAGACCTCGACCACCTGCGCCCGCGAGACCTTCACGAGCTTGGCTTCAATCTCGGCTTTGGGACGCAGCCCCCAGCGAAACACCTTCACCACCGCCGTCTGACCGTCTTTGCCTGTGGCAACCCACAAGTCGGCCTCCCCACTGGTCACTTTAATGGTCTCGCGCAACCACCAGCCGTCAATCTCGAAGCCAGCCGTCAGCACCACGGCTGCGGGACTGGCGGCACCCGGCGTCTCGATCAGTGTGGCCTCGCTGCCAGGAGTGGTGGTGGGGCCGGCGGTCGCGGCTTCGCGCAGCGTGACCTCGGAAGAAGCTGCTGGGGATTGTGGATTATTCATTTATTATTCAGCCGAGTGTCACCGTCGGCACGCCGTCCTTTTCCGCCAGTGATTCCAGGGTGCGCGTGGTGCCTTCAGGGGGATTGGCTTCAAACAGTGCCCGGGCCAGCGGGTTGATGAACCAGGCTTCGAGCTGGTTGCCTATGCCACGTCCGCCGTTGCTGAGGTCCTTCAGGCAGTGCGCCCGCAACTGGTCGCGTACGCCGTCGGGAATCTCGATGCGGACCTTCTGCCGGTCGGCCAGCCGTTCGAGGATGTTGGCGAGCATCTTGTCGAAAATCTGCGTCGCCACCTCGGGGCGGATGAAATCGAACACGACGATGTTCTCCCCAATGCGGTTGAGAAGCTCGGGCCGGTTGATCTGGGTCTTGAAATAGTTGCTGATTTCGCCGCGCACCCGGCGCTCGATGGTTTCGTAGGGTTCATCGTCCTTGACGTTGAGCACGCGCCGGCCCTCGTCGTCCAGTTTGTAAATGCCGAGATTCGAGGTGAAGATGATGACCGACTCGCTAAAATAGACGCGCTCGCCCCGGCCGCTGGTCAAGACGCCGTCATCGAGAACCTGCAAGAACTTGTCCAGGATGCGCGGGTGGGCCTTCTCGATCTCATCAAAGAGCACGACGCTGAAAGGCTTCTCCCGGATGGCGTTGGTCAGCTCGCCGCCCATATCGGAACCGATGTAGCCCGGAGGCGAGCCGATCAGCCGCTGGTCGGCGTGTTCCTGGCTAAACTCGCTCATGTCAAAGCGGATGTAGGCGCGCTCATCGCCGAAGAGCAGCTCGGTGAGCGTCTTGGCCAGCTCGGTTTTGCCGGTGCCAGTGGGGCCGGCCAGAAACATCACGCCGCGCGGCTTTCCGCCCACTTTCGAGCCTTGCGCGCCAGACAGGCCGGTGACCGCCCGCTTGATGATGTCCAGGGCCTTGACCACCGCCTGGTGCTGCCCTTTGACCCGCTCGCGTATGGTCTCTTCCCCTTTGGCGATCTTCTCACGGTCCAGCCGCTTCCAGGGGTCTTCGGTTACGCCCAGCTTGTAGCGCCGGACCGCCTCGCCAATCTCTTCAAACCCGAGCTTCTCCCGCCGGCAAAGCTGGACGACGGCAATGACATCCGTGAGGTAAAGCCCCTCGGTTTGCTCGTTGAAGACCTCATGAAGCTGCTTGCGCTTCTGCTCGGAGGTCTCTTTGAAGCCGGGCAGGCCGGAGGTCAGTTGGCTCACCAGGGCGCCCCGTATGATATGGTCGGGTTTCGGCAGCGTGATGGCCCGCAACCGCGGGTTGTTCAGCACCAGCCAGTCGGGCAGATCGTTTTCCTTGTCGCACATCCAGATCACCGGGTTGAACAGCGCCGCCGCCATCTTCGGCGTCATCACCGGCTGCGCCTTGTGGCAAAGGGCGAGCGCGCGGGTGTAAAACTCATGCTCCTTATCGTCCAGCGAGTCCACGCGCTTGTGGTAGCGAGAGGCGAAGTCCAGCAGCACCGCGCAGGCCGCCTCCCGGCAGGTGACCACCTTTTCGACCATCTCAAGCGCCTTTTGCAGGCTGCATTTGAAGCCGCCGCCGGCATCCGGGCTGAGCTTGAACAGGTCGCTGGCCCGCTTGCGCGCGGCCTCGGCATCTTCTCCGCGCGGCACGATCACATAGAATCCATCAATGGGGTGATAGCCGAGAAACATCTCGTAGCCCGCCAGGCGCAGCACTTCGGTCACGTAGTTTGGCAGCGGCAGCGGCAGGTACTGGGCGCACGCGCTGGCGGTGACCTCCGTCGGCCCCGACTCGCCACGCGGAAAGGGGTAGTAGTCCCGGATGTTGCCCGAAAGAATGAATTGGGCCTTTACTGGCAGGAACCGGAGCAGGTCTTTGGCCCAGCGGGGCGTGGCGACGTCTTTAGTGAATTCAGCTTCGTTCATTGGGCGTTGATTCCGTTATTGGTTTGAGGCGGGGGGCAGATGATCAGTTCGCTGGGTTGTGAATATCGGCAACGATCATGGTGACATTGTCTCGGGCGCCGGCCTGCAAGGCTCGCGTCAGCAGCGCCTCGCACGCTGCTGCCGGCCGAGCGTCACCGGCCATGCAGGCTTCCATTTCATCCAGGCTCAATGCGTCGGATAAGCCATCGGTGCAAAGCAAGAAACGCCGCAGCCCGGAAAGTTTGACGGATTGGATGTGAGGCTGGAGAGGCGACTGCAAATCCGTGACCCCCAGGAACTGTGTGAGCGCATTGCTGCCCTCTGGACGCGGGTCGTGCGCGGCGAGTTGGCCGGCCTGGATGAGAACCGAGGCGAGGCTATCATCTTCCGTCAGCAGCTCCATGAACCGGTCGCGCAACTGGTAAACGCGTGAGTCGCCCAGGTGGAAAGTCCACAGTCCCTGGGGTCCCGCCATGAGTCCCGCAACCGTTGATCCCATGCTTGACCAGTCCAGACGGCTGTCAGCCAGGCGCAGAAGGTGGTCGTGCAGCCGGACCAACCCATCGGCCAACATCTCCGAGGTCCGCTCCGCCATCTGCGCGAGGAACTGGACCGTTTCACGGCTGGCAACCTCGCCGGCATTGTGGCCGCCGACCCCATCGGCTACCGCCAGCAAGAGGCCGTCGCTCGACTCGATTCGCCGCTCCTGCACCTGCATCAGCTCGGCGCCTGCCGCCGCGCTGCCGGCCAGCAAGGCATCCTCGTTATTCGGGCGGACGCTTCCAGGGTGCGATGCCCAGGCCATATCGCACGTCCAAAGTGTCATGGGAGCACCCTCAGCTTCACTTCGCACTGGGAGGACATTCTCAAGGTGTGGTCGCCGGCCAGCGCCGCGCCGGCAGCGGACAGATCATGGCCATCAAGCAAGGTCTTGTTCGCCACTCCGGGCAAGGCCGCAACGCGCCATTGGCCGTTCTGCTTTGAGATGCTGACATGCCTGCGTGAGACGGTCTTGATGGAATTGAACACCTGGCTGGCAATAGTGCCTTCCCGCCCGAGAACGTCCCCCTCGTGACATTCGTATTGCGTGGCCCCCACGACCAGGTACAGACGGCTTTCCCTCACAGTGACTTCCGGTGCATTCGTTGGCGTGGGAACGCTGCCCGGCGGGGGAGCCGGAGCAATGCCGGGTGGTGCTGCGACCGGTTCGTCGGCTCGAGATGTTTCGGTGGGCAGGTCTTTAGCCTCAAGCGGTCTGCCGCACGTGCAGAGCATCGCGTAAGCTTCGTTCAGCGTGCCGCAGTGGGGGCATTTCTTTTGGCCACGGGCTAGCGGCGGTGGGAGGCGCGCCGGTTGCGCACTCGGGGCGGGATGAGCTGCCTCCAGATCAAGAATAGGTTGCCCACACTGAAGGCAGAAAGACTCGCTCTCGGGATTCTCGTATCCGCAACGGCACCGTTTGATCAGGTTACTCATGTTGATTCCGAAACGCCGCCGACTCCTTTCGGGCAGGCTTGTGGGTTACCAGGCTGCACCCAAGGTTCACCGATGCCAGGCCGCGCCGCAGCGTGACGGGAAAGTCCGGCTTGGGAATACCCGCCATAAACGCATCCGCGCCGTCAAAGAAGAAATCCAGATGCCGCGGGCCTTCCCAGCGGCGGACGTCTATGTCTGCGGGATAGCGTGATTTAGCTTTGGGGCTGAGCAGGAAGACTCGTTGGTTATCTGAGCCCCGCAGATACAGGCGTTGACCAGCGCTGAGGTCGAAAGGCCCTGTGATCAGCACATCCAGGTGCTGAACAATAGCCGGGTACTTGGCGAACAAGACTTCGTGGTTGTAGCCGGAGAAAGCCAGTATATCGCCGCCAAACTCCCGACGAAGAGCCTGGACCAGAGCTTGGAGGCCGGCGGGTTGGTCGAAGGGTTCTCCGCCCGTGATAGTGATACCGTCTGCCGCTGGCAGCCACCGCCTCGTGAGGGTCAGCAACTCCTCGACTGTAACCTTCCAGCCGCCGGCGAAATCCCACGTGTCAGGATTAATACAGCCGGGGCAGCGAATCGAGCATCCTTGAGCCCATAAGCCTACTCGCCGCCCGAAGCCAAGGGTGGTCACAGGGAAATGGACGCGGCTTATTGTCATCGACCCCAAACGCATATGCTGAAGCCATTCTTAATCTCCTACCCCGGAGTGTCCAGCCTGAAGGCTTCGTTTGCGGGCGCGAGAGCGCGCGAAGCGGGCGGTCGGATGCGTTGGGTAACAAGCCAGACGCAGGACCAGGCCGAGAGGCTTGGGGCGGCTGACGTCGAGAATAAGCATAAACGAGAGGTGCAGGAGGTTGCTGGGCGCCCGGAACTTGGGATGGGAGCTTCGCAGAGGCGGCGCGGGCTGTACATGAACTTACGTGGCGAGCGGGTCGCTCTAGCGTCATAATACCGATGTCTTCGGCGGTAATGGGCTTGATGAGTTCGGTGCCTGTGATGACCGTCCTGACCCGGGCGCATTCCAGCCCGGGAAGTCGTTCCCTGGCCTCGTGGAGAAGCGCGCGAAATGTGGCGCGGGCGACCTTCCGGGGCGTTTGGCACTCCAGCGAGGAGGCGTGGGCGTATATTCGCGAGGACCCCAAGTCAGATTTGACTGACTCAAACAGCTCGTGGCCCCTGCGCAACAAGGGCGCTTTCTTGCGGCGCCCGAAAATGCGGAGGACCTCCCACCCGCCGGCCAGCCCTGTGGCACGGCGGTCGTCAAAGCGGGTAGAGATCAAGCTGGGGTCACCTATTATGGCGGTTAGCCCCTGCTTCTTCGCTGTTCTCAGTGGCAGCAGTTATGCCCCTGCGGGACATCACTGAGCACGAAAATCAGCGTTTTCGGGGCATAGGCCGACAAATTCGCGGTTACCTGCGTGGCTCACGTTGAGCTCCAAAGAGAGAACCAGAAGTTGGAGTTAAGCGCTTAAACCACAGTCACCGACGGTGGAACACGGGCTCTTCGCTGTTTTCGGTGGAATGCTGCTGATAGCCTACGCGGGGTAGCATCATGGTTCTCCGGGATTGGCGCGTGCCCATGTGAAGGTCAGGCGTGCCAGACTGCGCCTGGGCCCTCGCTCTTTACCGGCTTCCCACACCTCGGTGAGCTCTGCGAACCTGGCTTGGCTGCGCGAAAGCCAGACCATTTGCCCCGCACCGTTCGCCACCTGTCACCAGTCAGTCGTGCTGATATGTTGGTAGCCCCGCCGTAGTCTCCCCGTAGTACCTCTGATC
>CAIWJG010000368.1 GCA_903912925.1 uncultured Verrucomicrobia subdivision 3 bacterium | reverse complement strand
GCCACGGTGACGGCGACCGCCAATCCGGCGTGCGCGGTGGCGCGCTCGGGGACGGTCACGATTGCGGGCCAGACCTTCACAGTCAATCAGGCAGCTGGGGCAGGCGGAACCTTCACGATCAACCCGACCAGTTGGAGTCCGACGGCCAGCGGCGGTAGCCAAGCAGTGACAGTGACGGCCAGTGGATCGGGCTGTGCCTGGAGCGCCACGGCGAATGCAGCCTGGCTGTCGGTGAGTCCGACCAGCGGCACGGGCAGCGGTTCGGCCGCGGTGACGGCGACCGCCAATCCGGCGTGCGCGGTGGCGCGCTCGGGGACGGTCACGATTGCGGGCCAGACCTTCACAGTCAATCAGGCGGCTGGGGCAGGCGGAACCTTCACGATCAACCCGACCAGTTGGGGTCCGACAGCGGCTAGCGGCAGCCAGGTAATAGCGGTGACGGGGACCGCAGGCTGTACTTGGGGGCTGAGCAATCCCTGTACTTCGTGGCTCACGGTATCGCCCACGAGCGGCACCGGGAGTGGTTCGGTGACCGTGACCGCGACGGCGAACAACACTGGCGGCACCCGCTCCTGCACGGTAACCATTGCTGGACAGAGCCTCCAGGTTACGCAGCCGACTATTACATCCTGCTTCGTTACACGCCAGCTACCGGCGGGCTACACGCCTGGTGTCAGCCTGACGGTGACGGATGCCGCAGTTCCATCATCAAACACCAGCGTCTATGCGGTTGAGGATGTGCCGCCAGCGGGATGGGTCGTGGGCACGATCAGTGATGGAGGCGCTGTGGATGTCAATGGGAAAGTGAAGTGGGGGCCGTTCTTCGACAACGTGGCCCGCTCGCTCACCTGCCAACTCACCCCTCCTGTGGGGCCAACGAACCGTGTCTGCTTCGGCGGCACTGGCTCGGCTGACGGGGTCAACTCCACCATTTGCGGTAGCACTTGCCTTGACGCAATCATCTATGTGACTCATCCGGCGGACCTTCCTGGCAACAGCGGCGATTGGTATATGCGGATTGGGGAAGTAACGTCCTACGGGGCAGCCTGGAAGAACGGAACAACTTGGACTTGTCCGCCGAATCCCATCCCGATCGGCTACGTGACCCGCTGCGGTTACCTTTGGAAGAGCGGGGAGCATTATTGCTGCGATCCCGCGCAGTCTGCGCCGCTGTGTTGGTACAACTGCGCTAAGGGATTCGGGGATGACGCAAGTAAGGGCGCCAGTACGGTGACTTCTTCAATCACAGGCAGCACGGTTTGCCTGACAGCAACTCCGGATCCCAGTGTAAGCGTTTATGCAGTCGAGGAAATGATTCCCGCGGGCTGCACGGCTTCCGGGATTACGCAAGGCGGCAGTTATGATGCGGTCAGCCATAAAGTGAGGTGGGGTCTGTTCTTTGACAACACTCCGCGGACATTTTGCTACACGGTCAACACGAGTTGCAGCGGCACGCTGGTGGGGTCGGGCAGTTTCGACGGGGTGGATGTCACGATCACGGGGCAGCGGGGTTTCAACCCGATATTGCAGTTGTCAGCGGAACTTTATTGCGGGATGACGCTCACGGGCACGGTGGGGCAGACGTGGCGCATGGAGTGGAGTCCGGTGGTCTCCGGAGGAACATGGACTGCGGTTGGCACGGTGGTGCTCACTAACTCACCGCAATTATGGGTGGACACCAGTGTACCATGTCGCGGCAACCGTTTCTATCAGGCCGTTCTGGTGCCTTAGTCACGAAAACGTTCAAGCTCCGTCTGTTTGTCGGCGCTTGGTGTTAACTTGCAACAAATGGCCGGCGTGCGGGATACACGACCGGCCATTTGCCTCCCGGACCTTGGGTGGTGCGGAAAGCTCGGTCTTTCCACAGGCCAACAGAGAATGGAATAGTATGAGAATGCAACTTGGTTCGAATACCCCTTTGTCACCCTGGTTGGCCGTGATAGTCGCGGTGGCAATCTTTTCGGGAGTCGCCTCCTCCGACGCGGCTGAAGGTGTCCGGACAGAGAGGTCGGAACGCACGGAAAGAGGAGCGCAGGTTGTGCTCTCGCTGGCACAGCCTGCCCTCCGCTTGGAGAGGGGCGATGATGGCCAGACCTACAGCAGACTCGCCTTGGGGGACTGCGGGAACGACAACGAATGCGGCCGCCCAGCGCTGCCGACGGTGTTTTACACACTGGAAATTCCCTCTGGGATAGACGCCTCAGTCACGGTGACAGAGGAAGACCTGCGCCAGTTCGCCGTGAGTCATCTCATCTGGCCACAGCAACCGCCCGTCCCGAAGACGCTGGCGGCGGCGCAGGGGCGTTCGTTTGTGGTGGACCGAAGCGCTTACGGGGCCGCCAAGGGGGCGCAATTTCAAAAAGCCCGGGACGGCAGCTTGGAGGTGCATCAGTACCGCAAACGGGGGCGCGATTACGTGGACATCATCGCACGGCCTTTTGCTTATCATGCGCAACAGGGACTGGTTCAGTATCCTGAGAAGCTCCACTTGCAAGTGACTTATAGCCCGCCGCCGCTGCCGAAGGCGGCAGGGCCGCGCCCAGGGTTGGTGCACGTTTTGTTGGTCACGATCCGCGGGCAAGACGACGTCAGCCGGATCATCGCTGATGGTTATGAGATTGATCAGGTCACCCGAAATACGGTCGTGGTTTATGCCAGCGACGAGGAGGTGCAAGCATTACAAGCGGCGGGTTTCCCGTTTCAGGAAGTGGAGATTCAGCCCGCACCCGGCGGGAAGGATTTTAGCGGGTATCATAGCTACGGCACGTTGACCTCCGATTTGCAGGCGTATGCGGCGGCGCATCCGGACATCTGCCGTCTAACGTCCATCGGTCAATCGGTGCAAGGGCGGGAACTGTGGGCCATGAAGATCACGACCAATCCGGATGCGGAACTGGGCAAATCGCGAGTCCGTCTGGGATCCACGTTGCACGGAGATGAGCCGGTGGGGGTTGAATTGAGCCTGCGTTTGACTGACCTGCTGTTGAACGGAGCAGCGACCAACACGCGGATCGCCAACCTGGTGGCCTCGACGGAGATCTGGATTCTGCCTCTGCTCAACCCGGATGGATTGGAAGCCGGCACGCGCAACAACGCCACCGGCTACGACCTGAATCGGTCCTTTCCAGAAGGATCCACCGCCAATCTGGGCAATCCAGTTTTTGGCCCGGCGATACAAACTGCCGGGCGTCCGCCGGAGGTGGTCAACCTGATGAAGCTGGGCACCAACCACAGTTTCACCCTGGCCGCCAATTTCCATACCGGGTCGCTGGTGGTCAACTATCCGTATGACAACGATGCCCGAGGATCGGTGGATTCGCCGACGCCAGACGATGGCTGGACCGAGCAGGTTTCCCGCACGTATTCCTCTCATAACCCGCCGATGTGGGCGAGCTCGGTCTTTCCCCAAGGCATCGTGAACGGGGCCGTCTGGTATGTGGTCAGCGGCGGGATACAGGACTGGCATTATCGCTACCCGGGCTGCACCGAGGTGACCATCGAGTTGGCCAATGTGAAAATGCCGCCAGCCAGCCAGCTCCCGAACTATTGGGCCGACAACATGGAATCAATGTTAAGCTTCATCGAAGCCGTTCATTGCGGCGTGGAAGGAGTGGTCACGGATGCAGGCACGGGCCAGCCTTTGCGCGCGACGGTCAAGGCGGCGGGGATTGAACATTGGGTTTGCACGGATCCGCACGTGGGCGACTATCATCGTCTGCTATTGCCGGGCACCTACGATTTGGTGTTTAGTGCGCCGGGGTATCAAACCAAAACCGTTTCCAACGTCGTGGTGGGGGCCGGCAGCGCGACGCGCTTGAACGCCAGCCTCAGTTCCGCACAAAGTCAGAACACCATTCTTTTGGTGACGCATGAGTCGTTGCGGGATGGCATGCTGGCGTTCAAAGCACAAAAGGAGTCCGAAGGTTACAATGTTCAGGAAATCGTCATGACCGGGAGTATTACGGCGGATCAAGTGCGAACCCAGATGCGCAATGCCTATCAGGCGTCGGGCGCCGAATATGCCATCATCCTCGGGGATACCGGCCAGATTCCGACCTTCTACAGCGGGGCAACCAGTTCCGACTTGCTCTATGCGTTGATGGACCCCGGCGAAAGCTTTTCGGTAAATTACTGGGCCAAGGATTTGACGGTGGGGCGTGTATCGCTGCCATCCAACGGCGATATTCAGAATTACGTGCAGAAGCTTTCGGGCTTTGTCAGCCGCAGCCAGACCAACAAGCACCGGGACTTGACGTGGATCGCCCACGGGCACAACTTGAGCGAGTATCAGTTTGCAGCGGCAACCCACGAATGGTGCATTTCAAATTGTGTGCCCCAAAACTTCAATCATCAGCGATTTTACGACTTGATCTATGATAACGGAGGGGCCGCTGCCCCACTGAACGCCCACATCAATGCCGGAACCGATGGCGTGATCTACTCCGGACATGCCAGTTGGAGCGGTTGGGAAAAGTACAACTACAAC
The DNA here is from genome assembly GCA_903912925.1 of uncultured Verrucomicrobia subdivision 3 bacterium. GTDB lineage: Bacteria > Verrucomicrobiota > Verrucomicrobiia > Limisphaerales > UBA8199 > PALSA-1440. The sequence continues at coordinate 1,209 of CAIWJG010000368.1, read as the reverse complement.
GTTGCAGCCCTGTCCGGCCTTTACAACAACCTGGATGCGCCGATTGTCTTCGGTCACTGCTGCGAGTCAGCGGATTTTGACGCAAGCACCTGTTTTGGCGAAGGCTGGTTGCAGACGACCAGCCGAGGAATCGCCTACTGTGGCGCAACGGCGAATTCCTATTGGGATGAAGACGACATTTTGCAGCGTGGGGAATTTGCTGCCCTGGGGCAGACGGCGGGACTAGCAGTGGGAAAAGCAATGGATGCCGGTTTGGCCCGGGTGCGCCAGCAATATCCCTCTTCCGGCCAATACTACTACACGATTTACCATCTTCTGGGCGATCCGACAGTGGGCTTATTCGCGCGTCCTGCGCCGCTCCAAATCACGACCCCGGCCGTTTTGCCACCTGGGAATGTCGGAGCTTTCTATTCTGCAAACCTTCAGGCTCAGGGTGGAGCCGCACCTTACACTTGGCAGATTGGCGCAGGGAGTCTGCCCGAAAGCATCGCATTGGATGGGACCGGCGGTATGCTTCATGGATCACCCACCCAGGTTGGGACCAACCATTTTACACTTCTGCTGCGAGATGCCAGCCAACCCCCGCTTGCCGCAACGCAGCAATTCACGCTTTCTATCGGCCCCGCTGTAGCGATCGGCCCCCGCATCATTACGGATCCGCAGGGTCAGGCAGTGTCGGTGGGGGCGGAGGTGACATTCAGCGTCGTCGGCACGGGCACGGAGCCTTTGGGTTACTACTGGCGGCGCAACGCAACACCGATTGCCGGGGCCAGCGCCTCAAGCTACACGCTCCATAACGTACAGGTATCGGACAGCGGCAGCCAGTTCAGTTGCCTGGTCAGCAACGGGGCGGGCACGGCCACCAGCCAGCCGGCCACGCTGACCGTGACACCGCCGGTTGCCGGCTGTGTGACGCGACAATTGCCGGCGGGTTACATGGGCGGAGTTTCCCTGACGGTTTCGTTGGTGTGTGCGCCCCCGGCTGGCGCCAGCGTCTATGCGGTGGAAGACCGTCCGCCAGAGGGATGGATTCCTGGGCTGATCAGCGACGGGGGCGTATTCGATCTAGTTTCGGGCAAGGTGAAGTTCGGTCCGTTTTTTGATAACACGGCGCGCACCCTGACCTGCCAGATCACTCCACCGACGGGCACCACCAATCGGGCGTGTTTTGTGGGGGCGGGATCAGTGGACGGGGTGGATTTCGCCATC
>CAIWJG010000367.1 GCA_903912925.1 uncultured Verrucomicrobia subdivision 3 bacterium | reverse complement strand
GGCCAAGGCTTCGTCCCCACCCACGACATCAACGAAGTGATGCAGCGCCAGCGCCGGGCCGCCCAGCGCGGCGCCGAGAACTACCTCCGCCGAGTCGGCCGGTCCGAACGTGGCGAGGATGTCGTCACCGTGGCCTATGAGAAGCTGCACAACGTGGCCTTTGATGGCGACCCGGATTCTCCTTCCGTCCGAAATGCCATCGCGGCGGCCAAGGCTTGCGGCCTTTGGAAAGACGAACCCGTGCTCGGCTGGACAGTTTCCTGCGACGCCCGGCTCTTCGCCACCGAATACCCCGGGATGCAGGTGTTGACCTTCGGCCCCGGTCAACTCGCCTTCGCCCATTCCGACCAGGAGCAGATCGCCCTGGACGAAATCCGGCAGGCCGCAGAATTCTTGGCCGTGTTCCTCCTCAAGCAGACGGGAACCACAATATGAAGACCAAGCTTAGACTCGGCATCATCGGCGCCGGCTCGGTAGTGCGCGAGATTTACCAGCACCTCTACTTCCATAGTCACTATTCGCATCTCCTGGAAATCTGCGCCGTCGCCGACCCGAATGAGCAATGCCGCAACTGGCTCGCCGACCTCGCCGGCGTGCCCCCCAGCCGCCGCTTCTCCGACTACCGGGAACTCCTGGCCAAGGTCAAACTCGATGCCGTCCAGGTCAACACGCCCGACCACCTGCACTGCGCTCCGACTTTGGCCGCGCTCAAGGCCGGTCTGGACGTAGTCGTGCCCAAACCCACCGCTGCCACCGCCAAGGACGCTCACGCGATGATCCAGGCCGCCAAAGATTCCAGGCGCTTCCTGGGCGTTGATTTCCACAAGCGCGAAGACCCCCGCATCAAAGAAGCCGAGGCGCGCTTTCAGAATGGCCGTTACGGCACCTTCCAGACCGCCGTCTTCTACATGCTCGACAAGCTGTGGGTGGCGGACCCCAACCACTCGCCGCGCTTCTTTGCTACCCCGGACTTCGCCGAGAAGAACACGCCCGTCTCGTTCCTCACCGTGCACATGGCCGATGCCCTGATGAAGATCGTCAATCTCATCCCCGTCCACGTGCGCGCGACCGGTTACTCGCAGAAGCTGCCCTCCCTGAAGCCGATTCCAGTCAAGGGCTACGACCTCGTGGATACGGAAATCCTCTTCGAGACAGGCGCCCAGGCGCACATCATCAGCGGTTGGGCTTTGCCCAATACGGCCGAGTCCAATACCGTCCAATCCAGCCGTATCATCTGCTCGGATGGCCTGATTGACCTCGGCCTCGACACGCCCGGCCTCCGGGAAGTGCACGCCGAAGGCATCCTGGAGGTCAACCCGCTGTTCCGCAACTTCGAGAAGGACAAGACTGTCACCGGCTACGGCATCAGCAGCCCGGGCCGGCTCTACCAGCAAATCCTGGCCATGCAGAATGGCAAGCTCTCCGCCACGGAGCGCGAAGCTGCCTTTCAACCGACCACGCTCGGCTTCTACACCACCCTCGTGCTGGAGGGCGCGGAGAAGAGTCTTGCCGAAGGCAAGAAGCTACCGGGCGGCGTCACGCTCGGCCCGGCCGTTGATCTGCGCGAACTGACCGTCCGTCAGCTTGGCGCCCGCGCCGCCAAGTCCTACGGTCTGGCATAATGCGCGCCCTGCTGCTGACCGCAATCGTCGTCAGGCTGGCGGCCTGCCTTGTGGCCGACGCCCATGAGATCTCGCTTAAGCCAGGAATGCCCGCGCTGACCAATGTCGGCGTGCCGCTGCTCTGGCAGGATGTCCCCAACGCGGACAAGGCCCATGCTGAGGCGCGCATCACTCCGGAGAAGCCCTACCGCTGGGTCTCCGACCTCGGCGAGCCTTTCCGGGCGACCGCGGTCGTTGGCGCGAAGGCTGGCGGCGACAGCGCCGTCCTGACCGTGTGGGACTGGAACCGAACGCCCATCGCGCAGGTGAAGCTTACCGCTCCCGGCGAAGAAGCGTTGTCCTTCACCGTCACCGGGCGGGGCACCTACCTGCTTACCCTCGACGTCCTCGCTGGCGCCAAGCCGATCTGGCGCCTGCCGCGCAGCTTCAGCGTCTGCCCCTCCAATCTCCAGCGCCGCGAGACCTTCGGCGGCGACCAGTTCTTTCTGGGCACTTGCAGCTACCCCGATCGCCAGAATTGGGGAAACGATTATGGCCCCGGGCATCCGCCGCAGTTCACCGAGCAGCAGTCCCGCGAGCTGGAAGCCGACCTCGTCGCGCGGCTGGGGATGCAGGTCGTGCGCATCGGGCCGCTGGGGTATTGGTACGATGAGGCGAAACCGATCGACTTCGAGCTGGGCGACGCCTGCGTGCAGACCCTCGCGGCTCGGGGCCTGAAGCTCGATTTGCAACTGGGCACCGGCTTCGAATGGATGATCCTGGACAAGTACCGCGCGGTCAAGGACCCCAAGTGGCGCTATCCTCCACGTGAGGAGCCCCTGCGGCGGTTCACCCGCGCCTCGGTCGAGCGCTACGCCAAATACGCGAGCTTCATCGAGGTCTGGAACGAGCCCGATAACCGCGACTTCTGGCGCGGCACGCCGCAGGAGTTCGTAGCTTACCTCCGCGCGACGGTCAGCGAAATCCGCAAAGCCGCCCCCAACGCCGTTATCGCCAACGGCGGCTACTGTTTCATCGAGCCGACCTGGACCGGCATCATCGCGCGCGAGATCAAGGGGCTGACGGATTGGCAGGCCTATCACTCGCACGGCGAAGTTCCGATAACTGCCAACGCGCTGGGCACCATGCGGGCCGTCCACGCCGCCGCGGGGTATGACCACCCTGTGTTCGTCAATACGGAGATGGGCTACATGGCCTGGCGGCTGGATTTCGAGCGCGAGATGGCGGCCACTGCGGCGCAGAAAGCGCTCTATTGCTGGGCGCACGGAAATCGCGGGGCGCTCCTTTACTGTAGCCGGGAGTACGGCGGGCCGCGCGGCAACGACTACGGCTTCCTCGACTACACCTTCTGCCCTCGGTTTATGTATGGCGCGATTGCCGCCCTCGTGGACGGCTACGCCGGCGCGCGCTTCAGCCGCATCTTGCGCGAGGACCGCGACCTGCACGCCTATGAGTTCGTCGCCGGGGACCGACGTCTGATCGCGCTCTTCGCCCCCGAGAACCGCGACCTCGCCGTCGCCGTGAAGTCGGATGCCCGGAAGGCTCAAATCGTGGACGCTATGGGGAACGCGAGCCCCGCCGCCTCCGCGCAGGATTCGAAGATGACCGCCACCGTCTATCCGACGACGCTGCTGCTCGACGGGGCGACGAAGGTAGAGATCGCACCCTGAGCTGCCACAGGATTCTGTGCGCCTGTTTGAGGTCGCCTGCCGCAAAGCGGGCTGGTCGGGCCGGGAGCCGGAATTATCCACCGCTTGCTTTCGCCGGCCGGGAGGCGCGCAACTGGAGCTGCATCAGGCGGCAGGCCCCGGGCTGGCCGCTGGGAGTCGGAAGACTACAAAGCAGGCGCCTCATACCCTCCGGATACCCTTCGGATACCCTTCGGATGCCTTTCGGATGCCCTGCGGAGCGGTTGGTTATCCATCCTCTCACCGGCCACTGGAGTCACGGGCTCTTGCCGCGCGGGCGCGGGTGTATCAGCACTGCCGCCACGGCGTGGTCCTGGCGTGGCGGCAGTGTCGAGATGCACACGTGCCGAAGCCAGCCGCCAGAATTCGCTGGACGCGCCTCGCCACCGGCCTACCTTCAGGATAGCCAGTGATTCCATGAACCGGAGAACGTTCGCTATGAATCGCAGACAATTCCTTCGCCGCACTTCGGTGCTCACCTGCGGCCTTATGCTCGGTTCGGTGAGCCGGGGAGCCGACAGCAGCTTCCCGGTCGTCCGCACGCCCGAGGACAAACGCCGATTCAAGAGCCGCGCCGTCGAGCGCACCATTGAGACCATCCGCGCGCGCATTGGCAACAAAGAGCTGGCCTGGATGTTCGAGAACTGCTTCCCGAACACCCTCGATACCACCGTTGATTTCCAGGTCGTTGATGGGCGGCCCGACACCTACCTTGTCACCGGGGACATTGACGCCATGTGGCTGCGGGACAGCGCGGCCCAGGTCTGGCCGTACCTGCCGTTGATGAAGAACGACTCCAACCTGCAGCAGTTGGTCGCCGGGGTCATCAACCGCCAGATCCGCTGCATCCTCAAAGACCCCTATGCCAATGGCTTCTACAAGGACGACAGCAAGGTTAGCCGCTGGAAGAGCGACCTCACGGACATGAAGCCCGGTGTCCACGAACGCAAATGGGAGCTCGATTCCCTCTGTTACCCCATCCGTCTGGCGTACCACTACTGGAAAGCCAGCAACGACCGCGCCCCTCTCGATGCCACCTGGCGGCAGGCGATCCTGCTGACGCTCCAGACCTTCCGCGAGCAGCAGCGCAAGACCGGTCCGGGCCCCTACCGATTCCAGCGCCGCACCGAGGTGCCCGGCGATACCCTGGCCGGCGGCGGCTATGGCCCGCCGGCCTAACCGGTTGGACTGATCTACTCCATGTTCCGCCCCAGCGATGATGCGACTGTCTTCCCGTTCCTGGTGCCTTCCAACTACTTTGCCGTCGTCAGCCTGCGCCAGGCGGCGGAGCTGCTGACACAGATCCACCACGACCAGGAAACCGCCAACCAATGCCGCGCCCTGGCGGACGAAGTCGAGGCCGCGCTACGCGAGTATGCGGTCGTCATGCACGAGAAGTATGGGCGCATCCTGCCCTACGAGATCGACGGCTACGGCAATTCCTACTGCCTGGACGACCCCGGCTACCCCAGTCTGCTGTCGCTGCCGTATCTCGACGCAGTCGGCCCCGGCGACCCCCTCTATCTCAACACCCGCCGGTTCGTCCTGTCGGACAGCAACCCCTATTACGTCATCGGCAAAGCCGCCTCGGGACCCGGCGGACCGCACGTGGGGCGGGACATGGTCTGGCCGCTCGGCTTGATCATGCAAGCGCTCACCAGCACGGATGACCAGGAAGTGCGCCAGTGCCTCGTGACCCTGCAGAAGACCCACGCCGGCAAGGGCTTCATCCATGAAGCCTTCAATAAGGACGACCCCGATAAGTTTACCCGGCCCTGGTTCGCCTGGGCCAACTCGCTCTTTGGCGAGCTAATCCTTAAGAGCTACAAAGAACGCGCACATGTGCTAAACTGATTACAGGAAACTGTAACCTTTGCGCGGTTCAGGCCGTCTTATCTAGGTAGAGGCTGCCGGGCTGTTCCGTTGCCGAGGCAGTCCGGTCGGGAGGAATTGAGTATGGCAGAACTATGTCTATTGGATGAGAACGGCGCGGTGACCCAGTGCTGGGAAGTCGGCGATCAACCAGTGGCCGTCGGCCGCGATGAATCGGCGGATGTGCTGATCCCCGACGACACGCTCTCGCGACGTCATTTCCTCATCTGGCGCGAGGGGGAAACCTTCCTGGTCAAGGATCTGGGCTCACAGAACGGCACGTGGGTGGACGGCGAGCGCGCTCAGGGAACAAAGCTAAGCCACAACGTCTGCATCGTTGCCGGCCATACCCTGTTCATGTTCTGCGAACACCGCCTTCACGCCGGTGCAACCCACTCCGCGACCGCAATCGTCCTTCCTGTCGCCTTAGCAGGACAACTGGTACCCGCGTCCTGAATTCTCCAGGCTTTCAGAAATCCGGGCTCGCGAGGACGGGCAATGCCACTAAGATTTGGGGCTTGGTCTGAAGCGTGCCGGAGGTATTTGGGTCGGCAGCGATCGTTCGATGCCCTCGTTCCCCCTCTCCCCAAGGACTGGGGTGCATTGCCGTTGAATTAAGGAATGACAGGGAGTGCGACGTGCCTTCTCCCTCTCCCCGTCGGACGGGGAGAGGGTTGGGGTGAGGGGAATCGGCGGGGTTAGCACGGCCCACCTCACCCCGCGTCTCGCGCGGTAACTTCTCTAATTCAATGGCAGTGACGCTCACCCCCCACTCAGCCCGTCAGTGGAATCCCCTCGTCCACCAGCATCACCGGGATGTTGCGCCGGATCGGGTAAAGGAACTTCCCGTCGGCTCGAATCAATCCGCCCTCAAGCTTCTCCTGCACGGGTTGACCAGCACGATTCTTCAAGGCGCCGGCGGCAATCTGTTGGTTCAGCCTGTCAATAACTGCCGTCTCTGCCAGCCGCACCTCTTGATGCGTCTCCGGGCAACACAGAATCTTCAGCAGGTCGGGATCAATCATTTCAACAAGGAAGGAGGGAAGGCGCGGAGCGCGGCGTCATAGATCTCTTTCAGCGGCACCTTGGCCTGCTCGGCCAGCTTGCGGCACGACTCGAATTCCGGTGCGGCCTGAAGGACCTTGCCGTCGAGCCGGCCAACCTTCACGGTCACAGCACCGTGCGGCGTTTGGACCGTGATGAACTCCCGCCGGAGCTTGCGTCGCTCGGCCATATAACGGCGGATGCCGAAGGCGCTGGTTTGCCGCAGCAGCATCTCTGAGAACTTATCCGCATCGGTTTCGGCACACAGCACGGTCAACAGCACACCGGGTCGGTTCTTCTTCATCTGGATTGGCGTGTGGAACACGTCCAGAGCACCGGCAGCCAGCGCTGTCTCCATGAAGTTGCCCAGAATCTCGGCATTGATGTCATCGAGGTTCGTTTCCAGCACTGCGATGGTGTCGCTTTCCCAATCGTACGCCCCTGCATCGCCCCTCGCCCCTCGCCCCTCGCCCCTCGTCTCTCCGAGCACCGCCCGCAGCACGTTGGGCCGCGTCTCATTATCCCGGGTGCCCAAGCCGTAACCGATCTTCTCTGCCACCACCCCGCGCATGGGGCCAAAGGTCTCAACCAATTCCGCCAGCAGCGCCGCGCCTGTGGGCGTGACCAATTCGTTCGGCTCGGCGCACTGGGACAGGGCAATCCCGCGCGCGCCGAGAATCGCAAGTGTCGCCGGTGCGGGAAGGGGGAGGTGTCCGTGCGCGCAGTCAATCGAGCCTGTCCCCTCAACCACCGGGCTTGCTATCACCCGCGGCTTGCCCAGCATTTCCAATGCGATGCAAGCCCCCGTGATGTCAACAATCGAGTCCACCGCTCCCACCTCATGGAAACTCACCTGGTCCGGCGGCATGCCGTGAATCTTGCCTTCCGCCACAGCGATGCGCTGGAAGACCGCCACGGCCTTCTGTTTCACCCAGTCGGAAAGCGGGCTCTCGGTGATCAGTTGACGGATCTGAGCGCAGGTGCGGCCATGCTCATGCGGGTGGGCATGGCTATGTGAGTGGGCATGGCCATGGTCGTGCGAGTGTTCCCCACGGTGATGATCGCTGGCGAGATGCACGTTGAACTTCACACCCTCGAGGCTCGCCTTGTGTCCGCGCGAGACGTGCAGGTGGTAACCATCCAACCGCAGCTTCTTCAGCTCCCCCTCCAACTGGCCGGCATCAACCCCCAAGTCAATCAGTGCAGCGATAAACATATCGCCGCTGATACCGCTGAATAAATCCAAATAGAGAGTCTTCATTGCGCTAGGGCAATTCAGGCACTGAACCCCAACCATGTAACCATGCAACTATGTAACCCATGTAACCATGTAACCCTGCAACCACGCCCCTCATCCCCCGCCTTCCGCCAAGGCATTGATCTGGCTGGCCGCGTAGCCGGCACCAAAGCCGTTGTCGATGTTCACCACGGTCAAGCCGCTGGCGCAACTGTTCAGCATGCCCAGCAAGGGCGCCAGCCCGCCGAAGTTCGCTCCGTAACCCACACTGGTCGGCACCGCGATGACTGGCTTCGATACCAATCCCCCGACGACACTCGGCAGCGCCCCCTCCATGCCTGCCACGACGATGATCACCGTCGCCCGTTGGATGGTTTCCAGCCGGCCAAAGAGCCGGTGTACTCCCGCCACGCCCACATCGGTGACTCGCTCCACGCGATTGCCCATGATCTCGGCGGTGATGGCCGCCTCTTCGGCCACCGGCAAATCGCTGGTGCCGGCGCATACCACGACGATGGTTCCGGACCGCTTGGGCAACGGCTTGTTCTCGATGGTTACGCACCGCGCCAGCTCATGATAAACGGCGCGCTTGAAGTGCCGTCGCAGGCTGCGCGCATGTTCGGGCGTGACGCGCGTGACCAGCACCCGCTTCTCCCCGGCGAACAGTTGGGCGGCAATCTTCACCACCTGGGAGGGCGTCTTACCCGCCCCAAAGATGACTTCGGGGAACCCTTTCCGCAGCGCGCGATGCGTATCCACCTGCGCAAAGCCGAGGTCCACCACTGGAGCCGCTTGAAACGCCCGCAGGACATCGTCCCGGCCAACACCACCGGCCCGAAACTTCTCCAGGAGTTTGATTGCTTCCGTCGTGGTCACGGCGTCACCTTGCCACGAAAAGGCCGGTCGGTCACGGGTAAAGTGAATGTAGCTGGCAAAAGCAGGCTTGACCGCTGTCTCAAGTGATATTACGAATAGAATCAAATGAGCACCACTTTGACTCATCCTTCGCCGAAGAAGACCTCCGGGGCGCCAGCCTTGCGCCGCGGAGTCCGCTTGGCGGGCGCCAAGACAACCCGGACCGGCTACGTCAGTTACTGGGTTCACGGGCCCGGCGGAAAAGGCTCGCTGGCTGATTTCACTCCGTCCAAGCTCATCGAAGTCCTCCGGGTTGGTTTGCCGTTTCTGGAGTTGGACGCGTTGCGAAATAGCCTGGCCGTGTCGATGGAAGAACTCGTCCCCATGCTGGGCATCTCCAAAGCCACGCTGCACCGCCGCAAAGCGGCCGGCCGGCTGGGGCCGGCTGAATCCGACCGCGTTGTGCGTTATGCCCGGCTGATGGGCAAAGCCGTCGAGGTAATGGAGTCCGAGGAGAATGCTCGTCAGTGGCTGGCTTCGCCGCAGTTCGGGTTGGGCGGCGCAGTGCCCCTGGAGTATGCCGAGACCGAAGCAGGCGCCCGCGAAGTCGAAGACCTGCTTGGCCGGATTGAAAACGCGGTATATTCCTGATGCTGCAGGCCTGGCGCATCGTCAAGGCAAAGCACGCCACCGCGGCGTTCTCCGGCAAAGGCGCAGCCGATCATGGCGGCCGCTGGAACTCGCGCGGTGTTGCGGTCATTTATGTCAGCAGCAGCAAGGCGCTCGCGGCGCTGGAAAGCCTCGTCCATTTGAGGCCGCCGGCCCCCTTCACCTACGTCGCCATCCCCCTCCAATGTGACGCCGCGCTGCTGGAGCGTTTTCCACTCAAGCGCCTGCCGCCCGACTGGCAAGCGGAACCGCCGCCACCGTCCGCCCAGCAGATTGGCGATGCCTGGGTGCGGTCTGTGCGGTCCGCAGTGCTGGCTTTGCCCAGCGTCATCATCCCCGGCGAGCCCAATTACCTGCTCAACCCCGCGCATCCGGACTTCCCGAAGATCATCCTCGGCAAACCGGAACCGTTTGCTTTTGGTGCGCGCTTGCTCACCGCACGCTCGTGACCGCCGCGCTAGCGGCGCCTGCCAAGTTCACGCCCAATCTACACTGGGCTGAGTTGCCTCTCCTCGGGCAAGCGGACGCGCATCCTTTTCGAGCGCATCGTCGCCGACATGGATGACATCCTAACAAGGGTCCGCTTCCCCGACTGGCAACGCAACCGGCGCGGCTGATATCACTAATGCTGATGATGCCGGAAGAGGCGGTGGCGGTTCTGCAACAGGTACCAGACGATCAGGATATTGAGACCAAGGATCACCAGCAGCATCACCGTGTGGCCCGGACGAGGCCGTTCTGGAAGGGTCCGGTGCACGAGCTCGTAAATCTCGATGGGGATGAAGAACGCCGACTCCCCGATGGCCAGCCAGCCAGCCCAGCTTACCCGGAATATCAAGCCAACCCCCTCGACCCACGAGAACATGCTATAGACCAGCGTTCCAGCCGCCGCCCAAAGCACGTTCGCCTCGCTGAGCTGCCCGACTCGCACCGCGAGATCGGCCCAGAATCTCCTTTCCGGATTCACCCGCAAATGCGTCAGAAAATGCCTGTACTCCGCCGGCAGGTCATTGTCCGAGAGCGTGTAGGCCACGACGGCCAGCGTGACAAACAGCAGCCCCTTTAGCAGCTTTATGGCGATGATCGCGTAAAGTGTTGGCGCCCGCTTCTTGACCAGCTCTGTCTCAGTGCCCACTACCGGATCTTCTCCAGTAACATAGCCACCAAATCGCCTATCTTCACTCGTTCCTGCTTCATGGTGTCGCGGTCGCGCAAAGTGACGGTGTCCTGCAGCTCGGGGCCCTTCTCGCCGAGCGTATCAAAGTCAATCGTCACCCCGAACGGCGTGCCAGCCTCGTCCTGCCGCCGGTAGCGTCGGCCAATGGCGCCGGCTTCGTCGTAGAAGACCGACATGTGCGGACGCAAGAGGTCGCGCACTGCCTTGGCCTTTTTCACCAGCTCGGGCTTGTTCTTGAGCAGCGGGAAGACCGCCACCTTGATCGGCGCAATGCGCGGATGGAACTTCATCACCACGCGCGATTCCAGCTTGCCCTTATCATCCGGCGCCTGGTCCTCGCAATAGGCGTTGCAGATCAGCGCCAGCGCCAGGCGGTCCACTCCGGCGCTCGGCTCAATGACGTGCGGCACGTATTTGGCCTTGGCCTCCTCGTCGAAATACTCCATCGACTTGCCGCTGAACTTCTGGTGCTGCGTCAGGTCAAAGTCGCCGCGCGCCGCAATGCCTTCGAGCTCCTGCGTGCCGAAGGGGAACTTGAACAGGATATCGACGCAGGCCCGGGCGTAGTGCGCCAGCTCCTCTTTCTTCTGCCAATACTCAACCAGCGTGTCGCGGCTTAGGCCAATGCTCTCGTACCACTTGATGCGCTGCTCAACCCAATACTTGTGCCAGAGCTCCCAGCCCCAGTTAGGCTGAGGGTCGAGGGGGCCGGTTTGAGCGTCGGCAAGGCTTGCGACCGAGCCGGTCAACTTCTGCACTACTTCGTCCGGGCGGATGAAGAACTCCAGCTCCATCTGCTCGAACTCGCGCGAGCGGAAGGTGAAGTTGCGCGGGTTGATCTCATTGCGGAACGCCTTGCCGGCCTGGCAAATCCCGAACGGCACCCGCTGGCGGGAGACGTCGATCACGTTCTTGAACTGGACGAAGATGGCCTGCGCCGTTTCCGGGCGGAGATATGCCTTATTATCCTCGCTCTCGACCGGGCCGACGTAGGTCTTCAGCATCAGGTTGAACGGGCGAGGCTCCGTCAGCAGGCTCCCGTTCTCCGGGTTGTAGCGGGTGCTCTCTTTGACCTCCTCGGCGCGTTCGCCGAGCAGCGCCGGGTTCTCGAGCCCGCGCTGCTGATAGAACTGCTTGGCCGCCTTGCGCGCGCTCTCCGGCGGCTTGCCTGCGGGCACCAGGACGGAAAATGCGTCCTTCGACTCCTTGCCGGCGGCTTCGTCGCTGGCGCCGGTATAGAAGTAGGCCGTGCCGCTCTGGGGCTCAACCTGGTCCGCCCGGAACCGCTTCTTCGTCAGGAGGCAATCCACCATCAGATCGCTGAAGGTGCTGGTATGGCCGCTGGCCTCCCAGATCTTCGGATGCATGATAATCGAGGCCTCCAGGCCCACGACATCCTCGCGCAGTTGGGTCATGGAGCGCCACCAGCACTCCTTGATGTTGCGCTTTAGCTCGGCGCCCAGCGGGCCGTAGTCCCAGAAGCCATTCAGCCCGCCGTAGATCTCCGACGACTGGAATATGAAACCCCGCCGTTTGCAGAGCGAAACAATCTTTTCCATCAACTCGCTGGTCTTAGGTTCAGCCATAGGGTGCGCAGTCTCTCACAGCGAGCCCGCCTGTCAAGATGCCCCCGCGCACATTACTGAATAATTACAAAAAGGGGGGCTTGACTATTTCGTCCCGGTTTGCGATATTGGGGGTGTTCGGGTGATAGAACGTTTCTTCAGCGGGGTTCCCCACCCCCACCTCCTTGGCGTCTGTCACCCGGACATTGGTTCTCTAGCTGCCAAACGCCACTCCCCATTTGATAAAACGGCTGACTTCGGCCACTGTATCCGTGTGAAACCAAAACGGATTCGCTTATTCATCAAACCTTATTGCGGGTGGTGCCACAAGGCCATCCGCTGGCTGGACGAGCGGGAGGTGGCTTATACGCAGGTGGATGTGATCGCCGACGAGGCCGCCTACCACGAGATGATTCAGCTTTCCGGTCAGGAACTGGCCCCGGTCCTGGAGGTGGACGGCAAGATACTGGCCGACTTTGGCCCTGAGCAACTGGCGGATTTCTGGAAGAAACTGGAGAAGTAGAATGCCCACCCTGCCCCCCGCGGCGACCACGCCTCGCCTGCGCCTGCCCACGTGGCTGCATACCCGGCTCCCGACTACCGATAGCTTCGCGCAAACCCGCGCGCTACTTGATGAGCTGAGGCTGCACACCGTCTGCCAAAGCGCCGCGTGCCCGAATCACTGGGAATGCTGGACCAAGGGCACCGCGACTTTCATGATTGGCGGCGACCGCTGCACGCGGGCCTGCGGCTTTTGCGCGGTGACGACCGCCAAGCCGCTTCCGCTGGAGGCAGACGAACCAGCCCGCGTCGCGGAAGCCACTCAGCGCTTGCGGCTAAGGCATGTCGTCATTACCGGCGTCGCCCGCGACGACCTGGCCGACGGCGGCGCAGACCATTTCCGGCGCACCATCGAGGCGGTGCGTGCGCTCAACCCCGCGACGGTCATTGAAGTGCTGACCCCGGACTTCAACGCGCGCGCGGAGGCCATCGACAGCGTGCTGGCCGCCCGCCCGCACATATTCAACCATAACCTGGAGACCGTGCGCCGCCTGACGCCCGCCGTGCGTTCGCGCGCCACGTATGATCGTTCCTTGAGCGTACTGGGCCATGTGAAAGCGCAGCGCGACGGGACGATTTACACCAAGTCCGGCCTGATGCTGGGCCTGGGGGAGACCGAGGAAGAGGTGTTCGCCGCGCTGGCCGACCTGCGCGGGGTCGGCTGTGACTTGCTCACGCTGGGCCAGTACCTTCAGCCGACGCTTAAGCACTTGCCGGTCGTGGAGTACGTGACACCGGAGAAGTTTGCCGATTACGGCGCCCGTGCGCGCCAAATGGGTTTCCGCCACGTCGCCAGCGCCCCGATGGTTCGCAGCTCCTACCACGCGGACGAAGTTGTCCTGCCAACCGCTTCTTCCTGCTCGCCATCGCCGGCCGCTGCCTCCTCGTAGCAGCCGACGTGCGTCGGCTCTAACTCTCCGCCAACCGCTTCTTCCTGCTCGCCGTCGCCGGTCGCTGCCTCAGGGGTGTAATAAGTGCGGGTTACGCAGGAACATGCGGACGGCCCATATCGCTACCGCAATGAGCAGCCCGACGCAGACAATCGTCACCAGCGTCTTCAACGTGCGGGCGTGCTGAAAAACCTGCTTCGTGCGCTGCTTCTCCGACTGCATGAACAGGGCGAATTCCCTGTCGAGGGAGTGGACGGACTCTACGTCATCTCTCAGTTTCAGGGTCAGCCAGCCGGACGACGTCCCGCGCCATAGGACCGGCAGCTTCTGCATCGCCTCCGCATCGGCTTGCAGCATCCCGCAATGATTCCAGAAGGGCGCCGACTCCCGGGTCCACACCCGCAGCAAACCGTGATTGGTGGCGACCGCGAGAAGGCGGTCCCATAGTTGCGGCCGCAAATGCTCCGCCAGCGCGAAGTCGCCAAAAGCCTCGCTGTGGACCAGACCCTGGCGCTCGGAGATTTGCAGACCCAGCGCGCCCATTATCTTGCCGTCAGGACTCTCGGCCACCTGGAATTCCGTCACCCGCTTCGCCAGGTCGTCAACCCGGAAGTCCATGGGCTGCCAGATGGCCGTCAAGTGGACCAGATCATCCAGGGTAGCACGCCGCACGCGGTATTTCGACGAACTCACGCCCCCGAGCTTAGGATTCCATGACTGGAATTCAAAGTCCAAAAGCTGCGCGCGACACCAGAGGGGCGCATCTTGATCTGACACCACCACCCAGGCGGGCGGCCATGCCAATCGGAACGCCGGATTTATCCGGCAGGCCGGCGAGCGCACCAGGGCTGCCGGATAAATCCGGCGTTCCGGTGGTGGTGTCAGGAAGCGCCCACGCTAGAGTCCAAACTCTAGTCTTTAGGCTTTGGATCGCCTTCCAGCGGCCCGGGCCGGGGCTGGGGCGCGCGCAATTTCCGATAGATCCAGCCCTCCAGCGGCCGCAGCGGCCGCAACAACCGGTAAAGCCGCGGCCAGTAGATGATCCTGATCCGCAGCACCGAGAGAAACATGACGAACGAGGTCCCGAACAGGGTGACCTTGCTGCCGATCATGTCCGTCCACTCGGTCGGCACCTCGAGGATGCGATACCCCTCGCGGTGGAGCGCGTAAAGCAAGTTGATGTCAAAAGCCATGTCCGCGATGCGGAGGAAGGAGTGTACTTTCTCGACCGCCTCGCGCCGCATCACCTTCGCGCCGCATTGCGTGTCGCGGATGTTCATCCAGAATAGGCCCTGCACGATCAGATGGAACATGCGGCTGGCAAACTGGCGCCGGCCGCTCTGTTCAACGTGCAGCACCGCACCCGGCAGCCAGCGCGAGCCAATGACACAGTCGGCCTCGTCAATGCGGCGCGCCAGGTCATGCAACGCGTGCGGCGGGGTGGCGCCGTCCGCATCCACATAGCCGATGATCTCTGCCAGGGGAGCGAGCTTGAGCCCTTCGATGAGCGCCCCGCCCTTGCCGATCGCCCCCGGGAATTCCAGCGCGGTGACCGACGGATACTCCGTGCTGACGCGCTGGACCACGCCGAGCGTGTCGTCCGTGCAGCCGTTGAGCACCACTACCAGTTGGAACTTGCCCGGGTAATTCTCCTTGAAGTACCGGGCATAGTCCCGCAGCACCGGTTCAATGCGGCGCTCTTCGTTGTAAGCCGGGATCAGGAGCAGCAGGCTGTGCTGGGTCACACCCCTTACTTACCAGAGCGCGGCTAAAAGGCAACGCGGTTATGCTCAGCGCCACCTGTCGCCAGGCAGGCCCGCCGCCCTGAACTCAGAACCGACGGGGCGCTTTGCAGCAACGGTATTGCTATGGTGCTGCTATGGTGCTGCTACGGTGCTGCTACGGTAGTGGACCGGCTGCGGTTCCTGGAGACGCTGGCCGAAGCGTGTGAGAAGGGGGAATCGGAAGACGGTGGACGTCAGGGTCCGGCCTATCACGCCAGGTGCGTTTCTGGGAGTGGAAATTGGGACCAGCCAAATCACACTACCTGTAGGGGCCTGCCGCTTTTGGAGTACCCCACATATAGTGCTTTCCGTAGCGTTTTTGTAAATATTCGGTGAACGAAAAAAACGGAGTTCTGGCGGAGACATCGGCTCCATAAACTATTTTCAGGGGAACGCATTTTGTTCGGGACACGCGTCTCCTCCCTTGGTAGTCTTACCTTCCAGT
>CAIWJG010000366.1 GCA_903912925.1 uncultured Verrucomicrobia subdivision 3 bacterium | reverse complement strand
GTCAACCCGCAAGCCCACCGGCGGACAAGAATGTCCGCGCTCCAGAAAAATGTGAGATGCGCGACATCCAAGACCAATTACGTTGCGCTTGGGGTCGGCGTATGGCACAAGACTGGGCCAATTTTGATATGAAGAACGAAACAAAGAAAACGACCGAAGGCCAATTGCTCGCTTTGCTGAAGAAAGTGCTGCCCAAAGCCACGCACGACGCCCAGTTGGCCGGCAAGATTTACCAGGCCATCGAACTGGAGCTTAAAGCGGCGGCCCGTGGATTGGCGTTCGACAAGTTCTGCGCCAAAGTTGAATTGCCGAATCTGGAGCCCAAAACCCTGGAGGAGGTAAAGACCCAGTTGGAGGCATCGTTCGGCCAAGGTGATGTGACGCTGAAGCCAAATCGCAAAGACAAGAGTGTGGCCGTGGAAGTTGCCTTGATCGACGGCACTCAATTCAGCGGCGAAATCAAGGTCAACCCGAACGCCGGGGTGGAGGCCAGCGACGAGCAGGAAATCACGCTCAAGTTCGTGCCATTCCCCGTCTGCTTGCCTGGTGACAAAGAACTGGTCTGGCTTTTGGGTAAGCGCGAGAACCTGTCGCCCGAGGAAGCCGGCATAGCGTTGACGAAGGCGGAGACCGAGTTTTGGGCCTCGAAGACCGGCCAGAAGCTATTGCGCGATCGGGTGGAGCGCAGCTTTCCGGAATTCATCGCGCGAGCTCCGGCTGGAATGTTGAACGAACTGGGCCTGAAACGACACTACAAGACCCCGGAACCGATCAAGCCGCTGCGAGCACCAAAGCAGACCTAGCCTGGATATTTCACACCCTTGAACGCCGCCTGATGGCACGCGGCCTACAGGAGCGGAGGTGCGTGCTTGTAGGCTGCGTGCCCTCACGCGGCACACTGTTGGCGTTTCCATCGGAGTGTGAAATATCCGGGCTGGCGGATCGGTGGGTCCATTTAGCAGTTCACCGGCCCGAATCAAATCCCGCGTCATTTTGAGGTCAGCCTCGGAAGGCGGGCTGTCCTTCGAGGGACGGTTACTGCCAAGACCGCGGGATAGACGACCTCGAGCAACCCCTCACCCCAGCCCCACGGCCGTTGAATTAGAGAAGTTACCGCGCGAGCCGCGGCGGCTTCCCCCTCTCCTCCCGCCGAGGGGGGAGAGGGTTGGGGTGAGGAGGGCCGTGCTAACCCAACTGAATTCCCCTCACCCCAGCCCCCCGTCCGACGGGGCGAGGGAGAAGCCACATTGCGCTCCATGTCATTCCTTAACTCAACGGCAGTGCACCCCAGATCTCACGAGGCAGAACGAAGCAGGAGTCCAGGTTGCCCCGGGTGACCAGATTGTGGCCAATGATTCTGCGCCGGGGGTTGAGGCCCAGAACGACCAGCGCTTCTTTGCTAACTACAAAGCCTGGAATTGTCTCCTTTTGAATACTACACGACCGCTCGCACCCGAAGGGTTGCTCCGGCTATCTCCCTGACGTAAGGTGATCCGTCTTTGATGAAAGCAGAACCTACACAGCGCCCGATACGCGTGGGAGTAATCTCGCTCGGCTGCGCGAAGAACCTCGTGGATGCCGAGGTGATGATCGGCACGCTGCTCAAGGACGGCGTCGAGATCACCAGCGACACCGCGCAGGCAGATGTGGTGATCGTGAACACCTGCTCGTTCATTGATTCGGCCCAGGAAGAGAGCGTTGATACCATTCTCGAATCGGCGGAGCTGCGTGAGGCGAAGAACCGGGGCCAGGGCTTGATCGTTTCCGGCTGCCTGCCCCAGCGGTTCCGGGATCAACTGCCTACTCTTCTTCCGGAAGTGGACGCTTTCATGGGCATTGACCAGGTTGCGCAGGTTACTGATCTCGTCAGGCAGGCGCTGGCCAAGCGAGCCGCTAGACTAGGGGAGCGGGCGAAATCCGAAGGCCGAAATCCGAAGGCCGAAGGAAGCCCGAAGTCCCGAAATCCGAAAACACCGGCGCCCTTGGGAGACCGCCCACGTTCCAGCGGCGGCCCTCCTTCGGATCTCGGTCTTCGGCCTTCGGATTTCCCATCCGCGCCTCTCCTGGCGGTCAACGCGCGCCCGCGCTACATCCCGGACTACGCGACCCCGCGGTTCCGGCTGACACCACGCCACCTCGCCTACGTCAAGATCGCCGAAGGCTGCAACCATCCGTGCAGCTTTTGCATCATCCCCCGCATCCGGGGCTCGCACCGCAGCCGTTCGCAGGGGGACATTGTTGCCGAAGCCAAGGCGCTGATTGCCGACGGGGTGAAGGAACTGAACCTGATCTCGCAGGACTCAACCTATTACGGCCTGGATTTGCGCCCGGACCGAAGCCACGCCATCTCGGCGCCGGAGAAGTTCAGCGCGGCCACGAAGGCTCTCCCGGTCCAGGCCAGCACGATTTGCACGCTGATCCGCGAACTGAATGCCCTGCCCGGCGACTTTTGGATTCGCCTGCTCTACACCCACCCCGCGCATTGGACGGACGAGCTGATTCAAACCATCGCCCAATGTCCCAAGGTGGCGCGCTACGTGGACATCCCTTTGCAGCACATCCATCCCAGTATGCTGGAGCGGATGCGGCGTGAGACTTCCCGCCAATATATCGTGGACCTGATCCAGCGCATCCGCGCGAACATTCCAGGGATCGCGTTGCGCACCACGTTCATCGTGGGGTTTCCGGGCGAGACGCAGGCGTATTTTGAGGATTTGCTGGAGTTCATTCGGGAGGCGCGGTTCGAGCGGTTGGGCGTGTTCGCCTACTCTCGGGAAGAGGACACGCGCGCGGGGAAGATGGGCGGCCAGCTTTCGGACAAGATCAAACGCAAGCGCCGCGATCTGGCTATGGCGGCGCAGCATAGCGTCGCGGTGCAGGTGGCCGGATCGTTTGTCGGGCGCACCATCCGAGTGCTGGTGGAGCAGGCGGCCAGCCCCGCGGAGCTTAAGCGCGCCCGCGTTAGCTCGTGGGAGCACGGCTTGATTCGCGGGCAAGACCAGCACACCGACGGCCTTAAAGGGCGTTTCCTTGTCGCTCGCGGCGAAGCCGACGCCCCGGACATCGATGGCCGGGTGTATGTGCGCGGACGGCTGCCACTGGGCGAGTTCGCCCAGGTGAAGATTGTGGGCCACACCGACTACGACCTGATCGCGGAGACCTGAGGCGTCAGTTGCGGGTTGGCAAGTGCCGGGGGACCCGCTACACCTGTCCGCGGCCTGGATTTCGACCGTCCTGCCCCTTCCTGACGCATCTGACCCCCCTGATGGGGGCGCTGGGCCAAACGCTTCCTGACCCGGCTAGCGATCAACACGGGCACTTCTCACAACCACCCGCTATGGGCATCCTCAGTTCTGGCCCCACCGACCATGATTTCCAGGCTTGCACCCCTCAGGCAGAGGCGCATAATCACAGAAAGCAGATGCGGGTCGCATTCTACAGCAGCGGCATTAAGTCACGGCCATCATGAAACTGAAGGCGCACCAGCAACAGCAGCTCATTATATGTCAAACACAACTGAAATTCCGGGTAGCAATACAAAGACACCGATGAATAAACTTCGCCTCGTGCTGAGTGCATTCCTGGGAATACCCGTCCTCCTGTTGTGTTCTTGCGCCGCCACACCAGTGAAACATTACACGCTGGCTTCAGAAGGAGCGCCTCGACCGGCAGAAGAAGCTATATTCCGAGCAACTGAGAAACCGGCCATGAAGCCATTTGTTAAGCTAGATGGTCATGCTTTCTCGGTGGGATCGGAGTTGGAAGGGACTGTGGCAGATGGAATTATCCATCCATTTACAGAACCACCAATGCGCTCGCTGGAAGTGCGGTTATTACCCGGCGCTCACAAGCTCGAGGTGGCGATTGCATATAACGGCTCGTGGTCCCTCCCTTTCAGCAAGAACAGAAGTATCAGCTTTGAGGCGCAGGCCGGAAAGACCTATCAATTGCAATTCCATGTCATTCAGTTCAATGACCTGTGTGCTAAGGGCAATATTGAATGGGGAACCAAGGTGGTCGAAGTGGAAACGGGTAAGGAGTTTACATCAGTTCCGGCCTCGCCGGCCCACCTTGAATTCCTCTGTAACCGGAATTGATGCTGGGCGGACTAACGATCTACTGCACCAGCAGTGACCCGTCTTTTAGCTGGAAGTCGGTGGAGCCTGATGACCACCCCACTGACCCAGGCAGCAGAATCCCATAATCTACGCACATGGCAGCCAAGCCCAAGCAACAGAAAGAGCAGGTGGCAGGCGAAGCTCAAGCCGCAGCATCACAGCGTCTCAAGCCGTCAGCTTTCATAGGCGAATAGCTAGTGGTCGTGAGAGCAGATTTGAGTAGGGCTGTGCGAATTCCATTGCCAATCCACCTTGGTCTGGTAAACGTCGGCTGTGGCACGCCACATCACTACATGAAAGGATAAAGCGATGTCAAAACTGAACACACATCAAATCAGGGACCAAGCCCGCAAGATCGTGGCGAGCAGTAAGGGGGGTATTCGCTATGGTGACCTTATTGAACAGATCCTAAGTAGCGATCCTGAAACTCCGAAGAATACGATTCACGGCTCCATTTGGGATTTACACATCCGCTTCCCGCAAGAAATCAGTAAACCCAGCCGAGGCCTCTTTGTCCCAATGAGTTCAACACCTGGGGGCTCTATAGCGCCTGCCGAACCAGAGGAGGAACCCGCTGCGTTCAAGGAGAGCGACTTCTACGAATCCTTTGCTGACTGGTTGAAGAACGATCTCGATGAGGTTACCGATGCGGCTTCTCTGGGTGGTGCTGCAATGGGAAAGAAATGGGGCACTCCAGACGTGGTTGGGGTCTATAAGCCTCTTGCCTCCAACCTCATTAGATTTCCCATTGAGATCGTATCTGCAGAAATCAAGACAGACCAGGGCCAACCCGTAGTAGCCTTTGGTCAGGCAATTGCATATCGGCTCTTTTCAACCAAGACCTACATCGTTATGCCGGTGTCCATGACGGTTGCCGACCTAAGCCGCCTTGAAGCGTTGTGCATGTTGTTTGGCGTCGGGCTTGTCCTGTTTGCACTTGATATCAAGAATCCAGCCTTCCAGATCCGTGTTCGCGCCCAGAAATTCACGCCAGATATGTTCTACGTTAACGAATTTGCCGAACGCCTAAAGGAGTTCGATGTAGATAAGTTCGAGCACCTATTCAGATGATCCTCCTCCAGCGTGAAAAGCGGTTCTGCGTTTATTATAGCGGTGTAGCAGCTCCTGTCGCATGAACCTGCCGAACAAGCTGACGGTCTCCCGCTTTGTTCTCACCATCGCCTTCCTGGTGGTGATGTTCTCCAAGGTGAGATACCACCAGACTATCGGCCTGGTGCTATTCTCCGCGGGCGGGATCAGCGACTTTCTCGACGGCACGATTGCGCGGCGCCGCAAGCTGATCACGAACTTCGGCATTTTGATGGACCCGCTGGCGGACAAGATCCTGGTCTGCTCGGCGTTCATTGCGTTTGTTGGGCTGAACTGGGTGCCGGCGTGGATGGTGGTCATTATTGTGGCCCGCGAGCTGGCCATCACGGGTTTGCGCCTGCTGGCCGTCTCAAAGAACGTGGTGCTGGCTGCGGAAGGCTACGGCAAGCACAAGACCATTTGGCAGATCGTCGCCATCATCTCCATCCTGGTAGTCGCCAGCTATCCGGACTGGGGCTCCGTGGGCCGCGCGGTCTTTGGCTTCCATGTGTTCGGGGATGTTCCCTGGACCAACTCGTTCGCCGAACTGGCCAAGTGGGTGGCCGTCGCGCTTACCTTCATCTCCGGGTGGCTTTACCTCTGGCGAAACCGCGCCATTTATCTGCAGGACCTGTGAAGCTCTGGATTGCGCAAGGTTTCGGCATCGGTCGAATCCCGGTGGCGCCCGGGACCTTTGGGTCGCTGCTGGGCTTGCTGTGGTTCGGACTCTTGCTGAGGACGGGCAGCCCGTGGCTGTTTGCGATTGGAACTATCGCCGGCATCGCCCTTTCCGTTTGGCTTTGTGGCGCTGCGGAGGAGGCGCTTGGAAAAAGGGACCCCGGGTGCGTGGTACTTGATGAGATTGCGGCGCTGCCGGTCAGCTTCGTTGCCTGGGTGGTGATCGTCCTCTGGCAGACTGGTT
The DNA here is from genome assembly GCA_903912925.1 of uncultured Verrucomicrobia subdivision 3 bacterium. Taxonomy (GTDB): domain Bacteria; phylum Verrucomicrobiota; class Verrucomicrobiia; order Limisphaerales; family UBA8199; genus PALSA-1440. The sequence goes on along the minus strand of CAIWJG010000366.1, from coordinate 693 downwards.
CGCTGCCTTCGTGCGCTTACTTCTTGTCGGCAAGCACCTGGCCGTTGACGCTGGGCATCTTTGTGGCCTTCCGGTTCTTCGATGTAGCCAAGCCCTGGCCGGTTTACCAGAGCCAGTCGCTGCCCGGCGGCTGGGGGGTGACCATTGATGACGTCCTGGCTTCGGTTTACGTCAACGTGGTGGTGCTGCTGGTCTATGGCGGCAAGCTGCTCCTGGCGAGGTGCTGCTAAGACCTCGGGATAGAGACACGGAGCCACACCTCACCGCAGCCCCAGGCCGTTGAATTAACCTGAATTCGGCGTATCTGCTCAGGTCGGAGCGTTAGTCGGACCTCTGGCCCGGAGCTGGGGCGGCCCGAGGGGCACGGAGTCAGAGACTCCGTGAACCGGCAGACCGAGGTCCAATGCCGCTAGGAATCGGAACCTTGTCCGGAGGGTATCATGCTCAGAACTCTTGGCACTGTGGAAACGGCGTGAGCTCAGTTCCCCCTCACCCCGGCCCTCTCCCCAACCGAGAGGGAGGGGCCCAGCCCGACGCCAGACCTCCTGACATACCCCAACTTTTGCGGGGTTGCTCGGCAATACGCTGCAAATCCGTGTCCATTCGTACTACTACCTGTGAGAATCTGCGCAGCCCGCGCAAATTCTCTTGGCCCCATGTAACCTTTGTAACTCATTTAACCCATTTAACTCT
>CAIWJG010000365.1 GCA_903912925.1 uncultured Verrucomicrobia subdivision 3 bacterium | reverse complement strand
TGGGAGCGATTCTGCTCTTCCTGGAAACACTGCTGCCCGGCATGATCGCTGGCATCATCGGCTTTCTATGTCTGATGGCCGCGGTGATTCTTGGCTACCGGGATTTTGGCTATCAGACTGGCAGCCTGATTCTGGCCGGCGTGCTGGTGGGGCTGGTGATCGGCACCTGGTGCTGGCTCAAGTTCTTCCCCGAAAGCGGCCTCGGCAAAAGATTCATCTCCCAGAGCTCCAGCGGAGAATTGGGCGTGGAGAAACCGGAACTCTTGAACGGCACCGGGGTAGCCCTTACCCAGTTGCGCCCCTCGGGCACCGCCAGCATCAACGGCCAGCGCGTGGACGTGGTCACTGAGGGCGGACTCATCGAACGCGGCACCGCGGTCAAAGTGGTGACGGTGGAGGGCGCTCGGATCGTGGTGCGTGAGGTTTGAAGCTTACTGCCAAGACCGCGGGATAGGCGACACCGAGCAACCCCTCACCCCAGCCCGCAGGTGAATGCAGAAGGAAGAATGAAGAATGCAGAAAGGGGAGAGGGAGAAGCCTCCGCAGCTTTGGGTGTAGCGTGTGCTGCGGACTCCTCAGTAGATTTGTTCAGGGGCTGGTCTGACCGCCGAAGGAGCTGAAGAAAGTAATTACCTCACGCCGGCGTCGGGCTAAAATGGAGTGTGTTTTGGATAATGAAGCGTCAACGGCATGGAACCGCACCAGGGCCGTTCGATCCCCTACGGCACCAGCACGGCGCGATAGAAGCGCTGTGAAAGGTTCGTGGAGGCGGGATCGCTGAAGTAGAGCGGGTCTGTCCCGAGCCGATTGGTGGCTAGCGGCGTCCAGATCAGAAGGTTGGTTGAGGCCTCAATGACCGCGTTTTGTCCGGCCACGCCGCAGAGGTCGAAGCCGAAAGGGTTGGTCGGAAAACTCAAGGCCCCAGTGCTCAGGTCAATCGCTGGCCCGGGCAACGCACCGGCATAGAGGCGGGCGCGGTAAAAGCGCCGCTGGTAAATGCTCTTATCCCGGTCAACAAAGAGGAAGATTCCCTCACTGGTGACGAGGTTGGTCTGGACGGGCACCCAGTCCACCAGATTGGTGGAAGCCTCGATCACGACCGCCTCGCCGGGCATGCAGCCCACATCAAAGCCAAACCCGTTCGTGTGCGGGCCGAAGCTGCCGTCGTTTACCGGGATCACCGGCCCGTTGACGCTCAGAGTGGCGACTGCGCTGGTCACCATGCCGAAGCTGTTGCTGACCAGCAAGTCGAAGCCGCCCGCGTCGGCCCATTGGACGTTGGTGAGCGTCAGTGATGCCTCCGTGCCGCCAGCCACGTTGAGCCCATTCCTGCGCCACTGGTAACGCAGAGACTCTGTGCCCACTGCCGTCGCGCCGAAGAGCAGCGTGGCGCCCGCGTCTGCGGTTTGGCTGACCGGCTGGTCGCTGATGAAAGGATCCACCACACTGAGCGTCGCGACCTGGCTGGTCACGCTGCCGCTGCTGCTGGTGATGACCACTGAGTAGCTCCCCGCGTCCGCGCCCAGAACGTTGGTCAGCGTCAGGGTCGCGGTTTGCGAACCCGAGATGTTACCGCTGTCACTCAGCAGCGCTCCTCCTTTGCGCCACTGGCAACTGAGCGGTGACGTGCCCGCGCCCTGCACGAGGAACTGGGCGATGGTCCCGGCGTTGTTGGTGCGGCTGTCCGGCTGCTGGCTGATGGCCGCCCGCCCCAGCCCGGTCTCCACATACCAGCTCGAACCATCGAACGCTCCACCCAGGCAAAAGCCCCGCGCCCGAATGGTCGCGCCAGCCGGCAGCGAAAGCCCGGTTTGCTGCCAGCCACTGGTGATGCGTGTGCCGGCTCCGAGGCTGATCCAGTCCGTGCCGTTGGTACAGGCGTCGAAAGTGGTGCGCCAGGCCTCAGGCCCCGTGGCGCCGCGCAGCCACGTCACCGTGGAGCCGTCAAAGCTCAGGCTTTGTGTGGCCGGCTCGGTGTTGGCTAGCCGGCCAACATAGTTGCGCGTCTGCCCGGCGAGGTTTGTGAAAGCGCCGCCCACCAGAATCTTCCCGTCCGCCTGCACTGCGACTGACGACACCGTGAGGTTTGGCGTCGGATTAAAGGTCGGGTCCAGGCTGCCATTGGGGTTGAGTCGCCCGAGATGGTTGCACGTCTGCCCGCCCAGGGTGGCAAAGTAGCCACCCACCAGAATCTTGCCGTCCGTCTGGAGCGCGAGCGAATGCACGGACGGACTGGAAACGCCGCCCGTCCCCGGGTTGAACCCGGTGTCCAGAGTGCCATCAGCATTGAGCCGCCCAAGGTTGGTGCGGCTCTGCGAAGCCAGCGTGGTGAAGAAGCCGCCCAGTAGAATCCTGCCATCGGGTTGCACCGCTACGCAGCGAACCGTATCGTTGGCCACCGGGTTAAAACTCGTGTCCAGGGTGCCATTGGGGTAGAGCCGAGCGACACGACCATGGTTCCAGCCCCCCAGCCCAGTGAAAGCGCCCGCCACCAGGATCATCCCGTCCGGCTGCACGGCCAATGAATACACCACGTTATTGGCTTGAGGATTGAAGTCAGGGTCCAAACTACCATTGGCATTGAGCCGGCCCAGGTTGCTGCGCGGCTGCCCGGCCAGCGCGGTGAAGTTGCCGCCCACCAGAATCTTGCCGTCGGGTTGCACCGCGAGGGCAAGCACGCCCTGGCCCGCTCCTGGAATGTGGGGATTGAAGGCCGGGTCCAGGCTGCCATCTCCATTAAAGCGGCCAAGATAGGTGCGTGGCTGCCCGGCCAGCATGGTGAAGGCGCCCCCCACCAGGGTCTTGCCGTCGGGTTGGAGAGCCAGCGAATATACCCATGGGAGGTAGGGGGCGGGCGCATTCGCGTTCAATGCTATCTCCAGGCTGCCGTCCGCATTGAGCCGGCCAAGGTTGCTGCAACTCTGCCCGGCCAGTGTGCTAAAGGAACCGCCGGCCATGATCTTTCCGTCCGGCTGCACTGCGAACGAAGATACCGATGGGAAGCTGACGCCGCCCGCTCCCGGGTTGAACGCATCCGCTGATACGGGGGTCAAGATCGTCAGGGTCGCCACCGCGCTGGTCACCATGCCGAAGCTGTTGCTCAGCACCACGCAGTAACTGCCCGCATCTCCCGCAGCCGAGCTCGGCATGTTATACGCCAGGTTGGTCGCATCTGTTATCACCCCCCCGTTCTTGTACCATTGGTAAGCAATCGGCGGTGTCCCAACCGCCGTCACGCTAAAGCCCATCACCGAGTTGGTGAAGTTCGCTATGTTCGTTGGCTGGCAGGTAATTACCGGGGCACCCACCAGCGTCTCAACAAAAAAGCCTGACCCATTATACTCACCAGCGGTGCAGAAACCACGCGCCCGGATTGTAACATTGGTCGGCAGCGAAAGCCCTGTCTGTTGCCAGCCCCCAGGAATGCGTGTGCCGGCGCCGAGGTTGGTCCAATCCGTGCCATTGGTGCAGACATCGAAGGTGGTGCGCCAGGCTTCCGGTCCCGTGCCTCCCCGCAGCCAGGTCACCGTTGACGTGTTGAAGGTCAGGCTCTCTGTGGCAGGCTCGGTATTGCTAAGCCGCCCGAGGCGATTGCGCGGCTGCCCACCCAGGGTGGAGAAGGCACCGCCTACCAGAACCTCACCGTCTGGCTGCACCGCCAGGGAATAGACATAGTTGCCTGCACCTGACGTGAACGTAGTGTCGAGGCTCCCATCGGCATTGAGTCGGCCAAGATAGGCTTGGGATTGCCCACACAGAGTCGTGAACTGGCCACCCAGCAGGATCTTGCCGTCCGTCTGCACAGCCAGCGAATACACCGTCGAGTTGGCAGCCGGGCTGAAGGTGACATCCAAACTGCCGTTCGCATTAAGCCGCCCAAGGCGCGAGCGCGATTGCCCGCCGATGGTTGTGAAGTTGCCACCCACCAGAATCTTGCCATCGGCCTGAAGCGCGAGAGCATACACCCAGCCATTTACGTTCGGGTTGAAGCTGGCGTCCAAACTGCCATCAGCATTGAGGCGGCCTAAGTTGTAGCGCCACTGCCCACCTAACGTAGCGAAGAAACCACCGACGAGGATCTTGCCGTCGGGCTGGATTGCGAGAGAGTACACCGTTGGGGTCACCGCTGCGCCCACCTGCGGATTGAAGGTGCTGTCCCAACTACCATCGGCATTGAACCGGCCAAGGCGGGAGCTGGTGTGCACTCCGTCCAGTGTGGTGAAATTGCCGCCTGCGAGAATCTTCCCATCCGCCTGTTGAGCCAGGCAATAGACAGCGCCATCGGGGGCCAGCGTTAAGCTCTTGTCCCAACTGCCGTCGGCATTAAGCCGGAAGAGGTAGTTCGGTGGCCCGGCGCCCGGGCCGAAATTACCGCCCACGAGTAATTTCCCGTCTGTCTGCGGCGTTACACAATACACCGCTGGGTTGCCTGAAGAGTTGGGGATTACCCCGTTGAATCCATTGTCTAGGCTCCCGTCGGCATTGACACGCCCAATGGCAACGTGCCTCTGGCCGCCTAGCGTGAGAAAGAAACCCCCGACCAGAACCTTGCCATCCGATTGGCGCGCCAGCGAATAGACGACTGGCAGAGTTACACCGCCCACCCCCGGGTTGAAGGGATCTGGCAGGGCCGGATTTACTATTCTCAGCGTGGCCACCACGCTGGTGACGGCGCCAAACCCGTTGGTCACCACCACTTGGTAACTTCCCGCATCGCCCGCTACGGCGCTCTGAATGGTGAGGACCGAGTTAGTCGCATCGGCTATGGCCGCGCTGTTCTTGCACCACTGGTAAGCCAGTGTTGGCAGTCCTGCCGCGCTCACGCTGAAGGTCACGGCGGTGTTGGTAAGACTCGCCACATTGACTGGCTGCTGGGTGATCGCCGGGGGGCCAATTGAAGTTTCCACAAACCAGCCCGACCCGTTATCCTGTCCGCCCGTGCAGAAGCCCCGCGCGCGGATCGTCGTGTTGGTTGGCAACAGGGTCCCCGTCTCTTGCCACCCTCCAAGGATGCGCATGCCGGGGCCAAGGCTGAACCAGTCCATGCCGTTGGTCGAAGCGTCGAAGGCGCTACGCCATACTTCGGGGCCTGTGCCGCCGCGCGACCAAGTCACCGTTGAGCCGGCTAAGCGCATGCTCTCAACTGCCGGCGCTGTGTTGTAGAGCCGACCAAGGTAGCTGCGCGGTTGACTACCGAGCGAGCTGAAGGTGCCACTGGCAAGGACCCGGCCATCCGCTTGTATGGCGAGGGCATAAACATTGCCGACTGCTCCCGGGTTGAAGGTGGGGTCCAGGCTGCCATCGGGATTGAGCCGGCCAATGTACTTGCATGTCCGGCCCGCGAGCGTGCTGAAGGAGCCGGCTACCAGGATCTTGCCGTCCGCCTGAAGCGCGAGACACGACACTTTGCCATTTGCCCCAGGATTGAAGCCGGTGTCCAGGCTGCCATCGGAATTGAGCCGGGCGATACGGTTGCGTGCCTGCCCGGCTAAGGTGGTGAAGATGCCGCCTAACACGACTTTCCCATCGGCCTGCACCGCGAGGGAATACACCCCAATGCTGCCTTCCGGATCATACTCGGCGTCGAGGCTGCCATCGGCGTTGAGCCGCCCAATGCCATTGCGTGTCTGACCGGCTAAGCTTGTGAAAAGGCCTCCGACCAAAAGTTTGCCGTCAGCCTGCAGAGCCAATGCGTAAACTTGGGCACTAGGTGCCGGACTAAAGCTCGCGTCCAGATTGCCATCCAGATTGAGACGGCCAAGGAAGCGGCAGGTCTTGCCTGCAAGCGTGGCGAAGTCTCCACCCACCACAATCTTGCCGTCAGGCTGCGGCGCGAGCAGATACGAGATCCCAAGTGCCCCCGGGTTGAAGGTGGGGTCCACACTTCCATCGGGCTTCAGTCGGCCAAGGTTAGTGCGTGATTGCCCGCCGATAGTAGTGAACGTACCTGCCACTAGGATGTTGCCATCTGACTGCACCGCGATTGAATCCACTTCGGGTCTTACCCCCATGTCAAAGGCAGTGTCGAGACTGCCGTCTGCATTGAGCCGTCCGAGACAGTTACACGTCTGGTGCGCCAGTGTACTGAACGTACCCCCCACCAAGATCTTGCCGTCAGGCTGCACCGCGAGAGCATACACATAGCCATTCGGCCCCGGGTTGAAGGAATCCGCCACGGCCGAGCTCAATATCGTCAAGGCTGCCACCGTGCTGGTCACGACGCCCGAGAGATTGCTGACGACTACCGAATACTCGCCGGCGTCGGTCCCCGCGAGGTTGGTTAAGCTTAGAGTTGGCGTGCTAGCCCCAGAGAGGTTGATGGTGTTGGTCAGGTCGAGGCCGTCCTTGCGCCATTGGTAGCTCAGTAACGGATTCCCCACCGCCTTCACAACAAAAGTAACGTTGGTCCCTACTGCCGCTGCCTGGTTGCGGGGTTGCAGTGTCACCTGAGGAGCCCCGTTGCCCAGCAAGGCCACCCCGTGCGCCCCGCCTGCGGCCAGGGCTGTGACCTGTGCCAATCCGGCTGCGGCATCAACCTCGCCGGCTCCGTTCTCACCCCAGGCGGTGACCCGGCCGTCATCCCGCAAGGCCAGTTCAAACATGCCGCCGGCCGCGATGGCCACCGCATTGGTCAGGTCGCTCGGCACATTAGTCTGCCCCGCCGAGCCGCCGCCCCACGCCACTACCTGGCCGTCCTGCTTCAAGGCGAGTACCGTCGAGCCCCGTGCCGAAAGCGCGACAACGTTGCTGAGGCCCGCGGGCACGTTCGTCTGGCCGACGCTGTTGTCGCCCCAGGCGACGACCGTGCCGTCGTTCCGGAGCGCGGCGCTGAACCAGTCTCCCGCCGCGACCGCCATCACCGGACCCAGGTTGGCCGGAACATTGGTTTGGCCGGAGTTGTTACAGCCCCAGGCGACCACGGTCTGGTCATAGCGCAGGGCCACGCTGTGGGCCCAGCCGGCGGCAATTCCCACGGCATTGGCCAGGTCTGCCGGGGGCGTCGCCTGCCCGGTCGGGCTGTTGGTGTCGGGATAATAATTGTCGCCCCAGCCCACGACACTGCCGTCCGCTCGCAACACCAAGCCATGCGTACCACCGCCGGCGACCTGCACCACATTACTCATCCCAGTTGGCACGTTGGTTAACGAAGTGGAGTCGCCGCCCCAGGCGGCCAAGGTTCCGTCCCGCCTGATTGCCAGGCTTTGGATTTCCCCCGCCGCCACGGCAACCGCGTTCGTCAAGTCCATCGGAACATTCGTCTGGCCATTGGAATTGCCGCCCCAGGCGATTACCGTTCCTGCCGCTCCGGAACTCGTGGTTGGGCAGAGCAGACTTGGCAATGCGAGGAGGAATGTGAGAAGTGCGGGTCGCAGGAGCTTCCAATTGAGCTTGAAGGTTTTCATTGTGGTCCTGACTTTGGCCTACATCGTTTCTTCTTTCCCGACAGCGGAGACTCCATCACAAGCAGTGATACTATTCAAGCAACATTTTCGTGTCATTTCACGCTGCGGAACTGGCAGGCCAAGCTTGAAATGCGAGGCCGGGAACCGCCATGCACCCAGTCTGCCTGAACGCGGCTAAGAAATCGGAAGAAAGTGCTCGCCTAGCCCAGTGAAGTTAGAGCCGACTGACGTCGGCTGCTACGAAGTAAAGGAAAGACTTCACGGGGCTAGCCCCGGGCCGATCTAGACTCGCCTGTATTTGCGCTTGAGGTTTTTAAGCTAGGAGTCTAAATAACTCAAATGCGTTACCTGCCTCACGAGTTGGAGCGGCAGATCACTGCGCCGTGAGCGTGGAGACGATGAAGATCGTGCGGTCGATGCCGTGAAGGGGTTGTGAATCGGTTGTAATCTGAGTATGGACATTCTTAGCGACGCGCCATGAGCTTCGACTTGCAAAAGATGCTCGAAAGCAAACGCGCGCTGCGCCGCCAGCTCGCCGCGCGGCCCGTGGCGGAAAAGCTGCGGATGCTCGATGCCTTACGCGAGCGCGAACTCGCCATTCGAGGCCGTGTGGCGCATCCCGATCCCAGCTCCCTCCGCGAAGACCCCGCGCCCTTCCACACCAAGTCAGAATGAAGCATTGGTTGGTCAAGGCTGGTTGCGGTGGATTGGACGCGCTTCAAGCTTGAGTTTCTGAGCTACTATTATGGGTGCGCTTTGTTCATTCCTGGGTTTTCAGTTCTTCGGGCTGCGTTGGAGCACCGCCCGGTCTGCAGCCCTGGCGGTGTTGCTTTCCCACGGCGCTCAATCCCGGGCAGAAGATCTCGCCGTGGACGTTGTCAGCCTTCCGCCGCTGCGGATTGAAGGCCGACCGGCACGGGCCCACACCCAGGGGCTGGAGCTGGCAGGCGGCCAGTACTACGTGACGGCGCGCCGGGACGACGTTCGCCCCAGGCGAGCGCTCTTGTTGCGAACTGACCCAGCGGCAACGAACTGGGACGTTTGGGACATAACGCCGATGGATGCCCAGGGCGCTCTCACAGGCCTTGATCATCCGGGCGGAATGCAGTCGGACGGAACACGGCTATGGATTCCGGTCGCGGAGAGCAAGCGGAACAGCCGCGCCATCGTCCGCGCATTTCTGCTGGCGGACCTGGTAGCAGGCCGACAGGTCAAGCCGGTCTTTGAATTCCCTGTGAACGACCACATTGGGGCCGTGGCGGTTTCCACCGAGCACGGGTTGTTATTTGGCGCCAACTGGGACACGGAAAAGGTTTACGTTTGGGATCTCAAGGGCCAATTGCAGCGAACTTTGAGGGGCGACGAGTTGGAAGCACGCGGGGTGGGTGCGGTGGCTGGCTCTGAAGGGCGCGCTGGCGTGGCGGTGCAGGATTGGAAGGTCGTTGGCGAGCGCCTTTACGCCTCGGGCCTCTTCGGGTCTTCCAGGTCGGCGACGGCTTCACTGGCTAGCCGCGTGTGTTGGTTCGAGCGGTTTATGGAGCGTGACTTCCAGCGTCGAACAGTCACGTTGCCGCGAAGGGATGGGATCGAGCTTGCCCGCGAAGCGATGGCCGTCTCTGGCGGCTCGGTCTATTTCCTGCCCGAGGACCTGGGAGCGTCCAACCGGCTGTTCCGTGTAGGGCTGGCCGCAGTCACAAAGATTCAGTGAATTCCTCCGGCGAGACGCCTGCCATTTTCAGCGCACTCCGCAGCGTGCCCAGCGCAACTTCCCGGTGCATGGGGATTACACATCCACGCTCGCCTTCGGGCGTGACCTTCTTGAGTACGACATGGCTGCCACGCTGGCGGTCCACAAAGAAGCCGAGTCGTTGCAGGGCCTTCACAGCCTCTGCGCCCGACACGATGGGCAGCTTAGGCATGCGCCAGTTCGAAGGTGCGAATCGCTGCCGGCTTCTTGAGAGCTTGCGGGAAGGATTCCAGGTAGAGCTCGGTGGCCTCCCGCAGGTTCGCGATGGCCTCCTCTTCCGTATGGCCCTGGCTGGCCGTGCCGATTTCGGGGCATTCGGCTACCAGCCAGTCGGTTTCAGAGTCGGGATAGATTATAGCCGTCAGCTTCATGATCTTAACTTGGCAGACGCCGGACAAAACGCAATGCTGCTTAAGGCACGCCTATTCAATCCTACCACCACGTCTCCATCTGCAATCCGTAACTGAAGCCGTTGCTCAGGTTCTGGTAATCCTGCCCGCCGACCCGGCCAACGAAAGCATCACTCCATTGCGCATAGGTGATATAGGCCCGCAGGACCGGACGGCTGAAGAATCGGTTGCCCAGGGCTACTTGCGGCGCCAGCGTGAGCTTGAAGAGATTGCCACTGGTGCCGGTCAAGCTGTTGGCCACGTAGTCCACGCCGCCCTCGAAGGCGAGGCTGAAGTACTTGTTGAATTCCACCACCGGTCGCATGCCCGCCGAGATCCAGGTCTGGTTGCCAAAACCATTGCCATATTCGGTGTATTGGTAGAGGAGCGCCGGTCCAATCGAGAAATGCTCCCACGGCTGCACTACGAGATGTTCGGTAGCCCGAAACCGCCAGGAGTCATTCGGATCCGGCCGGATGTAGGGCTTGCCGTCGAAGGTGAGCGTCTCGAAGCCGGAGGTGAAGGTCTTGGCCGGCCCGGTGCCAAACTGGAGGGAGAACAGGTTGAAGCTGTTCGGGTCGATCAACGGCTTGGCGAGGTGGAGGAAGTAAACCGCGAAGCCATCCATCTGGCTGAGCGAATTGCCGTCCTGGTCCAGGCCGGTCTGAGTATTGGCATAGATGAAGTTGAAGTCCCCCTTGCCGAACGGCAGCGGCACTTCATACAGCCGCAGGTCCCAGTTCCCCTTGCTGAAACCGGCGCTGTTGGCCGGGGTGTTTGGTGAGGGGACGTCGGTGTAGAGGTCGCTCTCGGAGCCGTTGCCGATCCAGGCGAGCGACAACTGGCCGAAGGGCAGTTGGATATCCTCCACGCCGCCGCCGCCGCCACTCATGTTGCGGAAGAAGAAATCATTGATGTGGATGTCCGAGCGCTCGAAGAAGCGGTTGCCGGCCCAGAACTTCATCGAGGGCTGGGCGGGGACTACGTTGCCGATGGCGGCCCAGGCTTCGGGGACGCCGAACTGCGTGCTCTCGCTGGAATTATACGCCGAATAGGGGTCGTAGAAGGACAAGCGCACCTGCGTGCGGGCGATGGGGCCGGTGGGCGTGCCGTTGGGGCGTTCCTGGGCATCCGTGGAGAAGATGCCGGGTACGTACCAGTTCTTGCCAAAGGCCAGTTCGCCGTAGTTCTCGGCCTCGTTGCCCAGGCGGTACTTGGCCAGCGCGCCCGGGGCCTGAAAGCCGACTTGCGGGCCGCCTTGGCTGTCTCGCCCGTAACCCGCGCGAACATAGCCGGAGATATCAACAAAGTCCTGCAGAACCTGCTCAACCCGTTGCTTGAGATAGCCGTTGGTGGGCTGGGCAAGGTCGCGGTCCAACATTTCGCCATCCTGCTGGAACTGCTCCTTGGCGAATTCCCGGCCGCGATCGATAGCCGCTTGCCGGGCGGCGGTGGCGTTGGTGCTGCTCTCCGGCGCAGTTGCAGTAACGGTGAGGGCCGGCGAGGCTGGGGAGGGCACGGCGACCCCCGGCGCGGCGTTGGTGCCCGCTGCGGTAATCGGGGTCTCGATCCGCTTGAGCCGCTCATCAAGCGCCCGCATCCGGCGCTCGTAATCCTGCCGCAGTTGGTCCATCTCCCGCCGGATGTCCTGGACCTCGGAATGGGTGGGGGGAGCCTGGGCGGGAGCGCGATAGGACCCGCACGCCAGCGCAAGACAGATAGTTCCGAACAGCGTTGTAAACTTCATGAGCGAGCAATCCAACTCGCGCCAGGAAATGCGCTGGCCAAGGTCGCGTCAAGCCAAACGTCAGACGTGAAACGTGAAACGTGAAACGTGAGCTGTGAGCTGGGGAGTGTGCCCTGTAATTCGCCTTTCCTTCACGTTTCACGTTTCACGTTTCACTTTCCCTTCACCACGAAGTCGATCACGAACACGTCATCCAGCACCGGGCCGATAATCTTGCCGAAGGCTTTGTGCTCGGGATGCACGACGTAAGCGTCGCGGTCCTGCTCGTTCTTGAACGTGAGCAGGAAGCAGTGCGTGAAGCCCTTGTCCAACTTCTCCTTGCTCACATTCGTGCCCCATTCCAGGGCCACGATTTGAGGGATCTTGCCCTTTAGGGCCTGGAAAGCCTCCTCGACCTTCTTGATCTCATCGGCGCTGGCCGTGCTCTTGAATTTGAAGCTGACCACGTGCCGGAGTTTCTCGGCAGCGCTGGCGCTCGTGATCATGGCGGCAACAAAACAGGCGGATAGAATGGCAATGATTGTTTTCATGGTGGCCCGAGCCTACCGAGTCGTGCTCCCTGGCCGCAAGCAAATGCTCAAGCAGCAAATGATCAAGCAGGGCCATGTTAACCACGGATTGCGCGGATGACACGGATAAGGCAAACGGAAGTAATCCGTGTAATCCGCGTAATCCGTGGTAAAAACCTCAGCCATGAAGCACGAAGAAACCACTAAAGACATCATCGGCGCAGCGATGGCCGTGTTGAACGAACTGAAGCCCGGGTTGGACGAGAAATTATACGAGAACGCACTCGTGATCGAGCTCGTCGGGCGCGGGCACACTATCGAGCAGCAGAGGGAGTACCCGGTCCACTACAAAGGCCACTTTATCGGCAAGCTGGTGCCGGACCTGATTGTGGATGGCATCGTCATCGCCGACCCGAAGGTGGTCACCGCATTTAGCGACACGCACATCGCACAGATGCTCGGCTACCTGAACATCGCGGGCTTAGAGGTGGCCTTGCTCCTGAACTTCAAGGAAGCCACGCTGACTTGGAAACGTGTGGTGAGAGGAGGCCAGCAAGCAGACCTCGGATTGCGCGGATTGCACGGATGACACGGATGACACGGATGACACGGATAAAGCAATCGGTAGTTATCCGTGTAATCCGCGTAATCCGTGGTAGGCTACTTGGCCTTGCGGGCATAGGCCGGCAGCGGTCCCTGGCGAAACCAGTCGAGCATCAGGCGAAAGCCTTCGGCAAAAGTGTGCTGCGGTTGCCAGCTCAACTGGGCCCGGATTTTCCGATTGTCACTGACCCACACGTTCGCATCCCATTGGCGATTGGGCATGCTGCTCCAGACCGGCTCGGCGCGGATGTTCATGGCCTCCCTGGCGACCGTCACCACTTCACGCAGGGTGGTCTGCACGGCTGTTCCGATGTTGTAGATTGGCCCCCACTCGGGGGTGCGGACGTTGGCGGCCAGCAAGTAGGCTTCGACCACATCATCCACATAGACGAAATCACGCGCGACGTCCGGGTCAACCAGCGGGGGCAATTCTCCCTTTAGGCCATGCAGGATGAGGTTGGGGAGCAGGCGCCCCGGGTCCTCATAAGGGCCGAACACCGAATAGAGCCGCAGCGTCGGCAGATGAACACGTTGGCTTTGGGCCGTCTGACGGCAGAGCAGGGTGGCGGCCACCTTGGTAACGGCGTAGTGACTGTTGGGTTCGACGGGTTCGCTTTCCGCGGGGGCATGGTCCTTGAAGCCGTATTCCGAGGAGGAGCCCGTGTTAACGAAGGCCTCGAGGCCGGTCTTCAAGCACGCAGACACCAGGCTCATCGTGCCCTGGATATTGGCGCGCACCATCTGGTCCCAGTCGGTTTGCCAGGAGTAGGCGCCATGCGCTGCAAGGTGGAAGACCCAGTCCGGCCGGATTTGGCTGACGACGCGGGAGACAGCTTCCGAGTCGTGGAGGTGCAGTTCGTGGAGACGCACGTCCGACCGAATCTGCTCGATGCGCCACGGCTGGTAATTGGGCCGGACCAGCAGGTGAAGTTCATGGCCCTCGCGCAGCAGCCGTCGCGCGAGGTTAGCGCCCACAAAGCCGGTGCCGCCAGTCAGGATAACGCGCTTCATTTTCGGTTGGCTTCCTCGACGACGAGGGCACAGCCGGATTGGTCCGTGGATTGACAAGCCTGGCCCCCACGAGCTGCCGAGCCCCACTCGTAAGCCTCAATGTTGGTCTTTGCCGATATCATCAAAGTGATTCCTGGCCAGTAGGTTACAGAGAGCCGCGAAAGCAGTCACGCAGATTGGCATAGCCTGGCCGCATGAAAATCGAATCCCGAGAGCAAGGTGGGGCCTTCAAATCAGCCTTGTTAATCCCCCGGCAGAGGCGCAAAGTCGGGGCAGATGTTGCGTATGCGTGCAATGGGAAAATGTTTCAGAAGGTTGCTGCCGCTCCTGCTGCTGCTCACGCTGCCCGCCGTGGTGCAAGCCCAGCTCACCTTCACGACCAACAACGGTGCTATTACCATCACGGGATGGAGGGGCATTCCTCCTGCCGTACTCGTCATCCCCAGTGCCACCAATGGCTATCCTGTCACCAGCATCGGGCTTAGTGCATTCCAGTACGCCTCCGTGACTGATGTGACGATCCCCGGCAGCGTCACCAACATCGGGACCAATGCGTTCTTTGACTGCGCCGCGCTGACCAAGGTGAGTATCACCATCGGCGTTCTCATCATCGGGCAGGCTGCGTTCTGCGCCTGTAGCAAACTGATCAGCGTGACAATCCCCGACAGCGTTACGAGCATCGAGCCGCAGGCGTTCTTAGGATGCACAGCTCTCCCCAGCGTGACGATTCCGGACAGCGCCACCAACCTCGGGCCGAATGCGTTCTCTGCCTGTAGCAGCTTGACCAACGTAAGCATCGGCAACGGCCTCACCAGCATTGGGAAGAGTGCGTTCGCAGCTTGCAGCAGCCTGACCAGCCTGACTATCCCCAACAGCGTCACCAACATCGGGGAGTTGGCGTTCTCCAACTGTCACGATCTGGCTAGCCTGATGATCCCAGATAGCGTTACGCGCATCGGGAATTATGCGTTCTATAACTGCACAAGCCTGACCAACGTGAGTCTGGGAAATGGAGTTACGACCATCGGGGGCTATGCATTCCAGGGGTGCGCGGGCCTCACCAGTGTGACGATCCCCGGCGGCGTCACGAACCTCGGGGCGTATGCATTCTATAAATGTAACAGCCTGACCAGCGCCTTCTTCGAAGGTAACGCTCCCCCTTTAGGTGCAACTCTGTTCTCCGCTAACGCCAACCTAACGGTCTATTACTTGCCAGGGACAACCGGTTGGAACCAGTGGTTTTCTCCTCCTCCCGCCGTCCTTTGGAACCCGCAACCGCAGCGCGTCGTCGTGCAGACGAATCAAATCGGCTTCACCATTACCGGCACGACTAACATTCCAATCGTGGTGGAAGCCTGCACCGATCTCACAACTGGTAACTGGACCCCATTGCAAACCTGCGCCCTCACCAACGGCTCAATCTATTTCAGCGACCCCGACTGGACGAATTATCCCGCACGTCTCTACCGCATCCGCTCGCCGTGAGGCGCGTGCACGGAACCATTTGCGTCTTGTGCTGTCGGGCATCGGAGATCGGGGGGCAGGAAGCAGGATGCACACCGGCGGCTCGGCAACGGTCGGGAGAGAAACGGTGCCTTGCCGCGCAGTAGCGCGCCCAAAGTCAATCGGCGTCTAACTCTTGCGGGCAGGCATTTCCCAGACCGTACGACTACTCCCGCGCACTCAACAGCACGCCACCGCCCACCAGCAAGGCGGCGATAATCAATTCCGGCCCGGGCAAGGTGCGCAGGAAAAGGCAGAGCAGGAAGGTGGAAAGCACCGGGGTGGCGGCGGCTAACAGGCTCAGGGTGTGGACCTTGGCTTTGGAGAGCGCGATTTCCCACAAGAGATAGCCCACCGCCAAGGGGCCGGCCCCATAACAGATAATCAATAGCGTCCCCGGGGCGCTTAGTTTCGCCGGCATGCTCCCGGTGAAGGCGGTGATGGCGCACGCAATGCTTCCGGTGAGCAGGAAACCCACCGGACTCGTCACATAGTTCCTGGCCCAATCACGCCAGCGGGCCAGTAACGTGGAATAGACCGCCCACGTTACGGCCGCCAATAACGCCAGCCCGTAAGGTAAGAATCTGCGGACTGGGGAAACGCCGGCACTGTCGCCAGCGGCCAGCAAATCGCGGATATGCTGGAGGTTGGCGCATACCAGTCCTGCCAAGGCGAGAAACGTGGCCAGAACCGTCCGCGTCTTGAGCCGCGCACCCGGAACCCACCACGCGCTAAACAGCACCGTTAGCACCGGCCAGAGATAGTTGATCAGGCTGACTCCAAACACCTGTTTCGCACTTGAGTTGACCAGTGCCCAGGGCCAGACCAATCCATAAAGCACGAAGCACGGCAAACTCACCGCCCAGAGGCGCCAAGGCAAACAAATCGCCGAGCGAAATCCGCCGCGATAGAGGCGCCAGCCAATGAGTTGAGACCCGCCGCCAACCAGCGCGGCAATGGCAACAAACGGCCAGGCGCCGGCTTGCCGTGCCCCCAGAAAGATCAGGGACGAGCCAAAGGACCAAAAGAGAACCGCCACGCTTCCCAGGACCAGTCCCAGCCGCGCCGAATGAGTCGCGCTTGCCGCTGCCGCAGCGGTGCTCGGAGCGGGATCAGTTGATCGAGGTTGGTTGGGAGCCATGAATGCTTCCGCTTAGCTAGACTCCAGGCTTCTGAGCCACCAGGTGAAGGTTGCCCAGGGGCACCCAGAGCCGCACGCGTCCGATCGAATGCCGCTGCAGCCAGTCCAACACGGCGCGTTTCGGCCCCGCCGGCAAGGGCAGCAGCCGGAAGAGGTAGCGGAGGGAGTACTGGTTGCGGACGGAGCCGGCTTTCCGAATGCGGAAACCATGCGCCGCGAAGATGCGCCTCATTGTGGCGGGACTGTAAAGGTAAGTGTGCTCGATATCGATAATCGGGCTGCGCTCACCCAGCAGGCGAGCTGAGACGGCCGTGACGTTGTGATTGAGCGAGAGCACCAGCCCGCCCGGTCGCAGCGCGGTGAAACAGGCGTCCAGCAAGGGGCCAGGGTCGGGCACATGATCGAAAACCTGGAAGAGGCAGATGACGTCGAACTCAGCGGGGCCGAATAGTCCTGAGCGCATTAGGTCACACACAATTGAATCGCGCACTTCGGGTGCCGCCTGGCTGACGGCGGCGCGGCTAGGTTCAACGCCCCGGACAGAGCGGTAGCCCTGGGCCAGGGCTTGCTGGAGGAAGAAGCCGTTCCCACACCCGATCTCCAGCAGCGCGTCTTTGCGTGCCCCGTAGCGGTCCAGCCGGGCCAGGTAGCGGCCATAGGTGCGCTTCAGGTCGGCGACCTCGTCGGTATAGGTGAAGGTGCTCTGGTGGTAGAGTTGGGCCAGCAATTCTGGCGGGGCAACCGGGTCGGACCGGACCAGCCCGCAAGCGTTGCATTTCACCAGGCGATAATGGACGCGGTCAGGCAACCGGCGGGCCGAGAAGACGGCTGGGTTAAGTGCCTCGAGATCGAAGTTTGCAGGGTAAAGCTCAGCGGCGTTCCCCTCCGTTCCGCAGAGGGCGCAGCGTGTGTTTCTTAGCTCAACCGAGTGCATCGCATGTTCGAAGCTCGTCTGCTACACATGAGTGCTCCGAGGTGGAACGCTGGCTTTAGCCGGCAGCCGCTCCCCGGTTCGAAGCTCGTCTGCTGCGCGTGAGTGCTCCGAGGGCTGCGTTCGGGTTCGTGGCGCAATCGCATAGACTTAGGCACCGCTCGTGCCGGCGGGAGGATTGGGCGTCGGAGGCTCCTGTTTCGCCGGCTCTTTTGGGGGGTTGAGGATGCTCTCAACGATATAAGGTGGACGGCGTTTGACCTCGTCATAAATGTGCGCCAGGTACGAGCCGATAATGCTCAGACAGAGCAACTGGATTCCACCCAGGAAGAGGAAGAAGACAAACAGCGTCGTGAACCCGCGCGGCGCCAGGTCCGGGAAGAAGAGGCGCGAGACGATCTGGAGCAGGATCGCCAGGAAGGAAAGGCCGACCGTGGCCAGAGCCAGCCACGTGATTAAGTCCAGCGGCGCATAGGAAAAGGAGAGGATGGCTTTGCGCGCCCAGCCGAGGTTGCGGAGCAGGGAGTTGGTGGTGCGCCCGAACATGCGCTCGGGCCGAACGTAGGGCACGCCGATCTGCCGGTAACCTACCCAGGCCCGCAAGCCGCGCATAAAGCGGTTGTTCTCCGGCAGGCTGTTCAGCGCGTTCACCACGCGCCGGTCGATCAGTGAAAAGTCGCCCGCATCCAGCGGGATCGGCACGTAGGAGGCCGAGCGAAAGAGCCGGTAGAACGCCTTGTAGGCTATCTGCAGGAACCAGGTCGCCTCGCGCTGGACACGCTCGCCATAGACTACGTCGTAGCCCTCCTGCCATTTCTGGCAGAACGACTCAATCAGCTCGGGCGGGTCCTGCAGGTCACCATCCAGCAGGATGACGGCATCGCCCGTGGCGATGCGCATGCCACTCGTGAAAGCGCTTTGGGAGCCGAAGTTGCGGGAGTGATTGATGACCACGACACGGGGATCGCGCGCGGCCAGAGCGGCCAGCACTTCGCGCGCGTTGTCGGGGCTGTTGTCGTTAACGAAGATGATCTCGTAGTCCACGCCGAGCTTCTTGAAGACGGCAGTCAGACGCTCATGCATGATAGGCACGGCGGGCGCATCGCGGTAGCAGGCGATAATCGCGCTTAGTTTCTTCCTGGGCGGCTGGGTCATGGCTTGGTCTGGCTTAGGGTCCGCAATGCGGTCTCGACGAGCTTTTCGACTGACAGGCCGTAGAGATCATGCAGGTAGCGCTGGCTGCCGGTAATGCCGTTGTGCAAGCTGGCGACGCCACAGCGCACGAGCTGACAGCGCAGGCCACGTTCGGCAATCACCTCAGCCACGAGCGAGCCGACGCCGCCGACGCGGTAATGGGCTTCGACAGTAAGTGCCGCAGGATGCCGCGCCAACAAACCAGCCAGCTCATCCACGGGAGCCGGGCTGACGTGGGCGACGATCCCCAGGCTGCATGAGACTCCCCGGGCGGCCAATTCGTCCACTGCGGCCGCCGCCTCGGTCGCAATGCCGCCCATAGCAATCACCAGCAGATCCGAGCCCTCCCGGAGGCATTGAACCTTCCCCAGCTCGAATCGTCCCTCCAGCCCCGGCACGATGGCCTTGTCGTCTTTGCCGATCCGGTAATAGACCGGACCAGGCAGGTTCCAGCTCGCCGCCACCGCGCTGCGCGTTTGCCCGGCATCGGCCGGCGCGATGACTGTGATGCCTGGTTGGACGCGCATGACGGCAACGTCCTCCAAACCATAGTGGCTCAAGCCGTTGGTCCCGTATTCGAGTCCGCCGCCGACGCCGACAATGCGCACGGGCAGTCGGTGTTGGATGGGGCCGTTGCGAATGAACTCGTAGGGCCGCAGCACTGCGAAGGGGTTGATCGAATAAACGAATGGGATAAAGCCCGCCTCGGCGAGGCCGGTGGCCAGGCCGACCATGTTCTGCTCCGCCACGCCGACATTGAAGAACCGTCCCGGGTAGGCCTCGGCGAAAGGTTCCAGAGCCAAATAACCCAAGTCGGCAGTCAGCAGCAGGATGCGCGGGTCGCGCGCGGCCAGTTCGGTCAGGGTCTCGACGAAGGCCTTCCTCATGGCAGCGCCTCGACTTCCTGCATGGCCTGCCGGTATTCGGCATCCGACATGGGCCAGTAGTGCCATTTGATTTGGCCTTCCATGTAGGAGACGCCTTTGCCGAAGGTCGTGCGCGCGATCAACACATGCGGCGGGCCGCCGGCTGTGTCGAGACCGGCGAGAGTCGTTTGCAGTGCGGCGACGTTGTGGCCGTCCACCTCGTGAACGTCCCATCCGAAAGCGCGCCAACGCGCAGCCATCGGGCTGAGCGAAAGGACCTCTTCGGTGTAGCCGAGCGCCTGCTGTCCGTTGAGATCGACGATAGCGATCAGGTTGGACAGTCGTTGGTGTGCGGCGAACATGACGGCTTCCCAGACTGAGCCTTCGTTACATTCGGCATCGCTCAGCAGGGCGAAGGCACGCCGGGGAGACTGCTGCAGTCGCGCGGCCAGCGCGGCGCCCGCGGCCATGGATAGCCCCTGGCCGAGCGAACCGGAGGCGAAATCCACTCCCCGCAAGCCGTATTCCGGATGCACGCCCAGCATGGTGCCGTCACCGCAGTAGGTGTTGAGGTCTTCCTTGCTGAGCCATCCCTTAAGGAACAGGGCCGCATAGACCGCCAGCATGGCATGTCCTTTGGCCAGCACGAACCGGTCCCGCTCGGGGTCCTTTGGCTCACTCACGCGCAGCACGCCGTCATAGAGTGCGGCGATGATGTCGGCGACGGACAAGGCCGAGCCGATGTGACCGACGTGGGCCCGCTTCGACTGTTCGAGGATCACGCGCCGTATTTGTTTGGCTGCTGATTCCGTCATGTGAACCGGGGCACGATAGTTGGCGCGCGGCTACGGTCAAGCATTTCAGCTCAGCAATTCTCATTATGGCCCGGTCACTCCCCGCCGGGTGAGGGCACCCGGCCTACATCCCCCGCAAAACCGCCATCTTGTAGGCTGGGTGCCCTCACCCGGCTTCCCCATCTCGTCCATAATGAGAATTGCTGATTTCAGCTTGGCAGAGGGGGAGCAGTGCGCATCTCACATTCTTCCAACGTTGCTGGCACGGGTGACTGGAGCGCAGACATTCTTGTCCGCCTTTGCGTGATGGTCAACCCGAAAGCCCACCCGAAAGCCCACCAGCGGACAAACTGGCGTGGCCCAACAAATCGGCCACGGCCTTGAGACTGGCCCCTTGCTGGACCAAGTGCGTGGCCAACGTTCGACGTAACAGGTGCGCCCTGCCGCCGGTCGTCCCCAAAACCTGCGCGGGCCATGGCCACGCCGAGCTAACCGTGCGGGAGCTGGGCCACACCATCCACGCGCACCCGACCTTCAGCGAGGCTTGGATGGAGACCGCCCACGCCGTCCACGGCGAAGCAATCCACGCGCCCCCGAAGCGCAAGAAGTAATCTCCGCGCGTAACGGAAACAGCGCCCAAAGCGTCTAAGCAACTTGGGACGCGTCTGCGACGGCACAGTCGCAGCAAGGCAGAGCGCTATTCGGGTTGCTGTTGGGATGGCTCAGGATCATCCGAGCAGGCCCTCAAAGCCAAGGAGTAGAAGAGTGCTACACAAGAGCTAGAAGAGAGCTGGATATGAGCTAGAAGAGAGGGCAACGCGCTACCACCGCGCGTCCAAGTGGCTTTCAGGTGGCTTGTGGGTGGCTTGGGGGTGGCTTGTTAATTGGGCGTAACTCACGGTTTCCGCTGACGGTGCAAGAATACGATTGGAGCGCGGACATTCTTGTCCGCTTCGACAACGTTGGCAAGCCCCGGGCGGACAAGAATGACCAATGCCGCTAGGATTTCACCCGCCACATCCCTCCAGGACAATGACTTGGCCCGGTTTTGCGGGGCTTCTCTGGGAGCAATTCCTAGCGGCATTGGACCTACTATCCGCGCTGCTACGCGGAGTGAAAAGAAATTGGCGGCCATGAGCTGATGCTCATGGCCGCCATGAATCCACGGACCCGCAATAAACGCGGGACTGGCGTCGCTTTAAGCGGTCCAGCCGGCTCGGGTGTTGCGTTTGACGAACTGGGCGGCTTCGGGGATGTTGGGCGACGTCATGTTCGGGCCGTCCCATTCCATGCGCCGACCTTCGCCAACGCGCAGGGCTACGCAGCCGAGCAGGATGATCTCGGTGAGGTAAGCCGCAATGTCGAAGTTGGAAAAAGACGGCGTGCCTTCCTTCATCATCCGGAACCATTCCTGCATGTGGCCGGGCGAGCGGGGAATCGTTTGCGGCACGGCTTTGCAGGCTTCCTCTTGATCGCCGGCTACATACTCATTCTTGCCCTTCATGCACACAAAGAAACGGGCACCGTAGTCGTCGGGGGAGAACAGTTTGCCCTTATCGCCGACGATCAAGGCGCCGGCGGACGGCAGCTTGTCGTAGGTGCTGATAATCTCGCGAATGACCTCGGCGTCCGGGCGGAGCGGCTTGAGGGCATCGCCGGGGTTGCCGTCATACCACCAGAACTTGAGCGGCGGCAGGCCCTCGCGCTCCGGGAATTCAAACCGGATGCGGGAAGTCTTGGGGAAGGTCTCAGAATACGGGCGGGAGCACAGCTCCAACTCGACAACTTCCGGGAAGCCGAGCTTGAGCGCGCGGAAGGGCATGTTGACGGTGTGGCAGGCCATGTCGCCCAGTGCGCCGGTGCCGAAATCATACCAGCCGCGCCAGTTGAACGTATGATAGACGCCCTTCTTGAAAGGCCGTTCCGCTGCCGGCCCAAGCCAGCAATCCCAGTCCAGGTTGGGCGGAACCGGGTCCGAGCCCTCCGGGCGGTTAAGCCCCTGGGGCCAAACGGGGCGGTTCGTCCACACGTGCAACTGCTGGGGGGTGCCGATGACGCCAGACTGAATGACCTCGACGGCGCGGCGCAGGCCGGTTTCGGCGCTGCCCTGGTTGCCCATTTGGGTCGCCAGGTTCTTTTCCTTGGCGATCTGGCGCATCTGGCGCGCCTCGTAAACCGTCTGGACCAGCGGTTTCTGGCAGAAGCAGTGCTTGCCCATCTTCATGGCCCGCAATGCGGCGGTGCCGTGATTGTGGTCGGGAGTGGAGACGGTCACCGCGTCAATATCCTTGCCGACTTCGTCCAGCATCTTGCGGTAATCCTGGTACTTCTTGACCTGGGGGAACTTCTCGGCGAACTGCTTGGTCTTCTTGTCGAGCGTGTTGGTGTCCACGTCGCACATAGCAATGAGATTGGCTCCACAATGGACGGCGTCGCTGCTGTCGCTGTCCCCCTTCCCGCCCACGCCAATGCAGGCGACGTTGATGCGGTCGTTGGCGCCGAGCACCCGGCCCACATAAGGGAAGGCGCAGGTGACGACCCCCGCGGCCAGCGCGGTGCGGCTAAGAAATTGACGACGAGTAAACGAGTGCGGTTTGGCGGTGGTGACTAAAGTATTGTTTTTCATGTTCACGACTATTTCTAACGCGTCACGCGGCGAGCATGACGCCAACTTCGACGCAGCAAGTTATTAAAGAATTCAAATACATGTCTAGCAAGAAAATGCGCTAATCTAACCTAGGGGGACAGGCAGCCTCACCCTTCGCCGTTCCTGTGTCGCCGCGAACGCCGCGTGAGGGCACGCGGCCTA
>CAIWJG010000364.1 GCA_903912925.1 uncultured Verrucomicrobia subdivision 3 bacterium | reverse complement strand
GCCCAGAGCACGGTGCCGGCGGAAGTGACCGACGGAACTGCGATCGCGGCCGGCCAGTATTTCAGCGTGGCGGCGGTGCCGGCCCCGCCCCGCCTCCTGGAGCCGCTCCCCAGCCGGATTGGTTACACGCTGGGCCAGACGGTCACGCTGGAAGCCAAAGCCGCCGGCGGTCTTCCGCTGCGCTACCAGTGGTTCAAGGATGGCACCGTGGTGGCGGGCGCTACCAATGCGACGTTGGCGCTCATCAACCTGGGGCCTTATGCCGGGGCGACTTACCTGGTCACCGTCAGCAACCTGGTCGGCGTGGTTACCAGCGGCAATCTGAGCCTGGAGCGGGACACCCCGTACGAGCCGCTGCAAATCACCGTGCAGCCGCAATCCGTCAACACCCTGCGCGCGGGCTCCGTAGTGCTGAGCCTGGGCGCGCAAGGGACCGGGCCGATCCGCTTCCAATGGCGCAAGGACGGTTCGCCGCTGGCCGGGGCGACCAACGAGTTTTACCGCGCCGCCACGGCGCAGTTGACGGACAGCGCCGGCTACTCGGTGGTGGTCAATAACGACTGGGAGACGCTCACCAGCGACACCGCGCAGGTCAATGTGCTGGACCCGCCGACCTGGCCGGAGAGTTACACCAACCGCACCTTGTCCGCGGGCCAGGCCCTTACCCTCACGGCGGATAACACCGGCAGTGGGCCCTTTGATTACCAATGGTACCATAACGGCCAGCCCATCGAAGGGGTGAACTCGAACCAGCTTGTTCTGGCCAGTCTCACCTGGCAGGACGAAGGCGAGTATGCGGTGAAAATCACCAACCCGGTCGGCACCATCACCCGCACCTTCTATAACCTGCACGTCGTCTCGCCCCCCTACCTGCTGACGGATGTGGCAGACGTGGCGTCGCCGCGCGGCACCAACGCCGAGTTCTTTGTCCGGGCGGGCGGCGAGCCGCCCCTGACCTATCTTTGGTATCAAACGAGCGCGGTGATGCCGGACGAGTTTCACACGAACCTGGTGGTCCTCAGCGTGGCCTACGCCCACACCAATCTGTCCTGGCATGTGGTGGTGTCGAATGCGATGGGCGCCGTCACCAGCCGCGAGGCGCGGCTGACGATCATTGAGCCGCCGACCATCGTCACCCAGCCGGTGTCGCTGCTGGCCGAGCCGAACACGGAGGTCCGGTTCAGCGTCGTCTGCGGCGGCACCCTGCCGCTGCTTTACCAGTGGTATTTGAACGGCGCGGCGGTGCCGGGCGGGACGAGCACGACCCTGGTGATCGCCGCGGTGACGGCGGGCAAGCAGGGTAGCTATGAAGTGGAAGTGAGCAACCCGGCGGGCCGGGTGTTGAGCCAGGCGGCGACGCTGGCGGCCAACGTGGCGCCGCTGGCCCTGGGAGTTTCCACGGGGCGAACCAATGTGGCGCCGGGCAGCTCATTTGAACTGACGGCGCGGGTGGTGGGCGCGGGGCCGCTGGCGATCCAATGGCAGTTGAACGGGGTTGACCTGGTGGGCCAGACCAACCTGACGCTGGTTATTACCAACACCGCGCCCGAGGCCGCCGGGTGGTACACGTTCACGGTCAGCAACGGGTTTGGCAGCGCGACGCTGGAAGCCGGAGCGGGCGCGGAGGTGCGCGTGGTGAACCTGCCGTACATCGAGTCTGGTCCGGATGACGTGCTGGCGCTGCTGGGTCGTCCGGCCACCTTCTCGGTCGTGGTGCGCGGAACGAATCTGCTGAGTTACCAATGGATGAAAGAAGGGCAGGCGATCAGCGGCGCGACGGCGGCGCACTACACCATCGCTGATCCCAGGGCGCCGGACGCCGGCCAGTACAGCGTGGCGGTGGCCAATGCGGAGGGGACGACGTGGTCCAGCCCAGCCGGCCTGACCTTCGCCCGGCTGCCTAAGATCATTCGTCAGCCCGCCAACGCCGTGGCGATGCCCGGCGGCATCACCTCGTTCTCCGTCGGGGTGGAAAGCCAATTTGCCGTGTCCTATCAATGGCGGCAGGACGGCGCGGATTTGCCCGACCAGACCAATGCGGCGCTGGAGGTCACCCTGCCGTTGCGCGTGGTGGGCTGGGACCATAGTTACTCGGTGATCGTCGGCAGTGCGGTGGGCCGGGTTGCGAGCCTGAGCGCGGTGCTGACTTTGCAGCGCACGCCCGAAGTGATGCTCAAGCATAGCCGGCTGGTGACGCAGACGCTGCGGCTGCACCCCGGCTGGAATTCCATCTTTCTGACCGTGCAGCCGGTCAGCAACAAAGTGGCGGAGGTATTCGGCGACGCGCCCTGGACCAGCGTTTGGATGTGGCGCGATCGCGAGAACTCGGTGCAATTCATCCAGGAGATGACCGAGGCCGCGTGGAACGGGCCGGACTGGCTGGTGAATTTCCAGACCAACCGCACCGAGTCCTTCCAGAACAACCTCTTCCGTCTGTTTGTGAACCAGGCCTATCTCGTTCACCTCGACACCACCAATGAGGTCTATCTCGAGATTCAGGGTGAGCCCGCCCTGGACGTGAAGCAGTGGCGGCCCGACAGCTACAACCTGACGGGACTGCCCATCGAGGCTGGCCGCGAGCCCAAGGCGGGCGATTACTTCCGCCCCTCGCCGGCCCATTACGATTCCACCACGGGACAAATCAAACCGATCTATCAACTGGACGCCGACGGGCATTGGCAACTGCTGACCAACGACGACCTGCTCTCGGCCAGCGTCGCCTACTGGTTCTATGTCCGCGGCGGCTCAACTTATATTGGGCCGGTGGAAGTGAGTCTGTCCTACGGGCGCGGGCTGCTCTTTACCAAAGATGTGGAGACCTTGCGCCTGACCCTGCTCAACCACACCGACGCGGCGCGGCGGCTGTGGTTCTCGGCGCATCCGCTCTACGCGGGCGGATTCCCGCTGATGGTGCGGGAAGTGACCGACCAGGGGGCGGGTTTTGTGGAGCTGCCGGCGGCCTACGCGGTGGACGTGCCGGCCAATGGCCGCACGGAATTCATCCTGGGGGCGGACCGGTTGCGGACAGCGAGCGAGGGCTTCGAGAGCGTGATGATCGTGAGCGACGACAACGGGCTGGGGCTGCAACTGCCGGTGCTGGTGGAGCACCTCGGGGCGGTGACGGAAAGCGGCGGGCAGATCAAGCCCAACGTGACGGGCCTCTGGGTGGGGCAGGCGACCTTTGACGGCATCAGCGAAGTGAACAGTGTGACGGCGCTGACCAACCGTATCCGCTTCACCAACGATCTGGGCCAGGTAACCAACATCGTGATGCTGTCCTACACCAACATCCCGAGCGCAATGCCGACGCCGGTGCCGGCGGGCCTGAGCCAGCGCATCCTTTTCCATGTGGACACGAACAGCGTCACGCGCCTGCTGAGCGAGGTGTTCCAGCTCTACCGCGAGAGTGTGCTGACCACCGACGTGGACGGCTACAAGGTGACGGCGCAGCAGGGCCAGAACGTGCTGGTCACCCAGCGCAGCCGGATGGGCGATTTCAAGGGGGCGCGGATGCGGGACGGCGCGATGGTGGGCCGGCGCATCAGCAGTCCTTCGTTTGCCTTCGAGGGCGCGGCGGGCACGAATAACTACGTGGCTTGCGCGGGCCAGTTCGGCCCCGGCCAGACCCTGACGGCCACCTTTGGACTTTCGGCCAATCACCCGCTCAATCCGTTCAAGCATAAGTATCATCCCGACCACGACAACCTGGGGGCCGACTTCCGCACTTACCAGGAGGAAGCCTACGGCGTCATTCGCGAGCTAACCTTGGTCTTTGATGCGCAGTCCGGCGGCGTCAGCCCGGCGGCGGGCTATGACGAGTTGAAAGGCGAGTATCAGGAGAAGATTCGTGGCCTGCACCGCAACCCCATCTACGCCTCCGGCCGCTTCGTCCTCCGGCGTTTCAGCCCCATTGGCGAACTCAACCCCGCGAACTGACGAGAAGCGTGATGCGTGAAACGTGAAACGTGAAACGTGAAACGTGAAACGTGAAACGTGAAACCCGCCACACCGTAGCATCGAACGTGAGTTCGATCATTATTGAAACCATTTACCCGTGCAAATCCGTGTAATCCGTAGCTCCCTGTT
>CAIWJG010000363.1 GCA_903912925.1 uncultured Verrucomicrobia subdivision 3 bacterium | reverse complement strand
CAAGTGCTATCGCACGTGGCAGGGCCGAATAACTTTTTGGGGCAGACGGAAGCTAAGGCCCGCTATTCTCTGTTGCAGTCTCTTGCCCGTATCTGGTTGCAGCAGAACAGAATCCATAGAAGTTACTTGGAAGAATTGCTGAGCCGTCGCAAGCATAGCCGCGTTACACCACAGTCCCCAATCGTGTCGCTGCGCTATGGTCCCTACGGTTTCTTCAGTTCGCTTCCTACCTCGATGCCCGCGTCAATGAACTGACCGCCGACGGTGTTGTGGCAATGGATGGCGATAGAATTGTCGCCTACGACAATGGCCTTGGACAGCGCGTCAGCGAGCGCGGTGAAGTAGTTGCCGACGAAACCGGCAAACACCGCTACCCGCTGGCCGTTCAGGTAAATCTCGGTGTCCTCATCGTGATGGAGCTTGAGCCCAAACAAGGCGAACGCTGTCGTGTCGGTCCGGAACGTCCGGCGAATCCAGATGTCGCTCGTGCGCCATTCGGTACCGATGACCGCGCCAGGAGTGCCGGGCGAACCGAAGCCACCTTTCCCCTGTGTCCAGCCGGAATCATCGAAGCCCGGCTTCAGCCAATCGGCCGACGGTGCGTTCGTCGTGTAGCGCCATATCTGTGCGGACTGCTGCGAGGTAGGCACCAGCGTCCGCCAGGTGATGCGGCGGACTCGCGGCGGCTGCGTTTCGTAAGCGGCGGGGCGCTGGTTGATGGCGCGCAGCCGCTGCACATCATATTTCGGCGCGCGATCATAGAAGTAGATGCCGTTTTGCTCCTGCTCTATGTCCGTCAACTGGGTGTAGCAGAAGCCGAACATGTTCGGGTTGTCGAGCAACACGTCGGTCAGCCCTTTGTAACGCGCCAGGAAGTCGTCCGCACTCAAACCGGCCCCGTCATAGCCCCAGCCAGCTCCGGTATCGCGGGCGGTCTTGACGTGCATGCCTCCGTATTCGCTGACGAAGAACGGCTGACCTCGATAGCGGTTGTGGGGTTCGACCGGATTATTGTGCCACGGGTCGCAGCCGGTCTGGCCGAACAGGGCATAGCGGGCGGCGAAGGCTTTTGGATTCTGCTCGTAGTCGTGGGCATCAAACACATCCGCCTCTGGCAGGAAATGCGTGTATCCGCTTGAATCGAGAAGCGGGCGGGTCGAGTCCATGGTGCGTGTGGTCGCCAGCAGAGATTCCAGGCGAGCGACGTGCTCGTCGGTGCCGGTTTCGTTGAGCGGGCACCAGCCAATGAGCGCCGGATGGTTGCGGTCGCGGAGCAGAGCCTCGCGCCACTCGTCCACGAAACGGCGCACGGCTTCGGCCTGTGCGATATTCACTCCCCAATTGGGAAACTCGCCCCACACCAGATAGCCCAGCTTGTCAGCCCAGTAAAGAGTGCGCGGCTCGAAGACCTTCTGGTGGAGCCGCGCCCCATTGAACCCCGCTGCCATGGAAAGCTCGATGTCACGGCGGAGCGCCTCGTCACTGGGCGCAGTGTAAATGCCATCGGGGTAGAAGCCCTGGTCAAGGATGAGCCGCTGGAAGACCGGCCGGTCGTTGATGAGAAAACGATTTCCCTCGATGGTGATCTTGCGCAGGCCACAGTAGCTCCGAACGCTGTCCAGCACCTTGCCCTTGCGAAGGGTGTCAATGGTCAGATCGTAGAGGAAGGGCTTGCCCGCCTGCCACGGCACAACCCGTTTAAGCTTCAGCACCGTGAGGGTCGAACGCCACGCCGCGGGCACGGTGTCTGCGCCGACCAGATGGCCGTCCGCGTAGGCCCGGACGCGCAGCGTCACCCCGTTGGCCGGGCCGTTCAGGGAGCCTTGCAGAATGATGCGCCCGCCATCGAGGTCCGGCGTGAGGGTGAACTCCGACAAATACGTCTCACCCACAGCTTCCAGCCACACCGTCTGCCAGATGCCCGTGGTGCGGGTATAGACGCAGCCCTCGCTCTTGCCGTAGCTTTGTTTGCCGGCCGGCTGCAAGGCGGAACGAAGCTCGTCAATCGCGTGGACTACCAGTTCGTTGTCGCCGTCGCGCGTGGCGTCGGTGACTTCAAAGACAAAGGGGGTGTAGCCGCCGCGATGCTCGCCGAGGAGTTGGCCATTCAGCCAGACGCGGGCGGTGTAATCCACCGCACCGAAGTGCAGCAGGAGCCGCTGACCACGCAATGCAGGCGGAACCTGGAAATGCCGCCGATACCAAACATGCGGCAGGTAGTTCGTTGCCAGGCCAAGGCCCGAGAGCTTGCTCTCCGGGCAGAAGGGCACAACGATTCTTTGCGCGAGGTCACGGCCGGAAGTCCAGCCGCGTTGCTCGCCCTCAGCCTTGGAATCAACCTCGAATTGCCACTCGCCATTCAGGTTCAGCCACGACTCGCGCCGGAAATCCGGGCGCGGATGTTCGGGTCGGGGAATGTCGGCGTGGCAAGGCAAACTGAGTGAGGTGACGATAAGGGCCGTGGCGGCACTGACGATGCTTAGGATTCTCATGACTTTGTTGACTGCGGCTGCGGTATCAATATTCGATGGCTGATAATGGCATGGATGCTGCGGCAATGATAGTCACGTTCTTTGTTTGGTGTTAACTAGAATTTGCCCTGCCTGTTCGTGGCGAGCGACTAGAGAACTCGGACCGTAAAGTGAACAACTCAGGGACGCATAGCGACGGTTGCGGCGACACGCCTTTATTGGAAGTCGAAACCAGCCCGCTTGTCCCAAATGTTCTGACGAGGTTCTGAGGCACAGTCGAAACACGACGAGGGCGGGGTTTTTTGTTTGCGCAGAGCAGCCGCTCACAGACAGACCGGCGGGGTGCTCAAGCGGTTAAACGCGAAGCATCTGGGGCCAATCGGCGAGGTTACCGATTAGAAAGGGCCAATGAATACAGGGCTGGCGACGGCGTTATTGCATTTTGGAAGGTGTTGTTCCATACTTCACTCACTGCTGGGCATCCCGGGTCTTCCGGCGTTGCAGGGGCACCCCAAACTGGGGGCGTCATGGGAGGGATTCGTCATCGAGCAAATCCTGTCGTGGGCAGGCGAGCGCAACGCCTACTTCTGGGCCACGCACAGCCGCGCGGAACTGGATTTGATGGTGATGGCGAAGGGCAAACGCTGGGGCTTCGAGGTCAAATACCAGGATGCGCCGACCATCACGAAGTCCATGCGGATTGCGATGCAAGACTTGGAACTGGAGCGGCTGTGGGTGGTTTATCCGGGCCAGAACGGCTACCTGATGGACGAGAAGATCGAGTGCGTATCGTTGTCGCAGTTGGGTCAGATCAGGGAGACGCTGCAATGACTGTTCTCGATGCGCTCAGCCGAGCCGGTGAACATAGCCGGAAGCAGACCCGACAATAGCCGGGTTTTATGGACTTGATTACAAGTCAGTTCGCGAGGCTATCATCCGGTCATGTTCATTCGATGCATCAAATTCCTCCGCCGACATCCGGAGTTGCTGGTACTCCTGGCTGCATTCCCCCTGCACGCCGCCACACCGATCGAATCGTGGCTGACGACCGCTGACCTGCGCCAGAGGATTTCGCCGCAAACACCGCTGGCTTTTGCCAACACCAAGGACGCCGCTCAAGACCGCGTCCAGATCGAGGACACGACCACTTTTCAGACAATCCTCGGCCTTGGATCGTCCCTCGAACCAACCACCTGCTCAAACTTTTGGCGGCTGCCGGTGGCCGAACGCGAAACGTTGATGGAACGGGTGGTGAATCCGGATCGAGGAATCGGCATGAACCTGATGCGTCTCTGCATTGGCACGCCGGACTTCACCGGCGACCCGTGGTATTCCTATTGCGATCTGCCACCCGGCGAGACTGACCCCGAGTTGAAGCGATTCTCCATTGACCGCGACCGAGGCTACATCCTGCCGGTGATCCAGTTGGCGCGGCGAAAGAACCCGGACTTGCTATTCTTCGCGTCGCCGTGGAGCCCGCCCGGCTGGATGAAGAGCAACGGCACCCTGATCGGCGGCTACGTGCTGCCGCAGTGGTATCCGGCGTATGCGCAATACTTCGTTCGGTTCATTCGGGCCTACGAGGCCGAGGGTATCCCCATCTACGCGGTTACGATTCAGAACGAACCGGGCGTGGATCGCGCCAAAGAAATCAGTCGGAAATGGCATTACCCATCATGCCGCTGGACTGGCGAGCAGGAGCTGGAGTTTATCCGCGATCACCTGGGGCCGGCGCTGCGCCAGGCCGGCCTTAAGACGAAGATCTGGTGTTACGACCACAACTACAATGAGCGGAGCACCGCATCTGATCCCGGCCTCGATTACCCGCGCAAGATTCTGCGGGATGCGAAGGCGGCGGCGTTCGTGGATGGAGTGGCGTTTCACGGTTACGAGGGGAAGCCATCGGGAATGAGCCTGTTTCACCAGGAGTTTCCCGGCGTGCCGATTTATTTTACGGAAGGTTCCGTGTTTGGGATCAGGGGTGCAGTTCAGCTCATCGAGCGCTTTCGCAACTGGGCGAGCAGCTATAACGCGTGGGTGCTGATGCTGGACGATCAGGGCAAACCGAACAACGGACCATTCGCCGCAAAGTATGCCACCGTGGCGCTGAACACGAAGACGCTACAACCGGAGTATCTGCTCGACTATGAGGTTTACGGGCAGTTCATGAAATTCATCCCGCGCGGCGCGGTGCGGGTGGAGAGTCGGTCGTTGGGCGAAGCCCCGGCGCAGGTTGCGTTTCGCACTCCGGACGGCCGTCTCGTGCTGCTTGCGGCGAATCCGTCCGGGGAGGAAAGACGGTTTGAGATCGGCTGGCGCAGCCAGTCTTGCAACGCGGTCTTGCCGCCGAAAAGCGTTGGCACGTGGCGGTGGCCGTGCGGGGCAGAGAAATGACGAGCGGATCAGAACTTCAATCCTGCCAGCGCCTGGTCAATCCAGGCAGGCGTGATAGTGCGCTCGTGGATGACCGTGTGCCAGAGGTCGGGACGACCTGTGACGTATTGTCGGAGATTTGCCAGTGAGCCGGCCAAGTCCGCCCGCTTAATCTCAAGATCGGCCGGCTGATAGCGCAGGCCAACCTGGTCCATGAAGGCTACGGCTTCTTCGTGCCGGTTCTCCTGCAGGCGACTTAGCAAATGCACCCCCAAGCCGACAATCCAGCCGTGCATGAATGGGCGTTTCAGCCGTTCCTCCAGTTCGTAGAACAGATAGTGTTCGCTGCCCTCTTCGACCCGGTAATGCCCGACTGGCAGGCAGAGGGTGTTCACCCGCATGTAACCTTCCACAATGGCGCGCAGGCCGTCATCGGAGCAGGATCGGATGGCATCGGCCTTGGCCATCGTGTCGGCGAGGATCGCTCGTGCTGCGGACACATCCTCCGGGCGGAACGGGAACTCGCTGCGGCTCGCGCCAGCGGCGAGTTCCCAGTCGAAACAGGCGGTGTGAATCGAGAGCAGGTCGCCCACGCCGGCGATATTCAGCTCTCGTGGAGCAGTGCGGATGAGGTCGTAGTCAATGACCAGCGGATCGGGGCTGGTCTGGCCAACATACTCCACGCGGTGCCCGTGTCGGACTCCAGCGGCGGGCGTCACGAACGCGTCCACGCTCAGAATGGTCGGCGCCGAGACCAGGCGGAGGCCGCGTTTCCAGGCGATATATTTGCCCAGATCAATCGCCTGCCCGCCGCCGATGGCGAGGACGGTGTCGCATTCCGGCGCCGCGGCTAGCTGGCGATCCAGCGTCTCGATTTTCATGTTTTCCACGAACAGCACCCCGGCGGGCTGGCCACCGAGACGCGGTTGAGCCAGACGCCACGGCAAGTCCATGGTGGTGACAAGAAAACGCCCCAGCTCGCTGCCGAGGCCATCAATGGCACCGGCACCGAAGCGTGACGAACGAACATTGGTTTGACCTTCGATCATAATGTTGAAGCTTGCTGGCGGCCTGACCATCCATTGTCAGTTTCTCTTGCTCGGCTAGCAGTGTCGGGCCGAAGTCTTTGGTAAGTATTACAGGACCGACGGCGCGCGACCAGCAATAACTCCCAGCGGTGCTCACTTTGATAATCTTGGTGCCCAGGTGACGAGGACCTGAAAGCGGCGACCCCGCTCGGGCTGGTGGCAATGCTCGACATCCCCGGGCTGGGCACCAAGAAGATCAAGGATCAGTGGTATGGGGCCAGCAGAAGGCCGAGCGTGTGTGCTCGGGGGGGGCTTCTCCAACGGAACTACAGGCTTAGCGTAAGCCAGGAGGTCCGGTAGTGGTGGCTCGTTAGTCCCTTGAGCATCCCTTGTACACCCCTTGTGCATAGGCACCGGCAACGGTGAAGCTCAGGTGGCGGCGGCTTACTGGTCGGTCGGTTTATCTGGGACGATTTTGTGTGTTTCCAGATCGAATCCCCTCCAGCCGTCCTTCTGCTGGCGGGTGACGATAAAGACCCGCTGGCCTGCTGCGGGCTCGCCAAAGCGGGCGACGTAGAGGGCTGTGATGTCGCTCAGGCCAGCTTGTGCGGTGGGAAGCAGGCCGAGGTAGGAGACGTTCCGACGCTTTCTACGGCCGGAGCTGCACGGGGCTTGGCCAAACACCATGATGTCTTCGGCGACCGGGCTGGAAACGCTCAGGAGCAGCCGGATGCCGTTGTCGTCATTGGGAATGACCAGTTGGCCGACGGGGTTGAGGCCAAAGACCACGGGGGCGGGGGGCAGCAACAGCATGTCCAGGCCGAGGCGGGCGCGGGCACTGTTGATGCCCTGGAAATGCTGCTGGCCGGTCAGGGGGCCGGATTTGCCGAGACGTTTGGCGCTCTGGACTTGGGGGCCGGCCTCGCACCAAGCCTCGCGCTGCGCTTCGGTGAGCAATCCGCCCCAGGCGCGGGAGAGGAGACCAAAAGAGCCCCGCATGTGGTCGCGGGCGGGGGACGGGGTGTTCTTGGGAATGACGTGCTCGCGCCGGCACCAGCAATTCTTCCAAATAACTTCTATGGATTCTGTTCTGCTGCAACCAGATACGGGCCAGAGACGCTGCAACAGAGAATAGCGGGCCTTAGCTTCCGTCTGCCCCAAAAAGTTATTCGGCCCTGCCACGTGTGATAGCACTTGGCCTGCTCATTATGGCTAGGTCACCCCCCGCCGGTGAGCACCCCGGCTGGCCCTCAAGATCGGTCGGGTGTTTCAACGCATAAACCCGCCAGCGGCCTTCCTTCGAGGCGTGCTTGCGCTTGGTGGTCATCGTGCCCATGAGCAACATTGTAAGGTCACTCAGGCTGACCGAGCGCGGCTATGCCGATCTGGCAATTCAGGAGGGCGGGCAGATGAGTCTTGAATATCCGACCGGCGCTTGGCGGCGCGGCCCGTGCCCCCCGCTCGGGGAAAAATAACCGCATTGGGGCTTGATAAACGAACCAGCCGTCGCATTATCCCCCAAGCGGCGTTGATTATGAGCAACTTACGCACGAAGTCGGGGGGAAGTGTCGGCTGGGGATATACGAACCAGCCGGATGGAGATCAACGCGAATGAGGCTGGTAATCAAGGACTTACACCCGAGAGGACGTAAATATTCGGTGAACGAAAAAAACGGAGTTCTGGCGGAGACATCGGCTCCATAAACTATTTTCAGGGGAACGCATTTTGTTCGGGACACGCGTCTCCTCCCTTGGTAGTCTTACCTTCCAGT
>CAIWJG010000362.1 GCA_903912925.1 uncultured Verrucomicrobia subdivision 3 bacterium | reverse complement strand
CTATGATGCGCCGGGTCCGCTCATCCAGAAGTGGCCAAACGGGCTTCAACTTTTGCGCCAGCACCGCAATTGAACTCATGGACAGTGATCATACCCGATCTCTTCCACAGTTGATACCTTTATTAGTTACCGCTGCCTTACCTGACCTGTATCATGCACTCGGAATCCCCGGAGCAGCTCATTGCCAACTACATCGGCGTGCTGGAGGACTCCGGGTATCGCGGACGCATCAAGATCGCATTCGACGAATGGAATCTTCGCGGCTGGCATCATGAGGGCTTCCCGCGCAAAGCCGTCCAGGACTATAACAATCCCGAAATCACCCGGCTGGTTGCCGCCCGGGAAAAGAACGATATTGCTTCACAATACACCCTGGCGGACGCCTTGTTTTCCGCCTCGTTCCTCAATGCCTGCCTGCGTCACGCTGAGGATGTCGGCATGGCGAATATCGCCCCGCTCGTGAATACGCGCGGGCCCCTCTACGTGCATCCCCAGGGAATCGTCAAGCGCACGCATTTCCATGCCCTGGCGATGTACGCCAACGAGCTGGAAAAGCGGGTCGGCAAACTGGAAGTCGAAGCGGACCCACTCGCGCACAACGGGAAATCAATCCCGGTGGTGGATGCCATCGCCACCGTAAACGAATCGGGCAAACACTGGGCGATAGCGTTGGTGAATCGTCACCCCGAAAAAGCAGTGGCCTGCACAGTCAAAATGAAAGACCGACCGCTACAAGGCAGCTACCAGGCGATGGTCCTCGCCGGCGATTCACGCGATGCCTACAATGACATTGAGAACCCAAATCGTGTGGTGCCGAAGAAGACCAAACTGACCTTCACCAAAGGGGTGGTCAATCTGCCGCCCCACTCCCTGACAATTGTGAATGTGTTGCTCAGATAACAATCCGTGCCAATTCGTGCAATCCGTGTCTAACACCCTATGAACTTCTTTATGCCCGCCCGCCTTGGCCTAAGCCCAGTGCCTTCCGGATATTCCGTGCGAGGCCAGTGCCATAAGGAACGATGGAAAGACCGGTGGTTCTGCAATCCCAAAGGGACTACACATACTTAGCAGTTTGCTGAGCATTTCTTTATTTCTGAAAAACGGTTGCCTTACGGTTGACATGTGGCATCTAATTGCATACTATGGCAACCAATATGAAGGCACCGAAGCAACGGTTCAAGATTCTTAAGTTCACTAACCCGCGCACGGATACCACGAGCTGGCGGGTCAGCGGCATCAAACGGAACGGGGAACGCATCCGCGAGAACTACGCGGACCCGCAGGAGGCGCAGTTGCGTTACACCGAATTGGAGGGGGAGTTCCACGCGGCCAACGGCACGGCGGCGTTGCGGGCCACCCGGCTGACGGATGAGCAGGTCGCCATTGCCGAGGCCGGGTTCAAGCGGCTGGAGCGCGACCAAGACTTACTCACGGCGATTGACCACTGGCTCAGGACGGGCAAGCCGACAGCGGTCAAGGAGTCGCCGCGGCTGGATGAGGCGCTGAAGTTGTATTCGGACTGGCTGGATACCACGACTGAGTTGCGCCCTCTCACCAAGCTCCACCTGCGCAGCCGGGTAACGCATTTTATCAATAGCGTCGGCAACATGCGTGTGACAGACATTATCCCCGACCATATCGAGAACTATCTGGCTCACCGGAACGTGTCGCCCAATACGAAGGATGCCAATTGCCGGGCGATTTCGAGTTTCTTCACCTGGTGCATGAAGGGGAAACGGCATTGGTGCATCAATAACCCGTGTTACGCGGTCGAGATCGAGGGCAGGACGGATGATGACGACCGGGAACCGGTGGTTCTGCCGGTGGACGACTGCGAGCGGCTGATGCGGGCGGCTGAGGGGTTTGAGAGCGGGAAGCTGGTGCCGTATGTCGCGCTGTGCCTGTTCGGCGGGTTGAGGCCGTATGAGACGGGGCGGCTGGCCTGGGAACAAGTCAACCTGGCGGACAAGGAGATTCGGTTGCGGGGGCAGCAAACCAAGACTGGCAAGGGGCGAATGGTGGTGATCTGCCCGACGCTGAAAGCGTGGCTCACGCGCTACAAGGGGCAAGATGAGGTTTACCGCCCATCCTTTGATGTGGAACTGCGGCAGGTGCGCAAGAGTATTGGCTACGGCGAGCCGACAGAGGAGAGCCCGGACCTGAAGCCGTGGGTGCCGGACATTCTGCGGCATACCGCCATCTCGCACTATTTCCGGGCCACTGGCAGCTACGGCCGGACGGCGGAGCAGTTCGGCAATTCGGAGAGCATCATCAAGAAGCATTACCAGAGCCGGGTGAGCAGCAAGGACACGAAGCGGTTCTATGCCCTGAGACCGTTGCCGGCGAAGCCGGCGAAAGGGCGTGCGGGCAAGCAGCCAGCGGCGCGGAGAGGAGCGCCACCGACAGCGAATGTGGTCTCGCTGCCCGTGCAGGCCGCAGCGTGAGGGCTCGGTCAGGGGGCGAGGCTGACGGAACGAGGGATCGCGGAAGCCGCCGCCTAATGAGGCATTTGTTGGGCGGGATCGGCCCAGGATCGATTTTGTTCCCTCGACAGGGTGACCGGAGCGGCTGAATTAGCAACGGCGCTCAGGTCGTTTTCGACTTCTTTCTAGCGCGAGGGATGCGGGGTACGGCGAGAGCGGAATCGGCGCCCAGTTCGCGCGAGGGTAACGCAATCGAGCGCTCCTCGGCCAGTGTTTCCAGCAGGCGGCGAAGTTTCCATCTGACCAGCAGGGCGTCGGGATTTCTGTAGGTCACCTTGAGGAAGTGGGCCATGGCCGCAAGCAGCTTTTCATCGGAGGACTCGAGCATGACCGGGCAGGCCGCGTGGACCACCGCCTTGGCCTGCGGCAGGGTAAGGCGCAGGGATTTCTCTCCGGCTTTCGTTCCCTGTTTGACGACGTCCGCCAGCTCGCTCTGCGGAGCGGTGGGCGCCTCGTTGTAGGAGCGCTGCCATTCGTAGTCCTCGCGGTTGTAAGGCCGGTGTGCGTGGTGGATGGCCTGGAGGGCGGCACCCCGGCGCGGGGGCACACCGGTGTCACCCTGGAGGAGCCAGCTTTCATCCACGCCGGTCTCGTGAGCAATGCGCAGGGCAAGCTCTTCACTGAGCGGCAAGTGGCCCAACTCGATGGATTGGATGGTGCGGGGAGCGCGATCCACGAGGCCGGCCAGATCTTTCTGGGTCAGGCCGATGGTGGTCCGCAGTATCGCCAGCGTGTGACGCAAGGGTGACGGTCGCATAATGCTAAAACCTATATGCAATGTGTAATAAACATCAACATTTTTCTTGGTCTTCAATATACACTGTGCTAAGCACATAAGCAATTATGACAACCATTGAGAACAGTTCAGCCCGGCTGGCGACCTTGAACCAGCTTTTGCAAACCGTCATCCCGGCGTACCTCACGCCCTCACCCAGTGCGTTCACGTTGCGTGTCTGGTTCGATAGAGAACGTATCCCACGTTTCAAGTCCAACCCCACCGCCAAGCGCGGCGGGGGCACGGTCTTCTACTCGGTCAGCGCCGTGGAGAAGTTTTTGCAGAGCCGCACGCTGCCCTGCCGACTGGCGGCGGTGCTGACACTGCCGGACCAGCAGGCCAGCAACAACTAGCCCGGCGTTGCAATAAAGGAGTGAGGCACCATGGCTAAAGCACAAAATAGCTGGCGCAAGGTTTGCGGGAGCGGGCAATGGAAGATGGAAGATGAAGAGGATTCTCGCCCTGGGCGGCCGCGCCGTGCGGCGGCAATTCGTGGCGACAGACCGGCGGCAGTCGCAAAAAGTACAAGTCTTAGACTAGACCAAGACTTGGCCGCTAACCGCGGATCGAGTCGCCAAGTGCGCCGCCTTTGGACGGGCGCAGTGGAAGGGGGGACGCAATGATTGCTGATATTGCCAGCGGGCCCTCAGCCGCCAGCGAGAGTCTGCCGGGGCGTCGCGCGATTCTTCGCGAGGTGGACACCGTTTATGAGACGCCGGAGAACTGGACGATTTACCGCCGCCCGGATTTGAAAGACCCGGCCTTTCTGGAGCTGTGTGACAGCATCCGCAAATCCGGGATCAACACGCCGCTGGAAATCTCCGGCGACGATTACATCATCAGCGGCCATCGCCGGTTTATTGCCGCGGAATGTTGCGGCATCAACACCATTCCTTGTCTTATTGATCCCACGGTGGTCATGGGCAATCTCGACGAACGGGAGCGGGTCGCGCTGCTGATCGAGCGCAACCGGGGCACGCGCATCAAATCCGACAGTGAACTGTATCTGGAAGCCGCGGCCGCTGTCGATCCGGACGAGGCTGTCCGCCAGGCGCAGGAGCGAAAAGTCCAAGTCTTGGACTACATCAAGACTTGCAAACTATCCGAGGTGCAAGTGGCCGGCAGCATCAGCCGGACGGACCCCAGCGGCGAGCGGGCGGAGATGTTGAGGGCTGTTTTGGACATTTTGGGGGAGCTACGGGCGGCGGATTTCCTGCCGACCAGCGGCCGCAGCATCCACTACAAGCTGCTGGCGAAAAATGTCCGCACCTCAGCCCGCAAGAACGGTTACATCTACGGCACCCGGCCAGGGTCGGCGTCGTTGTTGAGCAAGCTGCTGACCGACGCCCGCTCTGCCGGATTGATCAGCCACAGCGACCTGGACGATGGGACCAGGCCTTCGGTGCGTTTTGCCCCATCCGGGACCGTAGGCAGCTACGTCAGCCAGAGTTTGAGCCAACTATTTTGCAATTACTTTGGCGATATCCATGCCGATCAGCCGAACCATGTTGAGTTGCTGGTTGAAAAGAACACGGTGTTCCCGCTGATCAAGCGGCATGTGGCCTATCCGTTGCGGGTGCCGATCACCAGCCTGCGCGGCTATGGCAGTTTTCCGGCCGCCCGCGATGTGGCCGAGCGGTTCAAAGGCAGCGGCAAGGAGAACCTGGTGGTCGTCTATGTCAGCGACCTGGATCCGGAGGGCCTGGACATGCCGGCCAGCTGGAAAAAGTATCTGCACCATGATTTTGGCGTGACGGCAAAAGTGTTTCGGGCGGCCGTGACGCCGGAACAAGTTGCGCGATACAAACTGCCGGCGGACGCTGATGTGAAGCTGAGCAGCAGCCGGGCGTCAAAATTCATCCGTGAATACGGCGATCAATGTTGGGAACTGGATTCGATGCCGGAAAGGTTGCTGATCGATGAAGTGACCCGAACCGCCCAAGCGGCACTGGATGTGGATGCGCTCAATCGGGCGTTGGTCCGCGAAAAAGAAGACGATGTGCAACTGGCCCGCTACCGAGCCGCGGTCTCGCGCTTCTTCAATGAAAAATTTCGGGAAGCGTTATGAATCAGGCACTCAGTTCACCGCTCGTGCCTGAGTTTTCGGCCAGCCAGCCGTCGCGGTTGGCTGGATTGAGGGAGACGGCGCCGAAAGCCGCCGAACTCCGATTGCCGTCACTCCCGCCGCCGTCGATTTCGTCAGCCCTGCTGAGTTGGCAACCAAAACCGGCTACGGCGATCTGGACACAAGCGGAGTGGACCTTGCTCAGCGAACACCTGCACAACGACAACCCGGAGAATCATTTTATCATGGGTTTTCGAGAGGCGGACGGGTGCAAGCGATATGTCCGCAGCAAGAATACGACGGTTAAGAAAGCGCTTTCATGGGCGTGGGCAAGCATCGCCAGGTCTCCGCATAAACGTCTGGCTTTCGTTCCGTATGCCCAGAATCAACGGGGTCACTCTCGCTGGGGTGGCCTGGACTTTGACGCGCACCACGGCGAAGCCGACCGGGCCCGAGAACTCGCCTTCGCCGCGTTCCGTTGTTTGCTCAACATGCGCGACCTGGCGGCGATTCTGGAAACCAGCGGCAGCGGTGGGTGGCATGTCTGGGCGATCTCGCCGGAGTCTCACGACGTGGGCGACTGGGTCCGCTTGTTGAGGCAAGTGGCGGGGGCGATTGGCACGGTCATCACGGCCGGGGTTTGCGAAATCTTTCCCCACGCCGCCACCGGTTTGCGCTACGGCAAGGGGATGCGGGCGCCCGGATCATGGAATCCGAGTACCGATCAATGCAACCAAATCGTCTGGGAAACCACCCGCACTTCCCTTGACCTTGTCCATTCGGGGAAGTCAAAAAACAAGACGTTGATTTGCAATGGGTTACAAAGCCACTTCCCCGACAGAGAAAGAAGCTTTCTTTCTCTGCCTCCCTACAGAGGTGTGGAGCTGCTGAAGAAGTTTGGTATCACGGTGGCAGCCACCCGTAATCAGAAGCTGGCTGAGCTGGTGGGTGAAGTGTTTC
This sequence comes from uncultured Verrucomicrobia subdivision 3 bacterium, assembly GCA_903912925.1. GTDB lineage: Bacteria > Verrucomicrobiota > Verrucomicrobiia > Limisphaerales > UBA8199 > PALSA-1440. Next base: position 40,932 of record CAIWJG010000362.1, on the reverse strand, counting down.
ATCAGGTCGGGCACGCGACCGCCCGGCGGCTGGTGGAAACCCAATTCAGCCAGAAGACGGTGGCCACCCGGGCGACTGAATCTGAACACCTGCAGAGTTTTGAAGCGCTATGGCAGGGCTTGGCCGCGGAATGGAAATCTTCGCTGACGGCAGCCGAGCGTAGGATCTACGACCAGTTGCAGTCGGAGAACGAGCGGGATGCTTTCCGAATCATCCGGAGTTACGCCCGCAAGGCCGCCGCGGACGCGCTGCCTGACTTTCCGATCGCCCGGGACAATCTGGCGGGACGAATTGGCGTCACCGGCAAAGGTGCGGCGTGGGTTCGGGACAAGCTCGCCACCCTGGGCGCGATTGCGAAAACCGCCAAGTACGTCCCCAACAAAGCGGCGACACGCTACCGCTGGATGCCGGACGTTGAAGACGAGAAGCCTTTTTAATCAATAACCACGATTCACACACATAGGATTCGATTATGGCACTACCCTTTGAACAACAGCCGCGCGAGAGCAACAAGGCGTTTGCGGCTTTTAGTCTGTATCTGAGCCTGGGGCCGGAGCGGTCGCTGGCGGCGGTGGGGGTGAAGTTGGGGAAGAGTGAGGGGTTAATCGAGCGATGGTCGGCGAAGTACGATTGGCCGGCACGGGTGCAGGCGCACGCGGCGCACCTGGGGGCAGCCGAGTTGGCGGCGAGCGAGGCGCTGTCGAGGAGGAATGGGGTGGATTGGGTGAAGCGACAGCAGGAGCACCGGGAGGAGGAGTGGCGGGTGCGCTGCGAGCTGATTGAAGTAGCCCGCATAGCAATTGCACGGTGGAAGGAGAATGCCCACCGCTCTGGAAACCTGGAGGGGATTGCCCGGCTGCTGGAACTGGCGTCGAAGCTGGGACGGTTGGCCAGCGGGATGGCAACCGACAAGACGGAGGTTAACACGGAGGAAACCCACACGCTCCGGATCGAAGTTGAGGCGGCGCTAGACAAGATTTATGGAATGCCGCTGCCTGGGGAAGTGGTGGAGGTTGAGGAGGTCAAGCCGGTCGCCGAGGCGGCGTTGCCTGGACCGGGCAGCCTGGCGCCTGACGCCGGTTGAGACTCGCACACACGGGGTTTGGGCCGTGTGTGTGAGTCTCGGGGTGGTGTGATCTGGCATTTGGTCGAGTGACAGTACCGCGAGAGCACCGGCCCGCAATCGAGCGGGAAGGGCCGTAGCGGGGTTTTCGATGGCGGTTTTGGCGGGGTGGCTACCCTGGTAGCCGCCAGAATGGCGACGCGCTATATCGCGTTTTAGGAGGCCGGATGGCTCGATGCTGCGAAGGCCTCCAGAATCGAGAATTCTGTCGCAGAGAGTAACACGCGTGTTACTCCCGGTGGCTCCCCAAAGTGTCACCCATGGGTGACACTTTGGGAGCCCGGGAGCTGGACGCGACAGACGCATGGTCGCGCAACGCAGGTTGCGCGGATTGTGAGGCGCAGGTCCCCCTTGGGTTGGTGGAAGGGGGACCGAGCACCTGGGGGATGGGTGGGCCGGTTCGCGAGCAGAAGAAATCCCCGACCGGGAAGCCGGGGATGTCTCACCTATGCGGCCACCGGCTGGGGAGCGGGTGCCGGGGTGGTTTCGGGCTGCGGGGCCGGGCGGGCGGGTTTGGTGATGCCGGCGATGAAGCGCTCGACCAGCTTGGTGGCACTCTCCAGGGAGCGGCAGGGGTAGGAGCGGGTGTCCTTGAAGGTGGTAAGGGTGACCACGAAGGTAAGGACGCCCCGAGCTGGGTTGCGGGGAGCGATGGTGACGGAGGGAGCGGCGATGTTGTTTTGTGTAGTGTGCATATTTTTATTTGTTTCGGGCTTCTTTGCCCTTTCACTGGAGAGCGCGGCGACTCGGGGCGGCCAGTGGGAGGAATCTACGGAGGGCACCACTTGTTCCGGCCCCCCGACCAAGCCGCGCAGTGAAGGGCAAAGATGACTGAAACAAAACGGTGAACACTCCAACAACCACATCGCCGCGGCCCCAACGGAGAGGATGCGCCCTGCAATCCTGGGGCGTCCGTCGTGGTCTCCCGGCACCTGGGAACGCCCTGCGGGCTTGCCGCTCCTTGGGGAGTGCCATCGTTGCTGGTCTATTCTGGAGGCGTCACCAAGCGCGACTGCCCGGCGGGCGAGGCACCATTGCCAGCAACGCGTTCCGGTGGCGGCATGGGGCGATTCGGCTCGGTCGGGGATGCTGGCGAGCGAACCTCCTACAAGTCGCGAGCGAAGCGAGCCTGAACGTTTTCTGCGCGGTGGGAGTCCAGAGGAGATTTCCTCTGGCGCGGGACTGGGCCGGCGTGAGGCCCAGAAGCTAGAGTTTTCCATTGGCCACCTGCTTTTCCGAAAAGCACCTGTCCAATGGAACACTTTTCAAGGCGCGGGTGTCCAGAGGGTTGCTACCCTTTGGCGCAGGGGTCTGGGGACGGCGCGAGTCCCCAGCGGTTTTGGAACACCGCCAACCGTCGGCGGTTGGCGGTGCGGCGTTGCCGTTGTGGCTCGGCCACCCGCCCAGCGGGTGGCCTTGGGGCCGCAGACTACGCTGCCCGGCGCAGGGGCCGGAAGTGCGCGGTGATCTCGTCGAACCACGGATGGCGCTGGATGGCCTGCGCGAGGCGCTCCATGCGGAAGTAAACGGTGCTCAAGGCGATGTCCTCGCGGTGAGCGTAGGCGTGGAGGCGGTCCAGAGTGCCAGGTTCTCCGCGCTGGCCATTCTCGCGCACTGACAGCCAGAGGTCGTAAAGCTCCATGTCGCTATCGGGAACCATCGAACGGATGGCGCGGACGGCGTCGCGGCGGGCGGCGTATTCGTCGGGGCGTAGGTAGGTGGTGTCGGGCAGGTGACTGGCGCGGACGGTGCCGGGGGTCTCGTCGTCGTGGTCGGTGTCGTCGTCGTGAATGGCGCAGTCGGTGATGTGGCGCTGCTGCTCTTTGATCGCCATGAAGCTGAGGACGGCATGGGTAATCTGCTGCTGGTTAAACTGGGCCTTGCCGCTGCGGTTGAAATAGCGGGCGGCTGCGCCAAGCTCCTTGCGGGTGAGGTAGTCCAGGGCCTGCTCAACCATGACATCACTGGTGCCCAGTCCGTAACGGTCGAGAGCACGGGCGACCCGGGCGCGAAGCGTGGGGCTTTGGTGGATGTCGGTCTCGAACGCCAGCCAAGTGTCATGCTGGCGGGCCTTGGTGATTTCGGAATCCCATTTGCGGGCGGCTGATTCAGGAGGAAGAAACATAGGAAGGAGGTAAGCGGGCGCGACCCGCGAGGGGCCGCGCCCTGGGTGAATCAGGCGGCGACCTGGTCGGCTGCGAAGCGGCTGCCGTAGCGCTGGCGGGGGTCGGCTCCGCTGCCTTCGGTGGCGAACTGGCCGCAGGGGTGTTGCCAACACTTGCGGGAATTATTCCAGTGGAAGCCAAACTGCGAGAGCTGACCGCGGACCATCTCGGCGGGCTGCTCGGGGAAGGTGACCCAAACCCACTTGCCGACAACCTCGGCGAGGCCGTACACCTCGGGCAACCACTTGCGGAGCAACTCAAGCACGCGGTCGGTGGAAAGCGCGCGATTCTCATCGCGCTGCTGGAAGTTCACATACGGAAGTATGCGGGCAGGCTTGGCCTGCTCTGGTGTGGCAGCCGCCGGAGGCTGCGCTGCTGTGTTTTTGTCTGTGCTCAACTGCTCGGGACGGCTCTTGAGCTCTGAACCCTGATTCTTATTTGATTTGGTTTTCATGATGTTTTTTTTGTGCTCTGCTGCTCGGTCCGGTCTTTCGCCCTTCACCATTGGAAGCCCGCGCATCAGGGCGGCCTGCGGGAGTAGTCTTCAGAGGGCACCGCATGTCTCGGCCCCCTGATGAGGAAGCGGGCTGGTGAGGGCGAAAGACTGGACCTCCGTGCAGCAGAGGGAGCACAAGCGGAAAAAACATCTGAAGACCAACTGACCCGTCTTTCCTGGATCCAAGCCGGACGGCCACCAAGTCAGTCGCCCGGTTTTGTGGCCGTCCGGCTCGACTCGGGCGACGGCTCCCCTGCCGCCTTCCCTCCACGCGCGCCTGACTGATCAAACCAGCGGAGTGAGGGGCTGGCGTGAAGGATGCAGGAGGGACTGGCGCGGTGGCTGCCCGGCTGGCCCTGGGGGCCGGGGAGCAGCCGAGCAGTCACCGTGCCAGGCCCGACAGGGCTAAGGGCACAACGGGCGTTATGTACAGTGCAGCCGCACCGGGGGTCCTGCGTCAGCGGGTGCCGGTGCGTTGGTGCTGCACTGTATATAACGGCCCGTTGTGCCTCTGCCCGATTTGCATCCTTCATGACAGCCCCGAACGGAGCGGAGTCGATTTGGCGCGCGCGGTTTGTTTGCCTCCGAGCCAGCGAGACGAGCGGTGTCCTCCACCGTTCGGCTCGATGGTCGGGCGCCGGTCATATCGGGTCGCGGGGGCCGCGGTGTTCTCACTTCTGGTCGGGAGTGCGCAGCGCCAGGCCGTGGCTTGATGGTGGCAGGGCAAGCCGTAAGGCCTAGCGCGGAGCACTGACGGCCAGAGGTGAGAGTGACTTCGCCTCAAGCGCCAGTCTGCCAGCGTTCAGCACGAAGCAACGCGGAGAGACCGGGTCGTCCCGGGCGGTGCTGAACGCCGGCAGTCTGGCGCGCATCGTGCGGGTCGCGGGGGCCACGCTCTTCTGGCTTCTGGCCGGGCAGGCTGAGGAGGGATGGGAGCAGGGACGAGTTGGCCTGCCCGGCCAGAGGCCAGACTAACTTTGGGGGCGGCAGTGAGTGCGGGCAGTTCTGCGGAGGTCCAGACGCGCAGGCACGAGCATCGTAACCGGAGCAGAAGCTGACCGCTCTCACGCCGCCGGGGTCCTCGCCTGTCTCGGCGGTTTTGTGCAGCGGTGCGGAATGGAGCGTAGGAGCGGGTCGGCGCGGAGCCGTTCGCTCGGTAGCGGAGTGGAGCTGAGCTGTGCAAAAGCCGACGAGTCAGGCGCCCTGGGAAGCCGCCAAGTGCCGTGAGTTGGCGCGGTGGCCTGCCACGCCCAGCGAACGGAGTCAAAGCGCCCGGCGAGCGCAACCCACGGCTCTTGGCGGCCGGTCCTCCGGGGTGGCGTCGTGTCCAGGGCCGCGAGGGCGCCCTACCCGCCCCTGGTGCAGGCGCGGGCTATGTGCGCCGGAAGCGGGGCGGCTGACGTTGCTGTTGGCCGCGTCGAACACTTCTCCGCGAAGCGGCTGACTTTGCGGTGCTGGCCTGCGCGCGCGAGGGGCGTTCGATAACCCGGGGGGTCCGACAGTGCGCCCCACATCCGAACTGGTGGAGCCTCCGTCGCGCGCGCAGGCAGCGAGAGGGCCGCCGACACTGGCGTCCGATAACCAGTGAAGGCGGCCCGGTGCCCGCAACGGCGCCGAGCCGGCGGGCACGAGCGTCAGCACCCGCGCGCGGCGACCAGCGTTCGACGATGTATCGCGTACGCCGGTTGCGCGCTTCAATTCGTGGTTGTGAGCGCGGAACGAGGTGGGTCGCGAGGGGCGAGTGGAGCGCGAACTGACTTTGCTTCGAGCGCAGCGAGCTGACTTCGAGTTCCAGGGGGCACACGTCGAGACCAAGCGGAGCCTGGTTCTCGTCGTGCGCATTGGTGGCTATTGGTTTCGTTTTCCTCTCCGCCACGGGCGGAGAGGCTGATTTCGTCTCATGGCGATCCGGCTATGAACGACTAGCGGCGGACCCAGCCGGAGAGAACGAGCCAACGCCAGACGGGCGGCTGCCACCACGGGAGACGAGGACGGAACTGAGGAGGACATACGGCCAAGCGTAGCTCCAGATTTTGCCGTCGCGTCGCCAGGACTTGAAACCGTCGCTGAAGGTTGTCGGAAGCTTCACCTGAAACAGGCCGAAGTCCTTTGAGCCGACGACCACGCCTTCGCAGGTGCGGAAATCGAAGACATCGCCCGGGCAATGGGGCGACCGCACATTCAATCCGCCTGCTTCACTGCCGGGACGGATAGCGATTTCAAGTTCGGCAGCACATGCGCCAAACGGAAGCCACAGGGCGGCAACCCCTATTCCTAAACCCTTCGCGAGGCTGGCAGTCTTTGCTGGAATTCTCATGGTTGAAGACCTTTCGCAGGCGGCCCCCACACCGCCGTCACATCCTTGAACACTTCATCAGGGCCGGCATACTCGCCATCCAAGACCACAGGCACCCGTACCGACTTGAAGGCAGTGCAATTCACTCCACCTTCCGAGACCGGTCGTTGCATCTCAGGCGCCGATTTGCCCGGTGCGCTGGCCAGAATCATGCCCAATCGGTCCCCCGCTCTAGCCAGGGAGTCTTTCACGTCCGCGCAGGACATGTTGAGTGCGAAGCGCAGGTTGTCCGCACCCAACTCGTCAATCAGGTGCAAGATTTCCGGTACGCTGCCGTGCCACCGCCCTGCCCGATTCTGCAGATGCAGGGTAATCCCCTGCGCTTTCGCCCGACGACACAAGTCGCGCAAACCGCGTTTGAAGGACTCCTCAACCTGCCCCTGCGTGGCGCCGAACTCCGGCGCCATGTGGGTGACGATGATGGCATCGGTAGATCCTGCCAGTTTCATCTTGGCTAAAACGTCGCTCATCCAGGCCACGCTGTCGGCGTATGACGCCGGAAGAAGATCCAGAAGGGTCAAGTCAGGGAAGTGGTTCAAACCAGACGTGAAGTCCACTACCACGCGCAACTGCTGAAGTTCCAGCCACGGTCGGTCGCGCTTCACCTGCTGCGCATCGCGCCGATGCAGGTATGTCCAATCAAGCTTAACACCATCAAAGTGCTCGAAGAAGGTGGGCCGGCGCAGAATCTCCTCCCGGAGATCAGAGATGCCACGGAGGGCCAGCAGGCGGCCCACGGGCCGAGCGGGCGGTGTTTCTTGCGGGAGGACGCGCACGCCGACCTCGTCCAGTTGCACCGAGAAGAGCCGGACGTCGCCGCCGGAAATGTTGGTCGCATCGGATCGCCCACCCTCGTTGTTCTGAAACTCATGCGGCCAGTAACCGGGAGCCGAGCGCATGTCCCTCCCGAGCGTAAGCTCGGTAATCTTCGTGACCGGGCCGCAATGAGAAGCGATTTGGAACGGCTTTGATTGGATCGAATTGTTGAACACCCCAACCGTGTAGTCGCCCGGTCCCTTATGGCACGTGATGTAACCCAGCCCATCGCCGACGGAGAATAGCTCCTGCGAGCGGAAAGCTGAATCCAGCACTCGCCGGACGTGGGTCAGCAGGGTGTGGGGCTGCGCAAGCGGTTGGTTCCAGTTGTGATGGGCCAACTCCCCTTGCACAGTCGGCTCGGCATTGATCCCAAACGGACTCAGCAGCAGAAAGAGTTCACCCGCCCCACGATGCAGGCGGACTACTGCGGGCAGTTCGCTGCAGCGTGCCAGAACTTCGGCTCCGCCTGGCAGAGAGACGTCGCACAGTTCCATGGTTTGACGTTCGATGGTTTGCGTTCCGTCCTTCCAGATGACGACCGAGTCGGGGGAAAATCGCTTAGGTTGCCCTGCTACCTTCCACTCCGGCCACAGGCGGCGTGCGTTCTCGGCGGTGACGATGAGGGTGCCGCCCGAGGAAACATAGGCGTCGAGCTTGTCGCGCAACTCCGCGTCCGCGGTGAAGAGATTTCCAGCGGCCACCAGAACGCCGTATTGTTTCATGACCCAGGACGTCGCATCCGAGTGCAACACATCCGCTATGTCACCGTAGGGCGTGTTGCAAATCGTGCCGCGCTCATCGTGGTACCAGGCACTGTCCTCGTAGTCTGGGTAAAGCATCGAGAACACAGTGTGAGTCAGGTAGTCGCCGGAATCGTAGGGCAGGTACCCCCACACCCGATAAGCCGTGGTCCAGGTGCGCGCCGGCATCCAGCCTGCAAAGTGATCCAGCAGCAGAGCAACCGGCGCGTGCATCACGCCGGGTTGTGGATGTTCGGCGACGAACTTGACGGCGTCTTGTTGGATGGTTCCCAGCGGCGAGAGCGGCCCGTCGCCATTCGGTGGCCACCAGGATTTCTCGTATAATGCGGCTTCGAAGCCGAGGATCACGCTGTTGTAAAGATAGTGACTGAGCATCAGGCGGCGAAGGAGGTTCAAGCTGTTGCCTTTCGTCGGCCCGGACTCCGCGGTCTGCTCCTGGTAAGCCTTGTGGTGCCAAGTGTTGAAAACCGCAGCGTTGCCGAACCAATGCACGCCATATTGTTTGCCCGCGCCCCGCAAGAAGGCGTAGTGGATGCTCGAACTCGTCACCTTGTTCTGAGTCTCCGCGCCCGCCAGGACAACGCGACCCGCTTTGATTAGATACGGCCAATACCAGTAAACCATCAGTGAGTTCAGGCGGTTGCCCAGATCATCTTCAATGCTGCGGAAGTAATCATGCGCTTGAAGGTATTGGCCCAAGCGGTCGGCGGCATACGGTGACTGAATCGCCCGTGCGGTGAAGAGGTATCGTCCGTCCTGCTCCCCCACGTCGAAACCCAGAAAGCGATCACCGAGTTTCTCCTCCAGCAATCGCAGCGTCTCGGGCGGCACCCGGATCTGGTGGGACACACTCCCCGGAACATATCCCCCGACATCAAACAGGTAATAGCCACGATGTTTCAGTTCGTCGAGCGCTTCGCCAAGATTCGGATTCGAGACCAGATCAATTGGCGGCATGCAAACCGTTCCAAGGCCCTGATTGGTGAAAGCGGCGGTGGGCAACGTTCGCAGCGCGACGAATTGCGGCCTGCCTTCGAAGGTGGCCCAAGTTGGAGCGCGGCTTGGACGGCGTGTGTAATCCGGGTAGACCGTCGGATCAAGTAAATATGGATAGACCGTTGGCCGCACTTCCGTCATGCGTGCGTCATTGGCTCCCGGAGGTAGTTTGGTCTCGCCAGCTTCGCCCCGACAAAGAGAAAAGACCACCAAGGCAACCAAACCGAAACACAGCTTGTTGCCGCGGCGCGGTAAGGATGACTTCTCAAGGGATCGTCCGCCGCCGCCCCGGTCAAACCGGTAGATCAACCCATGCGGGCTATTGGCTGTTTCCGACATAAGCATAAGGTTCGCTCGTCTCGAAGGAATCCAGTTTCAGCGGTTTGGATTCGGGATTGAATACGACCCACTCGACGCGATCAGTTTCCATTTCGAGTCGAAGAATCGATGCCTCCTTGTTGTCGCAAACTACCTTGATGCCGGAGGCGTGGGCGGTGGCCTGGAGTTCGTTGGCGTAAGCGCCTTTCGAGCCGGGGTTGTTCGACGAGGTACGAGAACGGTACGGCGGATGCGGATAATAGACCTGCGTGAATACGAGCTTCTCTCCGACGGCGGGCGTGCCTTCCCAAAGGTAGCGGACCTGGTTCGGACACGATTCGGTCCGCGGGTCGCTCTCCAAGCGATCCACGATTTGCAGCCGGCAATCGGCGCGCGGAGCGAACCAAACCAGCAAGTCCGCCGGAGGCGTCTTCAGGCTGCGGTTACCGTTATCGTCTATCGGCGCTTGAATGAAGGTGTTGGCCCAGTGACTGCCGATTTGCGGACCAATGTTGTGGGTATTCCAAAGCGGCGCAACCCGGGCCTTGAAACTTTCTTCGAACGTCACAATCTCGCGCGTGGCGAGGAAGCGGTTCTTCACGAAAACAAACTCGCGTTCGTACGTGACGGGCAGGCCATCCGTATTTTGCACACGCACCCGGGCGAACGTGGCTTGGGGCGTGTCCTTGAAATACGTCACCTCCGAGCGGATGTCCGGCGGGCGGCCATCCCACATTTCATTGATTCGAATCGGGTCAGGGTGCAGCCGAAGCTTGGCGGTGTGGCCGATGTTTTCAATCAAAGCGCGGTTCTCCACGGTAGCGCCCTTGCTGGCGGCGATCTGTGTGAAGGGTGCGCCCCACCGATCCAGTCCCATGATGCCGCCCGGGTTCGCCGGAAAACTGGTGGGATGCAATTCCACGAGCGCAAAGAGCTCGCCGGGGCTCCAGCCACTGCGCAACACCAACTTGTCAGGCCACTCCTTGCCGGTCAGGAACCAACCACAACAAATGTGACCGTGGTTGGTTCTCGGATCGGCATTACCCAACAACCGCTCAGTGAGGTTCTTGTCCGTGAGCGGAACGCGGGCGGTTTCCACGCGCTTGTTCCAGAGCGACCCTGCGTCCGGCTGAACCGGCTTCACCGAATCGTCCGCGAACAGCCAGGCGAGCGAAATCAGCCAGGAACTTGATCCGTCCGGGCGATATGTGTCCCGGTTGAACTCGGGAGATTGATAACGCAGGTAGTTGAGCAGCTTGTGGGCAACGAAGCGGTAACGGCCATCGCCGGTCTTGGCAGCGATGCGTTCCAGCATGGCGATACGAGAATCGGCCGTGCTGTTCCAACCGGCGTTCGGCCCGTAGGGAATGACCGCGCCATCTGGAGAGACCTCCACCATGAGCCGATCCCACAGCCGCTTCATGCCCGGGTCGGTGTACACGCGGTCGTCACCGGTCCACTGGTCGGCGGCCCAGGCGAGAATGATGAACGGCATCATCATATAATGGGCGTCGTTCTGTCCGACGTCTTTGACCTTCCAAAAATCGTCGAAGACGAGTTCCGAGTACCGTTTCCAGTGCGCCGCTTCGGGAATGTCCGGATACCACGCAGCCGCCCGACCTTTCACGTAAGCCTCCGGCATTGAGCGATGACAACCACCGCGCCATTCGACCGGCTCGGTGTCCCACACGTGCAGGTTGCGGCAGTAGTAGAGCCACATTTCGCGAAACCAGTCCGCGTCCGGCTTCATCGCGCCGCCTTGGAGGAGATACTTGCGATAGAGCGGAACCAGTGCGGGCGGATGCTCGAACTGCCAGAACCATTTCCGCTCCGCGACCTGGTTCTGCATCTCGGCGTGAAACGCCTTGAGCATCGCGATGCAGGCATCCGCCCAAGCGGCGTCGCCGGTTTGCATGTATTTCACAAGCACCGGCATGAACACGCGCGGTCCATCCATGCCGCGATTCGGATTGCGGGCGATCTCGGCGGGGTTCTGCGCTTCAAGGCAGCGCAGGTAAGTCTCGCGCGTCACCGTGTCCTGCGGGACCGGGTAGAACGAGGGGTTGCCGACATCGCATGTGGCGCGGAACCGGTAATGCTCCACATCCACCGCGTAGCGCGTTGGGGGGCCTTGAAGTTGAGCTTCGGCCCAAGGCGGCTGGTTCGTAAGGGTATCGGCGGCACATAAGGCGCAAAGGGTCGAGGCAACAAGGAATACGCTCCCGAGCCGGTTCACTTTGCTGCTTGAGTATGATGTCATAGATATGAATTTCACAATTTGTGGTCCTAACGCAGCGTGCTATTTCTTCTGGCGTTCATCCTGAAGTTGGTTCGCGGCCTTGATGGTGTTGCCCTCCATCATCACCTCGCCCGCCTGCTTGCCGATGCGGATGCCGGTCTTCTGCCGACCGCTGCCGCTATCCTCGATGACGTTGCTGCGGATGATGGTGTTGCGTGTCGCGCCGTTCACGAAGAGTCCCCAGCCTTCGTTGTCCCGGACGACGTTATCCTCAAACGTGATCCGGTGCGCCGCCATCGGCTCGGTCTCCTCGCGCCAATAGACGCCGCCAAGTTTGTTGCCGATGATGGTGTTCTTTCGGACGAAGTTGTCGCTGTCTTTGTGGCCGATGGACATGCCATAACCGCCGTTGTTCTCCAGCCAGTTGCCCTCGGCTACGCCGCCGCGCACGCGCCAGCAGAAGAAAAAGCCGTCCTCGCCATTCGCAATTGCGCGGGAGTTTTTCACCGAAGGTCGTTGCGAACCGCTCCCAGGATGCAGGCCAAACCCGGCACAACGCTCGACGACGCAGCCTTCCACCTGCACGTCGTTCGATTGCTGGAAACTGATGCCGTCGCCATTGTAGTCGCGCACGAAGCAGTTGCCGATCACGCAATGGTCGCCGCGATAGAGGAAGATGCCGGCGGTGCGGCACCCGTCCACCTTGGTCGGGTTCTCCGCGCGATTTCCGTCCGCCGTCAAGTTCTCCACGCGGGCCTCCTCCAGGTTGTAACCGCTGATCACCGGATAAACCGTGGCTGCGACCCCGCCGTCCTCCATAAGAATGTCCGCGTTCAGGGAACGGCTGAGCGTGAAGTAGTTGCCGCGGCTGTTCAGGATGGTCGCGCAGACTCCAAGGAAGTTCCGCATCGTTTTTGAGGCCACATACACCCCCCGCCCGATGGCGAAGCCTTCCGGATTCTCCACGGTGATCGCCGCCTCGCCAAAATCACCATCCGCCGCCAGCAGCGAGCGGTGCTCGCGATCCTTTTTGAGCACCGTCTTCGCACCAATCCCGCGCACCGTCACGCGGCTGCGCAGGTGCAGCGCATCGCGCATGAGATACTCGCCCGGGCCGATTTCGACCACGCCGCCGCCGAGATTGCCGACGTAGTCCACTGCGGCCTGAAGTGCGCGATTATCGCTGCCGATGATGTCAGCGTTGCGCAAAGCGACGGTGATGCGCACGGCGGGCCGGGCCTGGAGTTCGTTTTCGGCGTGCTTGCGTCCCGCCTCATCAGCATTTGCGGTGGAGACTGCAAGTAGTGCGGTGCCCAGGAATGCAAGACTTTTGCCATTTTTGATCACGTGTTTGATCAAGGCGAATAAGCTCATAGAAATGGGTTATGGATTATTGCTGCTTTTGTGTCGCGCTCCCAAAACTTGCTTCAATCCTCACTGCGCCGTTCCTGCCCGAGATGTCCACATCGCCCTTGATCGGATCAAAAGCCGCGTGCTCCACGCCGTTGACGCGCACGGACTGGATGGACTTTTTCTCCGGGTGGCGGAAGCGGACGAGCGTCCGCGCGGGTGAGGTCGTAAGCGCAAGATCGGCTTTGCAGGTGATCCGGTTTTGCGCAGGGTCCGGTTCATATTCGACCGAAACGACTCCAAAGCGCGTGTGGACGCGTTTGAGGTAGATGGATTCTCTGCGGCTCAACCACTCACGCGGCAGGGCACGACCGAGATGCAACGTGTCGCCTTTTCCATAGACGAACATGTAACGCAGCCACTTGATGGAATTGGCTTCGTCGCTGGTCTTGAAAGGCTCGGCATTGGAAAAGCCGAGGATGGGTCGGGCATGTTCCACCACGCCTTGAATGTTGGGGCTGTAGGTGGCGGTGAAGGCGTTGAAGAACATCCAGATATAGACCTCGATTTCGTCGCGGTCGAGGTAAGGCATCAGTCCGGCGAGGAGGTTGGGCTGGCAGGAGAAGCCCGCCCAATCATACCAAGTCTCGTGAAAATCCGGGATCGGGTAGCCGAACTCGCCACCGGTGTAGAGGTTGTCCTGAAAATCGTCGAGGATGCCTCGCGCCTCCGGGCCGTTGGGATCGAGAATGCCGCAGAGCAGTAGGTTCACCGAGCCTTCGAGAGTTTCGCGAATCCAGCCGAGTTCGCGGCCGCGCCGGTAAACATGTGTCGGGTAATGCGGCACCCAACGGCCGTCCCTCAGGCGCACCAATGGATTGTGCTGCCGCGCAATCGTCAGGCTGCGCAAGATATCCGCCCGGTAGGCATCGGCCTCGGCGCGCAGACGGCCCGCTTCGGGATGACCAATGGCCGCGAGCGCAGCGGCCACGTGATCCATTCCGCGCCAGTTCCAGGTGTTGCTCGGAACCCAATAGAAGAAGCTGTTGACGTCTTCCAGTCCACCCGCCGGAAGAAGCCCACGCTCCCAGCCGCGTGAGAGGGGTTGGTCGCCCATGGTAAGCCGGCGCTGGCGCATGATCCATTCCGCGCCGCGAATCAAGTTCGGCGCGATCCCTTGCAACCACGCCTTGTCGCGCGTCATGAAGTAATGCTCGGCCAGCGCCCACATGATCCAACCGTGGCTCTGAACATAGGATTCGCCGGCCTCGGTGCCGCCCGATCCGTAAAACACTCCTTCCTGATCGCTGAAACGACCCGCGAGTTTTGCTGTGCCCTGATATTTGATCCAGAGAGCCAGCCGTTTGCGGGCCTCCTCCTGCAAACCGCGTTCTTCCAGTTCCTGGATGACCATCGTGGACTCGTTGCCGAAATTCCCGTAGGCATCAGCTCCCACCGACGTGCTGATGAGGCCATCCTCCCCCGGCATGCGGTGGTCCGAAATCATTTGGTGGGCCAGGTGGGCCTTGTGAAACGCATTGAGCTCCGGCTCCGGGGTCTTGAGTTCCGCCCATGGCGAGACTTCATCGTTCCAGAAACGGGCGGTCTGGCGGCGCAGCGCATCATAATCAAGCCGCCCCAGCGACGCGCGCTCCTGCTCGGTGGAGATGGATTTGCGGGCAATCTTCATCAACACTTCACAACTATCGCCCGGAGCCAGTTCGCGACGCAGGACGAGCCCCTCACTCTTAGGGGTAATGGTCATGCCGGTCCGGATCGCGCCCCGCACTTCGGGTTTGCCTTCCGTCGTCACAACTAACAGGCGTTCAACGTTCGCGGCGCTATCCGCGCCAGGATAGTTGGTCAATGTCAGCACGTCGCGCGGTCCAGCGGGGACTCCACTTCGCGCACCGTCCTGGTAGGGATGCCGGGTGTGTTGGGAGCGGGAAGAGAATTCAATGGGCAAGGAGGCTGTTACCGGCAGGTGTCCTTCGTTCCGGAGTGTGAACCGCACCAGGCAGACAGTCGGATCGTCGGCGGTCAAGGCCTCATCGACGGGCTTGAGCAAGGGCACCGCGAAACTCTCCTGATGAACTCGCAGGTCGCCGTTTCGTCGCTCCACGTGATAAATCAGTGCCGGCGCCGGATCGGCGTAGTTCGCCACGCGGCTCCAGCGCCCCAGGCCAAAGAAGAACCGATGCGCCTGGTCGCTGCCATAACCGTTCTCCATGGTGATGTCGCCATCGGTCTCGATGCGGAAGCGGTTCTGATTGTATTTGCATCCGAGCATCATTGCCACCGGATGCCGCTCCGGTTGACCGAGGCGAGCGCCACTCAGGCTTTGCTCAGGCATCTGGCTCACCATGCTCGCGATGCTGCCCTCGGCAGCGGGCACACCGGAAGCCTCACTGCTTCGCCCAGGGCCACGGCGCCTCCGCACTTCACGCTGATAGGCCTCGAAGGAGGAAGAATCGGAGGCGAGAGTTACGAAAACTCCACGATCCTGATACCAGATCGGACCTTGAGCCAGTAACGAATCCATCGAGATGGTGAAGGTCTGATCCGCCATGCCGAACGTGACCAGTCCCTCGTCATACGCAAAACGATGGGGGGAAACCAAATGCCGGACGTCCACGAGAAAGTCCCGTTGGGCGGGCGCTCCTTCGAGCAAACCAACGCGATCGTCCTCCAAGAGCTTCGTTCCTCGCCCGGCTTCCAGATTGGCGATCTCGCAATTATACCCCGAAAGACTGACCTCTTTCACGTCCACCGGCTTGCCCGCATCCAGCATGACGCGAATCCTGGTCCGCGTCGGCTTCGAGGCCGTGTACACTTTGATGCGCTCAATCGCTTCGGACGTCACGCCGTCCACCCGAATGCCGAGGGTGTAGCGGTAGTCCACATCGCCCGCAGTGAAGGAGACGCCCTCCTTGCTCAGTAGATCGAACCGTAGAACCGCCGTGCGCGGCCCGGTTTTCTCGACGCGCACCGCGCCTTTGTCCCACGCGACGTCGAACCAATCGTCAACCACCTTCCAGCCCAGTTGGAAACTGCCAATCGTGGGATCGAGCAATTCCTGCCGCTTGCGCCGCCAAGTCTTGTGCAGGTAGGACAGACCGAGATTCTCCGGTACCGCTGACTTGAGCGTGACGATCACTTCGCGGATCTCTCGCGGGTCTTCAAAGCGCACCTCATTCGTCGGCGTGCCGGGAAGAGCAAACGGCGCAATGTCGAGCTGCTGCTTCTCTGCTTCCACTCCCTGCGCCGTTGTCCAGAGCAGTCCGCAGGTCAGTAAAGAGGTGAGACAGAAAATCGTTGTGCTTTTCATACTTGGATATGTGTCGTTCGTTTGGGCTACTCGCTCACCGATAGGTCATCGAGATAGAAGATCGCCTCGGGCACGGGCGTATCGGCGTCGGGAAAGTCCTCGCCGGGTGATTTGGGAGCGCGCAGGGTCGGCGACGTTCGAAACTCACCGGTGCGAAACGAAATCCGCTCCAGCGGGGCCGGGGGGTCGGGGAACTCGGCGCCGGCGAGCAGCGTCTGGCCGTCCAGGATGACGTCGAAACTCCCCTTGACCTGGTCGAAACGCAGTGCCACGTCATACCATTGGTTCGCGGCGTAGCGCTTGAGTGTGACGATTTCGTTTTGATTCCCGTCTTTGGCAAGCATGCGGCCCTGTTCGTCGAAGATGAGCACGACCGCCGGGCGGTAGCCGTGACGGTCGAGCAGTTCGATCTCGAGGCGGCCATGCTCGTTTCGTTTGGCGAGGACCTTGAAACGCACCGTCGCCTTTTTCATTTCCGGGAAGATGCGCACGGCGCGCGCGTAGTCGGCGGGTTCGCGGTCGCGCAGTTCGAGGCTGCGATTCGTCGCGCTCGGAAAATCGGCGAGCCGCACGCTCGCCCAGAGCGGGCTGTAAAGGTTCCACGGCAGGTCTTCGATAGTGCCGGTGTTAAAGTCATCGCGCACCGGCCCGCGCGCCGCCGCACGGACGGGCACGGGTATGCGACTTACCCAGATGTCGTCCTTGTTCATGGACCACGTGACCCAAAACGCTTCGCCCGGGGGCGTGCCGTTGCCTTCCACGATGCCGCGGACGTATTGCGGGCCGAACGCCTTGTCGAGGCCGTTATAGCGGCGCGGCGGCACCTCCCCGACCACGGTGAGAAGTTGGTCGAACGTCTCGCCATCGTCGCTGGTCACCATGGCGAGTGGCCAGCGGTGCCGGTTGTCGCGCGTCGGGTTGTAAACGAGGGCGTAGCGTCCATCGGGCGTGCGCTGCCCCCAGGCTTTGGCCGACGCCATGACCAGCGACGGTTCTTGAACCGGGCGGCTCCAAGTGCGCCCATCATCGGTCGAGAGCGAAGTCCACGAGTTCTTCCAAAGGGCGACCACCGCGCCATCCTTGCGATGGTAATACGAGAGCGCCTTGAGCACTTGGTCCCCGAGGTCAGGATAGAAACCATCTTTCGCGCGGTCTTCCTCCCACCATTGAAGTGTCATGAGCTTGTTGGCGAGCAACGCTTCGCACGCGCGTTTGAATCCTGCGTCGATGGAGTTGGTGTAGGAGGGAAAGGCGGTGTTGTGCTCGTTCCAGCCATTGTGCCGGCTGTAGCGAATGAAGTAGATCGGGCCGCAATTGCCGTCGGCATACACTTCGCACACGGTGCGTCCAATGCCGCCGCCTTCATTGGGCTTCCGCTCCGGCCCGTAGAAGCCGAGCACGAGCAGCCGGCCGTCGGGCGCGACATAGAAGCCCATGCGTTGATGCACCTCGGCGATCTTGCCGTCGGGCGTCGTGTATTCGGGAAAGACAATGCGTGGCTTGTCCCAGTGGATGCCGTCGGCGGAGGACAGGAGCAGAGTGTGCATCGGTCCGCGGTTTTCATCCCTGGCCGCGCTGAGGTATTCGATCCAGAAGCGGTCGCGCCAATAGGCGAGCATGGGTGCGTGGTTGTAAGTCCAGCCGATGCCGTCGGCCAGTTCCGAGCGGGCGAGGTTGGCGCGAAATGCCTGCCAGCTCTTCACGCCGACGGCCCAGCGCAGGCCGCCGTCGTGGGTGGTGTCAGCCTGCTCGGGGCCGATGTAACGCACGGGCGCGGCGGCGGTACCGGGGGTCTGGGCGCAGACATCCGCCAGCCCAGCCACGGCAAGCAGCAGCGAAACAATGAGTGCTCTCGCTCTTGGCTGGACGAGGTAGAACATGATGTTCAAAGCGTTAGTCCAGAGGGGACACTAACAGGCTACTCGCCCACCGTCGTATCTCCGGATTTCCACCGGGCGATACGGGTGCTGGCCACCCGCGCGTAGGAGTCGGCAAAACTCTTGTCGGGCGGCTCGATCACCAGCGAGTTGAAACACAGGTAACTCAATTCCATGTCGGGAGCGGCGGTGGTATGCGGCGTGTTCCACGGCACAAAGATGACATCGCCCACGCCCACGTCACAGGTTTCGTTGCCAATAGTAACCTGCCCGTGACCCGACAGCACGAAGAACGTCTGCTCCTTCTCTTGGTGCGCCACCATGGCTCCCTTGTTGCCCTTGGGCCAGGTCACCAGCGTGACTTCGCAGCGCCGCGTTTCATTGCGTTCCAGCAGCAAGATCGAAGTCTTCGAACCAAAGTCAAACACCCGGCCCTGGTGAATGTCTTCCACCTGTTTGCCAGGTTGATCGGAAACGCCGCTCGCGTCGGCGCCCGCAACGGCCGCTTGTTGGGACTGGGCTTGCTGCCGTCGGACTTCTTTGACCTTCTCAATGTGGTCCGCGAACGATGCATGTCCCTCTTTCGTCGCATCCAGAAATGCGTTGAACAGGAAATAGCTCAGCGGTGCGTCGCCGGTCACGATCGTCTGATGAATGGCCCTCGGCGGCACATAAATCAAGCTGCCGGGCTTGACCGCATAGCGCGCCTTGCCGACCACGACTGTGCCCTGGCCATCGGTGACATAGAAAACCTGCTCCTTCGCCTCGTGGCTGTGGGGCGGCCCTTCCAGCCCTTTGCTCCAACGATTCCATCCCACCTCGGTCAGTTGTGTCGCGCTGCGATCCACCAGTACGGTGACCACATTCAGACCGGCGACATCAAGCTTCTGTCCTTTTTGATAGTGACTGCGGATCATACGTATTCCTTTCTTTTCTTGGGTTATTGTTGACGGTTCGTTGAGGCGTCTTATTGCCCTTCAATTCGTCACTTTGACTTTGCGCGCCAGATCGTTGCCGCAATGTGCTGCTGGAAATGATCCCTGGTCGCCCAGTAGTAGAGCGCGACCAACTCACCCCGGTTGTTTTGCACCAGCCGCGGATAGCCAAAATCCATGTCGCCAAACTTGTCGGGCTGGAAGTCCTCGCGCAGGACCACTTCTTCGCCCCAAGTCTGGCCGCCGTCGCGGCTCAGGCGGGCGAACAGCTTCACCCGGCTGCGATCGCCATAGGCGCAAGCCAGCCGTCCGTCCTTGAGCGCGACCAACGCCGGGGGATTGCCGTTGCCTCCGCCGGTCTCGCCAACCCGGCTCAGGAAAGCCCATGTGCGGCCGTTGTCCTTTGATCCGTAGCAATCCACCCAGCAGGGCGTTTTGTCGTCGTCCGGAATTCGGCGCCGCAGCGCGGCGACGATGGTTCCGTCTTTCAAGCGGGCCACGGCCGGCATCACAGCGCGGTGCGGATCGGAGAGCGGCACAACCCAGGAGACGAAGTGGAAGGTCTTGCCGCCATCAGTCGTCTCGGCGACAAAGGTCTTGTCGCGCCCGCCGCCGTTCTTCTTAGGTCGGGCCGACATGGAGAGCAGGCAGGATTGCCTCCCGGTGGCCAGGTAGCCGGTGCGCGTGGTGTTTTCCATGCCCGCGAGTTCGGGGGCCTCCATCAGGCCATTGAAGCGGAACGGCCCCTGCCAGGAGTGGCCCCGGTCGGTGGAAAAGAAGAAACTGCCTTGCGGGTCGGCCGAGCCGTGATAGCCGATGCCGACGGCGCGCAGGGCGAAGCCGGGCGTGTCGAAGGCGATGCCGCCGGGCGACTTGGTCGGCCGAACACTACGGTAATCGACGAAATTCCCGGGCTTCTCGATGCTCCATGAACGCCCGCCGTCGGTGCTGCGCGCCAGCTTGGATTCGATGCCCGAAGGTGGATCGACTTGGCCGGCCGAGTTGTGGCCGGGTTGCTCCTCAAACTCGCTATAGGAGAATCCGACCAGGATCTCCTGGCCGCCCTCCCAGGTCCAAACGCCGTTATTGGCTGGCCAGCCGCAAAACTTTCCGGGTTTGCTGGCGACGATGACGTGCTCCATGTCCGGAACGGAGCTTCCGGCGGCCGGAAGGCCGGCCGGCAGCAGCAGGGTTGCGGCAATCAGGCAGCGGAGGCGGACAGCGGAATTCATGATGATGGCCTTTCGTTTAATGAATGCTGCGGGGATCAAAGAAAGTGCCCGCGATATGAGGTTCCTTGCGTTCCTTGGTCGACCAATAATAAATGGCCAGCAATTGGCCCTTGTGGTTCCGAATCAGGTGCGGATACCCGAAATCGATATCATCATCCTTGTCCGGCGGGCAGTCCCCGCGGAGAACGATTTCTTCGCCCCAGGTCTTGCCGCCGTCGGCGCTCAAGCACGCATACATATTGCGCCGCGTGCGATCACCGTAAACGCAGACCAGCCGGCCATCCTTGATCGCCTGGAGTGCCGGGGGATTTCCGTTGAGCAGCCCGGTGTCGCCCACCCGGCTCAGAAACGACCAGGTGCGGCCGTTGTCCGTGGAGCCGTAGGCATCGATCCAGCAGGACTCGGTCTCGCTGACCGGGCTGCGCCGCCGCAATGCGGCCACAATCGTGCCATCGGTGAGCCGCGCCACTGCCGGCATCACTGCGCGATAGGGATCGTCCAGCGGCACGATCCAGGAGACGAAATGGAAGCTTTTGCCCCCGTCGGTGGTTTCGGCCACAAAACTCTTGTCCCGATCCGTGCGGTTCACCTTGGCACGGGCGGAGAGAAAGAAGAGGCAGCTTCGCGGGCCCGTCGTCAAGTAGGTGGTGCGCCCCGTGAACTCCATCCCCTGAAGCTGTGGAGCATCCATCAGCTTGCCCAAACGGTATGGGCCGAGCCAGTTTTTTCCCTTGTCGTTGGAGACGAAGAAACTGCCCAGGGGATCGCCCGGACCATAACCGTTTCCGATAAGCCGCATGACAAATTCGGGCTGCTGAAAATCGATGCCGCCGGGCGCCGGCTGGACCGGGCCGCTCGAACCAACGAACGGTTCGGGCTGCTCGATGTGCCAGGTCCGCCCGCCATCGAGGCTGCGCGCCAGACGTTGCCGGACCGGGTCCTTGATGTTATGTCCCACCTTTTCGACAAAGTCGCCGCTTTCATAACCGACCAGGATTTCCTTGCCGTTGTTCCAGGTCCAAACGCCGTTATTGGCCGGCCAGCCGCAAAACATTCCGGGTTTGCTGGCGACGATGACGTGCTCCATGGGGGCTTGCACGCTGGATTGTGGCGATGCGTCGGACGGCATCTGCGCGCATCCGGCAGCATAGAGCAAAGCGGACAGGCCGCCAGGCAGGAGGAAGGTTTGTTGTGTCTGATTCCTTTTCATTTTGTTCTTTCTGTTCACCTGGGCAATCGGCGCGATGGGTGGTCAACCGTCATTGCCGCTCCGGCTTTGTGGTTTTCAAGTCGTCAATCAGATAAACGCTCAGCGGCACGCGCTGGTCTGCTCCGGGCAGGTCTTCGCTGGTGAAGCCCAACGTGGCATGTTCACCCTCCACATAGATCGCGCGCACATCACCACGATATGGTCCAGTGCGGAAGACCAGGCGTTCGACGGTTTCAACTTTTTCCGCAAACTTCACGCCCTTTCCGACCGTCTTCCCATCCAATGCAATATCGTAACTTCCCGCGGGGCAATTGATGTCCAGGCGAACCGCGAGCCACGAATTCGCGGAGACCGGGATGGAAGTGGCCCAACGGTCCATCTGGTCCTGGCCCAGCCATTTCTCGTCCAGCCGAATCTTCAGCGGGCGATGTCCATAACGATCTTGCACCTCGGCTTCCAGCACCCCGTGGCCGACTTTCTCTGCCAGCAGGCGGAACTCAATTCGGATCTGCGAGCTTTCAGGAAACGCGCGTTCGGCCACAGCATAGTCGTAAGGGTCCTCGTCGCGCAGTTCGAGGCACTTGTTGGCCGTTTGATGCGGGTCGTTGGCGATGCCGATCGGCGCCCACTGCGGCTCATACAGATTCCACCATTCCAGTTGAGCCGACGACTCCACATTGTCGAATGTTTCCTGAACTTGTTGGGTAACCATTCCCGTCACCGGCACGCGGGTGCGGGTCACCCAGATATCCTCCTTGTTCATGCTGTAGGTGTTCCAGAGATAAGAACCGGGCGGCTTGCCGTTGCCTTCCTCGATGCCGCGGACGTATTGCGGGCCGGCATTCTTGTACAGCCCGGCGAAGCGCCGGGGCGGCACCTCCCCGTGGAGGCAGAGCATGTTGGCGAAATCCCGGCAATCGTCGCTCGTCATTACCACCAGGGGAAAACGGTTGTTGCGCGTGAGCGAGTGATTATAGACCAGCGCGTAACGCCCGTCGTCCGTCCGCTGCACCCAGGTCTTGGCGCCGCATGGCATCAAGGTGGGGGCGCCCACGAGCTTAGTCCACGACTTGCCTTCGTCCGGACTGAGTGCGTAGTGCGCCTTCCATACGCCAAGCACCGCGCCATCCGGACGGTGGGCGTAGCTCGGGGCCTTCGGCTCCGCCTTGTCCATCTGGAGCGTGTAGAAACCATCCGTGGCGCGGTCCTCCTCCCACCATTGCAGCGTCATGAGCTTGTCATTCAAGAGCGCGTCGCATGCAGCGACGAATCCGGCGTCGGCGCTGGTCTTGTAGAAAGGATAGCTGGTGTTGGTTTCGTTCCAGCCCGCGTGCCGGTTGTAACGAATGAAGTAAATCGGGCCGAAGGTATTGTCGGCGTGAATCTCGCGGACGACCCGGCCCAGGCCCTGCCCCTTGTTCGGACCTTTTTGCGGCAGAGGATCTATGCAGAAGCTGTAGAATCCCAACGTGAGCAAGCGCCCGTTTGGCGCGGTGTAGAAACCCATCCGCTGGTGCATTACCGCGGGCGTTCCGGCTGGAAGAGAGCCATCGGCATTCTTGATCTCCGGCAAAGCGTATTCCGGGAAGACCACCTGCGGATTCGACCAATGCTGCCCGTCGACGGACATCATCAGCAACGTCCTTCCGGGAGGGACGTGTTCCGACTTGGGGGTGCTGAGATATTGGAGATAAAACTGATCGCGCCAATAGGCCAGATACGGCTGGTGATTATAGGTCCAGCCGATCGCCCCACCCTCGGACGGACAAGTGCGATTGGCGCGGAGCGCCTGATACTTATGGACCCCCACCGCGTGGCGGAGCGCGCCATCGTAGAAGCGCTTGTCGGGCTGCTCCTTGCCGACATAACGGATGGGTTCGGAAGCGGACTCCGCGATAGTCGGCGGCATCGTGGCAGTTTCCGCGCCGCGAGCTGCGCTGGTGAGCAACAAGCATGCTACCATGAAAGTGCCAAGAAAACACAGCAGTGTAATCGGTGCGATCCAGCGCAAGCCCCAGATCAACCTGCGCCCGCCGGGAACGGTGTTATCAACTGCAAGCCGAAGGTAATTCATACGGGTTACTCGCTTTGGGAGCGAACTATCCAAGGCTGGGCCAAGGCAAAGGTTTCTCATAGATTGTTACCGGCAGTGACGGCGTAAATGTTGGCACTTCGCAGGAAGAATCGGAGTCGGACGCCTTTCCCAGCGAGCTCGCGCGCGGAGACATCCTCCCATTTCAGGAGAATGTCCCGCCGGTCCTCGTTGCGGATGACGCATCTCTCTGCCTCGAAGCCCGGAATGACGCTCCCCTTCTCATCTTGCACTGCGACCATTACGTAGGCCTGGCCGCTCGCAAAATAGGACTGACCTTCCAAGGTCCTCCCGGGGGCGGGTGTCGCGGCGTTCAGGAACAGGTCCGCTGCGGGCATCTTGAACGACTTTGTCGAGAACTCGCCGTTGGCGCGGGCGCTGACGAAGCTGATGCGGTCCTCCGGCAGGCCCAGGAGCAGGTTGCCTCGCGGGAACAGGATCATGCCGTTGATGACCATGGGCGGGCCCTCGATGCGATCCCGACGGAGGGGTTGGGACACTTCCAGTGCATTGATGCCCCGCGCGGGACGGTCCCAGCGCAGGCCGTCCGGGCTCGTCCACCATTCGTTGTCCAGCGATGGCCCATGTTTCCCAAGCTTTAGCGGGCTGGCCGCGTAGTTGAGCACGGTCATGTAGGCACGGTCGTAGTACCAGAAGGCGTTGCCGCTGTAGAACTCGAGGTCCGGCGGATCCTCGGCATCGGGCACCGTGAGGAATGCGTCCGGGACGCTCCCCTTTGTTCCATGCCGGTTCCAGACATCGGGCATCGAGACAGATGGCTGCCAGCGGCGGCCATCGGGGCTCGAACGAATCATCAACACGCGCCGGTCACGCAGCGAATCGTCGCCCAGCGAGTCCGTGGGCCCACCATGATCCCGGATGTGTTTGCGATACGGCTGGAGGCTCTTGCTGACACACACGAACCGTTTCAACACCGGACTCCAGAACAGGCTCAGCGCGTCGCCTTCGTAGAACAGCGGGTTGCCGGGATGTTGCTGCCATTCCTTACCATCGGAACTGAAGAACGCCGTGTAGGCGAAACCCTGCGAGTCCAACTTGAACTTCAACAGCAGGTATTCCCCAGCTTCCGGATTATACGCGATCCCACAGTGGTCGGTCCACGTGGCCGGAGGTTGATCGAGGACGGTTTCCTGATTCTCGAACTTCACGCCATCGCGCGTGGTAGCGCGGACCAGTTTCCAGGAGTTGGTTTCCTCGAAGGATTCCTTCCCCCGGCCGAACTCCGTCAACTGCTGGCCGAATACTTCCCATGTGCCATCGGGAAGCGGAAAGCAGCCAACAACGGTGAACGCGGGGTGCCCGCACTCGCGAATCAGCCGCACCGGCGTCACGCCAAAATGCAATTTACCCCAAGTATCCGAGATGTCCTGGTTGCCAGAAAACAAAAGCTTCCAGGAGGCAACCGTCGGTCTGGCGCCCTGTCTGGGAGCTGATAGCGGCGACTGGTCCTGTGCACCGGCAAGTGGCGGCAGGCAAAACAGCGCGCAAACGAGGGAAAACAATGGCGCTCGGGTTTGGTTCATGGGTGGCGGCTACTGCTCATCATATTCTTGGGGAGCTAACCTTACGCGGTCATGGGGTGTTTTTACTTGTACCATGCTGTGTTTGGGTTGTTCGGCGCAGGACTTCGATGATGGCGCTGTTGTCCAGGCCGCCCAGACCGGCGCCTCCGCCTGCTCCATCAGGCGCCGGTGCGTATCGGCGAGCGGCAAGAGCAGCCCCGCCTCGCCGACCGCCTGCAACATCATCCTCACATCCTTCAAGTGCTGCGAGAGCCGCGCCTGCACCGTGAAATCGTGCTCGATCATGTTGCGACCTTTTGCATCCATCGCACATGAGTAAGCCATGCTCCCGGCCATGACTTCCAACGCCGCTGCCGGCGCAACGCCAAACCTTCCGCGAGCGCCGCGCGCTTCAAGCCCAGTACCAGATTGGTGATCAGTTTCATCTTCGGGCAAACGCTCAGTAAGCGCGGTGCCGATCAAGCCGAGGCCGATAACTCCGATGCGTTGCCGGTCCGGTCATGTTTCCTGGTCGTGTGTGGATGGCTTCATAATCCCTTCATCTCGTGATCAGGCTCTCCGGCCACCGGTAACTCCCCGGCTTGATGGTCAGCAGCCACCCACCGCAACCGACCACCGACAACGTCACCACTCCGGACGCGAGTTCAGACTTCACAGCCAGTCGTCTCCAGCCCATACACCGCGCCAACCCCACGGCGGTCGCTCCACCTTCGGCGAAAACATGCTCCATATCGGCGATCCGCAGCACCGCTTCAGCCACACGGACCAGATGCGCTGCCAGCATCTCGGCCAGCGAAACATCCCTCACCTGTCGCAATCCGACGTGGAGAATCACGCGCGGTTTTGCCTGCAAAGCAGAGACCACGCTGGCCGCAAGGGCGCAAACTTCCGTCGAGTCAAAAGCGCCAACCATCGCCAGTTTATCGGGTAACGCAAAAACGGGCACACCGCGCTGCGCCTGGTCGGTCACGAATTTCTGAGTGCCTTCGCTCGCGCTACCGCAAACAAACATTTCCTTGCCGTGTGAAACACTGCTTTGGGGAATTGGTGCTCCCGGCTTCAACAGCGCGCCAAAAAACTCTGCGCCGCCCGCCATGAGCCACTGTTTGTTCCGTAGCCAAGCCCACATGCGGACATCTTCCGCACTCGCCACTTCACCGATGATGATACCGCTTGCTGGCAAAGCCCCGGAGGACTTGCCGACAGAAAGCGGCAGCGCCGATGGTTTGTCGAGCAACTCCAGCACGTTAGGAGACAGGCGCGGGTGCTTCGGGTCCTGGGCAAACTCGGTTTGGTGAATCAACTGGCCGCGCACGAAGTACTGACCATTCACCACCGTCCGTCCAAGTGAAGGATTGGCCGGCACAAGCAGCGCGCCGGACAAGCCGAGTTTTGTGACAATGGCTTCAATCTCCGTTGTCACGTTGCCGCGCAGGACGGAATCCGTCTTCTTGTAGATCCATTCCGCGCCCGACTTGTGCAACATAAGAGCGGCTTTGGTGGCGCGCTGGCCGGCTTCAACCGGATCGCAGGAACGCGAATCGGTGTCCACGCAGATGAGGTCCGCGTCGCCACCCTGATCGCCCGCGATAACAACCTCCGCGCACAAGCCGTGGCGCAACCCCACCGCACCGATTTCCGCCGCCCCGGTCAAATCGTCTGCGATGACGCCGATCATGGAATCTCGCTTGTGGTTCGCCCGGCCGCAAGTTTGGCGGCGATGTGGATGGCGGAGTATAGACTCGTCGGATCGGCCTTGCCTTGCCACGCGATGTCAAACGCTGTGCCGTGATCCACTGAGGTGCGAATGATGGGCAACCCGAGCGTGGTGTTAACGCCCGTGTTGAACGCCAGCATCTTGAACGGAATGTGTCCCTGGTCGTGATACAGGCAGATGAAAGCGTCGAACTGCCTGCGCCCTTCAGCGGTGAACGCCGCATCCGGCACGAGCGGCCCGGTTGCGTCAATGCCGCGCTGCTTCGCCTCGGCGACGGCGGGCCCAACGAACTCTTCCTCCTCGCCTCGGCCGAACAAACCGTGCTCGCCGGCATGCGGATTCAAGCCGCACACCCCGATGCGTGGCTGGCGGCGCAACATCCAACCCATCGCTTCGGCGGTGAGTTCGATGACATCCAGCACGCGTGCGACGGACAGTTTGCCCGGCACCTCGTGGTAGCCCACATGCGTGGTGACCATGCTCACCGTGATTTTGTCCGAGTAGAGCATCATGCAACTGCGCTTCGCGCCGGTGAGCGCGGTGAAGATCTCCGTGTGTCCGGGATAATTCACGCCTGAGAGACGCAAGGCTTCCTTGTGAATCGGCCCGGTGACGACGCCGTCAATCTGCTTCGCAAGCGCCGCGCGGATGGAATGCTCGATGTAGATGTAAGCCGCCTTGCCGCAGGTGGCGGAAACCTTGCCGGGCTCGATGTGGTCCGTGTCCAGGGCGGCGCAATCCACGACTACCGGTGTCGTCGGCGCGGCGGAGGCATTGAACTCCGCGAGCGACACCACGCGCGCAAGATTCGCGGGGAAGCCCGTTTTCGCCAGGCGACGCAACAGACCGGCATCCCCGAACAGCACCGGTACGGACGCCGCAAGCACGGAAGGTTCACGCAACGCGCGCAAGCAGATTTCCGGACCAATGCCCGCCGGATCGCCCATCGTGAGGCCGAGAATCGGTCTATGGCTCATGGCAACTTCAATTTTGCCAGTTCACCGTCCAAAGTATCGAGTTCAGCCCACGACATCGGCAACAACGGCGGAAAGACATGCGGTGAACAGAGTCCGCGATGATGCAACAACCCTTTCAGCGCGGCGAGCGATTGCGCGAGGGTGCGGCCCTTTTGATATACTGCCGCGACTTCGGCCTGGCGCACGGCGCTGGCATCCACCGCCGCCCAGTCTTGGCGACGTGCGGCTTCGACTTGTTCCTGGCAGTCTTTGGGAATCAGATTGCCCACGCTCGGCACAATGCCGTCCGCGCCCGACTTCAAGCCTTGCGCCATGAGCGCACCGACGCCGATAAAGATGGAGAAATCCGATCGTCCCCCGAAGCGCCGGAGCAATTCCTCATGGCGCTTGGGATCGTTTTCGGAATCCTTGAGGCCCACGAGCCGTGGGTGATCCGCCAGCGCGCCGATGACTTCCAACGGAATGGAAAGGTGGGTGGTGGCCGGGATGTTGTAGATCACCACCGGTCCGCCAGCCGCGTCGAGCAGCGCGCGAAACCAGGCGGTCAATTCACCCGGTTGAGCCGGATAATAGAACGGCGACAGCACGGCGACGGCATCCGCTCCCGCCTGGAAGTAATCATCCATGCTGGCCACCGCATCGGTGAGGGCATTGTCCGCCACGTTCGCGTAGATCCGAATGCGCTTGCGGGCGGTGGCGACGGCACGCTCGACCAAGGGCCGCCGAAGCGCCCGCGGCACGCAGGGACCTTCGCCCGTGGTGCCGAGGATGAGCAGGCCTTGTACGCCGGCGGCAATTTGGGATTCGACAAGGCAGTCGAAGGCCGGTAAATCCAGTTCGCCACTGGCGGTTGCCGGAGTAACGAGCGGCACGACGACCCCACCATGTTTCATAGATTGGTTCATTGTTGGATGCTTTGGTTGATCAAAAGGCGGCTTCATAAATCGCCACGGCATCAGGTTCGGTTACGGGCCGGAGGTTGTTTTTCAAAAGCCTTTGCACTTGCAGGGCGGCTTGGGCCAGGGACGGGATGGCGTCGCGCGGAATCTTGAGTTCCGAAAGCGTTTGCGGCACTCCGCAGTCGCGGGAGAGTTGCGCGAGAAATTCCACACCACGTTCGGCAGTGGCGGCGGCATTCGCGCCAGGTCGCACGCCCAGGGCAAGGGCAACTTCCGCGTAACGCTCCGCGGCGGCAGGCGCGTTGAAGCGAATAACGTGCGGCAACAACAGCGAGTTGGCGACGCCATGCGCAACATGAAAACGTCCGCCGAGCGGGTACGAGAGTGCATGAACGGCACCGGTGTTCACCGGGCCGAGGCAAAGCCCGCCATAGAAACTGCCGAGCGCCAGCGCGCTGCGAGCCTCAATGTCTTGTCCATTGCGGACGGCGCGCGGGAGATTCGCGGCAATGAGCCGGATGCCTTGCAGCGCATAAACGTCCACCACCGGATGCGCGAATTTGTTGGCGTAGGCTTCGATGCAATGCGTGAGCGCGTCGAGTCCCGTTGCCGCCGTGACGGCGGGCGGAACGGTGAGCGTGAGCCGCGGATCTATGAACACCGCGTCCGGCACGAGATACGGGCTGACGACGCCCTTTTTCAATTCGTCGGCTTCATCGAGGAGTATCGCGTTGGGCGAGACTTCCGCGCCGGTGCCGGCGGTCGTCGGCAGACAGACGAGCCGCAACAGGCGGCCGGCGAGCAGATTGATGCCGAAAACTTCCCGCACAGATTGCTGGCCATTAGTGAGCGCGGCGATAAGCTTGGCGACGTCAATCGCGCTGCCACCGCCGATGCCAAGGACGGCTTGGATCTTTTCCTGGCGCGCGAGGGTGAGCATCAGCTCGAACATGGCGCGGGTCGGCTCGCGGTCCACCGGCGGGGCTTGCACGATGGCTAGGTTCGCTTTCTGTAAGGCTTCGAGCACGCCGCCGAGCGTGGGCAGCACGGGCGTGCTGGAAACGAGCAGCACGCGGCGGACGCCGCGTTGGGTGAAAAACTCGGCGCATTGCGGCGCGCAGCCGTCGCCGATTACAATGCGCGGCGGTTGAAGCAGGTTAACAATATTCATTTTGTATGCGGCGAAAGTGTCTTCCGTTTCTCAAGCCAGCCCCACAGCGTCATGCTGCGCGTGGCTTGTTCCGGCGCGGGGAAGCCATAGCTGGCGAGCCAGCCGACGACCAGCACGATGACGTGCGCGCCCACGCCAATCATCACACTCGGCCAGGTATAGTTGTAATCGTGCAAATCCAGGATGATCTTCGAACCTTTCGTGACCGGACTGGACAACACTGCCCACGCAGTGAACAAGAGTGCGGCGACGATACCAATCCAGAGTCCCTGCTTGTTTGCGCGGCGGTTGAGGAACGCGAGCAGGAACATTCCCGCCAGGCCGGCGGACAGAATCGCCGTGGCGGCGTAGTAAAGTTTCAGCGCACTTTCGCCCCGCCACGCAATGAGCGCGCCGATGCCAACGGCAATCGCGCCGCAAATGCCGACGATGAATTTCCCCAGCAGCAGGCGCTCCTGGTCGGTCGAGTTTGGGCGTAGCTTGCGATAATAGTCTTCCACGCCCACGACGGACAGGCAGTTGAGGTCGGATGCCATCGTGGACATCGCGGCGGACATCAGCGCGGCCATGAAGATGCCGGCGAGTCCGGCAGGAATCTTTGTCGTGAGGAAGAACGGAAACACGCGGTCAGCGATGACTTTGCCTTTGTCGTCGAACAAGTGAGGCGGAAGCACCTCGCCAGAGAGCTGGTAATAGGCCCAGAGCAGCGTGCCGACGAGCATGAAGGCTGTCCATGCCGGCACGCACAACACCGCGCCGAACGCCGTGCCTTTGAGCGCGTCGCGGTCGTTCTTCGCCACAAGATAACGCTGCACGAGTGTCTGGTCGGCGGCGTACTTTTGCAGATACCAGAAAGAACCGTAGAGCAGCATCACCCAGAAATTTCCGTTCTGCGCGAGGTTGAAGTCAAAACAGCCCAGGCTGAATTTATGTTTTCCCGCCGCCAAATGAAACGCCGCGCCCGGACCGCCCGGCATGATGGCGAGCAGCACGCCGATGACCACCACGACGCCCGCGAGCTTCACGATGCCTTGCAGCACCTCCGTCCAGATCACCGCCTCCAACCCGCCGATGAGCGTGAAGAAAACCGTCACGAAACCGACGCCGACGATGACCTGGTATTTGTCCCAGCCGGTCATGCCGCAGATGGCCGTGGTGATGGTGAAAAGCACGAAACCCATCTTGGAAAAGTGTCCCGCGGTGAACGCCAGCGCGCTGTAGGCCCGCGCGCCGTAGCCAAACCGCCTTTCGAAGTATTCATAAGCGCTCATCCCGACGGCATGGCGGAAGAACGCGATCAACGTTGTGCCGACCACAAGCAACACTCCCAACGCCATAAAACCGGGGACGAGTAGATTCCAGTTCTCTTTATAGGCGGCGCCGGGATACGCGATGAACGTGATGCTGCTGATGAGGGTCGCGAAGATGGAAAGGCCCATCGCCCAGTGCGGAATGGAACGGCTCGCAACGAAGTAAGCCTCGGTCGTGGTCTGCCGCCGCGAGAATCGGAAACCGATCCAAGCCACGCCCGCAAAGTAGAGCGCGATGACGAACAGATCGAGCCAGCGGAGTGACATCATCGGTCAGCTCCACTGTTCTGGCTCGATGTTGCTGTCACAAAGGCTCGCGAGGACCCGGCCGCGCCTGCTGGCAGGGAATGTCCCGTCTCGGAACCCTCCACCGAATGGGCGTCCCGGATCTTGACCACGATTTTGCGCACCAACTCCTCCGTCTCTCCTTCGACGCGCAAGCAGGGGGCATGCGCGTCTGATGGCAATAACACCGCCACCTCCCCGGCGTGCAATAGCAGGCGGGAGTGCGCTTCATCCCCCATCGGAGAATAGAAATTCCCCTGGCTGTCATAGGATGGCAAAGTTTGCCGTAACCGCAAGTCGCAGACTTCAATACACTCGCGACCACTCCATACAAACTGCAAATCGGTGTGACGTTCGTGCGCCTCGAACCGCCCCTGCTCGCGCGTCCGCGGTTTGTAACATTGGATGAGGAGGTAGAGAGCATCGCCCTCGATCGAAACCCGGCTAGTCTCTCCCGGTGGCAGGGTCGAGATTTGGTTCAGAACCTCTGGCAAGCGACCGGCGACGCAGTCCTGGAGCAGCTCAAGTCCCCGCCTCAGTCGGCTGTTGGGATGAACGAGGCGGGCGAGATCTTCAACTCTACCGAGCATGGACATGGCTTGCCTTTCGTTCACTGGGCCAGAGCGAGAGTCGCCGGCAAAAGGATGGTTTTGTCTTCAATGATTCCTGGCTTATCACAAGTGTGGTATCAGCAGAAACTGGAGTTGAGGAAAGTTTCTTGGCGGACGAAGACACCGGCACGCGAATGACCCGGATGTCTTCCTTGTTCAAGCTGTAAACCAACCAGAGCGCTCCGTCCTTCCATGAGCCGTCGTTGTTCCATTTGGAAAGGCCGCGATGATAGCTCGCGCCCGGATCCTTGTACAAACCTTCGTAACGTCGTGATGGCAATTCGCCATGCACCGCGTGGGGATCGCCAAACGAAATGCCGTCATCGCTGGTTAACATGGCCAGCGGCCAGCGACGCTCCTTGTCCGGGTTGTAGATCAAGGCATAGCGGCCATCGGAAGTCTTCTGCCCCCAGACCTTGCCCATGCCGCTTACGAGTGACTCGGGCCGCACGGGTTGAGTCCAAGTCCGGCCGCCGTCGCGCGAAATCGTCACCCAGCGGTTCTTTCCGACTCCGACAATCGCACCATCTTTGCGCTCGAAGAAACACATGGCCTTGCCATATTTGTCCGCGTCCTTTTTCAACTGCGCGTCACCCTCCCAGTTCTTGGGATCGTTCCACTTCATACGTTGCGCCGGATCCAGCAGGTTGCCGTAGTCTTGCTGCAAGAGAAACCGGCGGTCCCCGAGCAACTGCTGACAGGCCGTCACGAAACCCTTGTCCGCGCTGGTGTCATACCGCGGCGGTTGACTCGGGACCGCATGGGGCGGGGCGCGCAGCGCAAAAACCTCGCCGAGCGAATGGTCAGATCGGAGTTCGCGAACGACCAGGCCCCCTTTCGTGCGCTCGCTCGTTCGGTCGTTGCTCACGCGCAGCCCGGCGATGACTAGCATCCGCCCGTTCGGCGCGAGGAAGAAATACATACGTAACGGTGTCGAGACGCCCTGCGGAAACATCTCTGCCGGCTTAGCCCAGTCCCTCCCGTTCGTGGACGAGCTGTAGAGTTCTCGCGAAGGCCACGCATCTTCGTCGCGCTCACACGAATTCCAGCCTACATAAAGCCGCCCGTGCCACGCGGCGATATCGGGATGATGTTGATAGGTCCAGCCGAGCCCTTCGGCCCGCTCCGGATGCTCCCGGTCGGAGCGAATGACGGTGTAAGTCTCCAATCCGGGCGCGATGGGCAAACCACCGGAGGAGAGATCGAAATTCAGCTTGGCCAGTTTCGGCGCGTCAATGCGCAGCGGCTCGCCCCCCTTCTCGGCGACAACGGACTGGTCCGCTGCCTGGGTTGTTAGACAGCTAAACAACGCTATCGCGGTGAGCAGCAACGAGAGGCTCTTGGTAATCATTGTCCGTTTCATAAACTCTTTCATTCAGTGGCAGTGGCGTGGTGGCGAGAATGGAAATCGCCGGTCTCATTGTCTGTCATTCTTGGGCCCTCCCGCCTTCTGCCTTGGCCGTCTCGCTTGTACCCCCGCCATCCTCGCCCCGGGGCGAGCAGCGGCTCAGCCTTCACCCGCGTTCGGTTCCATGCCGCCACGCGGTAGCCGTACTCCAGCAGCCGCTCCGTAATCGCGGTGCCCAACAAGCCGAGGCCAATGGCCCCAACTATTTCCTTGTTTGGCTGTGTTTTCATCAATTTGCTGAGCCTTTTGGGACAAGGCCTCCCGTTACCGCCGCGGCAACTTGTCCAGCCAGCACCTCCGATCCCTTGTCTGTGAAATGCACGTTCCTGGCTAATTGCAGCTCCGACAGGCGCGATTGCACGAGCGCAAACAAGTCATCCACCGGAATGTTATGCACCTTCATGACGGAAATTGCACCGGCATTGTAGCGCGGCGGATCATCGGGCCGGCGAAACGGATTGCGCACACCTTCCGGCACGGGCGTCGTGGTGGCGAAAATGAGCCGTGCGCCGGTCTGTTCGAGCCGGGCGACGATCTTTTCCAGGTTCGCGCGGTAGTCCTCCACACTCCGCAGCGGCGGATCGTTGGGATTGGCGGACGTCGTCGGCTTGGGCGCGCCCGGCTGCATGTGCTTGAGGTCGTGCAGTCCCCAGTTGAAGTGGATCACGTCCCACTTCGGTCGCAAGGCGAGCCAGCGCGCCAGTTCTTGCAACCCCTTGCCGGTGTCCGAGCAATTCTCCGCCGTCCCGTCAGCGTTCAACGGGCGACACACATTCGCCTTGCCGCGCAGGAGATCGCGCACCGGCTGCGTGTAGCCGATGGAAATGGAGTCACCGAGCAGCAGGACATTAGGCAGCGCAGGGTCGGGTTCAAAACGCAGGTCCACCGGCTTTTCCCGGGCGCCGCTCAAAGCTTCAGCCCGCCAGCCCGCCTGGAGCTTCGCGCTAAGCTCCTTAACCAGGACCGCGCTCTCCGGTTTGCCGGCGATGTTCTGGTTCTCCTGCGGATCACGCTGGTGGTCATAGAGTTCCACCGCGTCCACCTTCGAGTGGTCGTCACGGTTAACCCATTGGGTGAAGCGGTAGCGGTCGGTGCGCATCGAATATCCCATCAGATCGCCTGCGCCTGACTTGCCGGCCTTGCGCGGATACTGGCTGAACGCAGCGGTCTTCCACGACCGCTTCGGGTCATCCAGCAAGGGTTTGAAACTGGTGCCTTCCAGATGAGCCGGCAGCCGCAATCCCGCGAGTTCGGACAAGGTGGGATAAATGTCTACAAACTCAACGAGGGCATCCGTGTGTGCCCCGGCGCTCTTCATGCCCGGCACGGAAAGAATGAGCGGCGCGTTTAAGTCGTTCTCCACGTTGCTGTGTTTGCACCAGGCATCGTGCTCGCCCAGTTTCCAGCCGTGGTCGCCCCACAGGATGACAATCGTGTTCGTCCGCAGGTTCAGCCGATCCAGTTCATCAAGCAGCTTGCCGACCTGCGCATCCATGTAACTAACCGCGGCGTAGTAGCCGTGTTTGAGTCGGCGGGCGAGATCGTCCGGAACCGAGCCTTCGGGTATGCCGTGGTAATTGCGCAGTTCGCCGCCGGGCAGCACCGCGTAATCCGGAGCGTCCTTCGGGCGGAAAGGATTGGGTGCGAGCTGAATCTTCGCCGGGTCGTAGAGGTCCCAGTATTTCCTGGGCGAGACGAACGGCAGATGCGGTCTGATGAACCCCACCGCCAGAAAGAATGGCTCAGGCTTCTTGCTCAAATCGCGCAGTGTGGAAATGGCAAGCTCGGCCACCTTCCCATCCTGAAACGTGTTGTCCGGCGCGTCCGCACCCTCGAAGGCGGGGCCGCGCGAGTTCGGTTTGGAGGATGCTGCGGCCCCGATCGCGCTGGCGGCTTGGGCTTTCTTCTTCTTCTTTGGTTTCGGCTTCGCGCCGCCGTCCGGCTCGCCCTCGTATTGGCGCTGATTCAGCGCGAGGTTTTCTGGAAGCGCGTAGGGCGTTGCCTTGGGCGTCTGCCACGGCACGGACCACGTCTGCGGATCGTCGTAGCCGCCATGATAAATCTTGCCCATGCCTTGAACGAAGTACCCGTTGTTCTTAAAATGCTGGCCGAGCGTGACGACCTCGGGCAGCGCCGCTCGGAAATGCGTCACGAGGTCCCAGACTTTCGTCGTGTCCGGACGCGTGCCGGTCATCAGGCTGGAGCGCGACGGCGAACAGACCGCTTGCTGGCAGTAAGCGCGATCAAAAACCATGCCCGAACTCGCCAGACGATCAATGCTCGGGCTCTTGATGTAATCCTTGCCGTAGCAACCAAGCTCCGGCCGCAGATCGTCCACCGCAATGAACAACACATTGGGACGATCTGCCGCGTAGGCCAGACAGACCGACAACAAACACGGGATTGTGCGCAGGAGTGTCTTCATGAAGCGATTGCTATGGCTTGAACCAGCGGCTCACGTACGGCTTGAGCGTAATGCGGTGTGAACGCCCCTGGCCGTCAAAGAGGCGCGTCGCCTGGGCTTCATCCGAGTTGTTAACGACGACTACCTGCCCGGATTTCGGATAGAAAGCGCAATCGGTAAGCGGGTTGTCGCAGAACCATATCTTGAGCTGCGATTCCTTCCCTGCCGCCCAGAAGATGGCGCGGTGCAGCAGGCGGGCATTGGTGAGAGCATAAGGCAGCGCGCCAAAGAAAACTGAGCGGCCCCGGCCGAAGGCTTTGGCCGTTGCCATCACGTGAAGGCCATTGGCCGCCAGGAGCTGCGTCGCCGGATCGCAAACATAGACAAATGTCTCGCTGGTTCCGAAATCAGTGGGCCCGGTGAGGTCTTCGGTGATGAAATGCTTGGGCGCGAGACTGGCCTTGACCGGGGCGGACTGCAGCGTGTGGCCGACTTCCTTGTCCACGCCGAGGACATCCGCGAGCTGGAAATACCGGCCCTGGTGCTGGAAAGCGCTCGGGCCGCGGCAACCAATAAAACCGCCGCCGGAGTGAATGAATCGGCGGATTTCGCCCACAACTTTCGGGCTGGCCCACCAGCACCCGCCGCTCCATGCGGTTTCGGCATCGCCATCATTGATAATGACGTCCAGGTCCTTGGGGATGCCGTTCTTTGCGACTTCCGAGAAGCTGAGGAACTGGACCTCGACCGGCAGGCCGGAGAGACATTCGAGGAGGTTTGTGCCGGCGACCTGGATGACGTCAGGGCGCTTGACGAGGAACTTCTGCGGGG
This sequence comes from uncultured Verrucomicrobia subdivision 3 bacterium, assembly GCA_903912925.1. Taxonomy (GTDB): domain Bacteria; phylum Verrucomicrobiota; class Verrucomicrobiia; order Limisphaerales; family UBA8199; genus PALSA-1440. Next base: position 4,478 of record CAIWJG010000362.1, on the reverse strand, counting down.
CGCCGAAGCTATTGATCCAGGCCTTCCATTTGCCCCAGCAGTTCAGCACGGCGACTTTGATGGGCGCCTTCAGCGATTCCCCGCCGCCCGAGTTGGCCTTGAACGTGCGGAATTCCCGGCAAAGCGCGGCCACGTGGTCCACGAATTTCGGGAACTTCAGAGCCAGGCTCAGGTAGCCGCCGTAACCGAGGCGGTCAACGGGCTTCCGCATGAGCGCGCGGCGGATTTTGATCCAGTTGCTCAACGACTCACCTAACGGGTCACCGCCCGTGCGAAAGACATCGGGAAAGAAATAAGGGTAGAGTCGAAGTTCCCGCACGAGGTTGCCCGGAGCATCGGAGACGCGTCGCAGCGCGACGCCGTCCTCGGCGGCGCCGACGTGAATATCCAGACCCATCTTGAGGAACCCAGGCTGGTGCGGCTCGACGCCGGCCCAATGATCGCCCCAAAAGATGGCGGCGCGCTTGCCGGCTCGGTGCGTCCGGTCGGCGAGAGCCTTTCCAAACTTCACGACAAAGCGATGGATGAACTCCATCCAGTCGAGATAGCCTTTCGACGGCACCCGGCAGGCGGCGTTGTAATAGCCCTGATCCACGAAATCCTCGGAGCGCAGGCGATAGCCGTATTCCTTCGCGAAATCCTCAAGCGCCGGGACGCTGACAGTGTCCTGATAACCTGTCCAGTCGCGGAACTTATCCACGGCGTTCTGATCTGAGTCTATCGCGAAAGCGTACGCGAGCGAGGTCAGCCGCACGACATCCGTCAGGGGATGTTGATCCAAATACTTTTCGTAGTAGGCCATCAAGTGGTCCCAGCACTGTTTGTGATAGGGATCGACACTGATAACGCGCGGCCGGGTCCATTTGTTCGTCAGGTGATTATACATCGAAACCGTATCCCAGATCTGGAACACGAGGAAATTCACCGTGTACACATGGAACGGGATGGCGCCCCGGATGGTAACCTTGCCGGCTCGAGGGTTGAGAGTCCATTGCGACGTCTTGACGACCTGGCCGGTGGTGCGATCGATGACCTCCCAATACCTCCGGGCGTCGTGTTTCCTATCAATGACGTATTTCTCACCGAAGAAGCCGCTCATCGGATCAATTACCAGCCGTGGGGAGGTGGCGGTGACCGGATCGGACATGAGGAACTTCTGCGGGAGCTGATCCATGTGCCGGCGCGGATAAGTCTGCTCAGCCCGGACGAGACAAATCGTGGAGTAAACTTCCAATCCCAGATCCAACATTTCCTGAGACAACTCGGTGCCGTCGCTGTCGCGGATGGCGTCGGCGCCCCACTTCCTGGCAACCTCGACCACCATTTTCTCCTCGCCCACCTCGGCAGGAAGTGTGATCGAGCCGGTGCTAATGGACTGAGAAGTCGTTGTCTTGCGAACCTTCCTTTGAGTGCTCATGGGTGCATGCTTCACGTATCAGGTCTTGCGGCTCTTGCGTTCGAAGTAGTCCTCGATTTCCTCGAGCGTTTTCCCCTTCGTCTCAGGCATGAAGAAAGCCGCCGTGATGAAATAGACGACAGTGCAGCCGCCCCAGATAAAAAACATGGCGTGGAAGCCACGGCTGCCCACCACGATGGGGAAAAACAGCGCGCTCAGGAACTGCACTCCATTGTTAAGGACCATCGCGACGCCCATGCCGGTCGAGCGGATGCGGGTGGGCATCAATTCCGTCAGCGCCAGCCACACGCAGACGCCGGGGCCAAGCGCGAAAAAGGCGATGAAGGCGCAGAGGATCAAGACCACCCATCTTCCGGTGTCCGGCGAGGCAATGGGACCGTAGCTGGCTCGGAGCAGCTCAAGCCTTCCGTTATCCTTCACGCGGGTCTCCTCAACCTTCTTTCCGCCCACGGTCGCCCACTTCTTCTCCGTCTCGGGCTCCACTTTGAGAATACGGTCACTCTCGGCAGCGGCATTGGAAAAAGCGGAGGCGATTTTTGGTGTGCTCTCCTTCTCAAACTTGTAGGTGACGCTGAGCTGGCTGGGGACATCGCCCGCGAGATTCGCGAGGCGGCTGTCCACCTTCACCGACAGGCTGCGGCCGTCCGCCGAAAGCCCGGCGCGGACCTGTTCCAGGACATCCACGCGTTGTGACTCGAAGCTGTAGAAGACCAGGCCGGCGCAGGTCATGCAGACGATGATGCCACCGGTGCCGATGGAGAGCAGAACCTTCCGGCCCCACTTGTCCACGAGCAGCGCCCCCACCAGAGTGACGGCACAATTGATGCCCGTGATGAGCTGGAGATTGAAGGCGGATTGTTTCTCGGACAGGCCGGCGCCCTGGAGAATCCTGGCGGCATAGGCCAGGATGGAGCCAATGCCGGTGGCCTGGTTGCAGGCCAGCACGACGCAGGCCAGCACGAAGGGCACGACATACTTGCGTCGCAAAAGTGATCCGGAAGCGGAGGCTGCGACAGCGCCGCCTTCCTTTTCGGCGCTCCCCTGCCCGCTGCGCTCCCGCATTTCGCTTATCTCCAGCGAGGCTTGTTCCTCGCTGAGGGTGAAGCGCAGAATCCGCCGGGCTTCCTCGACGCGGTGTCGGCGGAAAAGCCAGCGAGGAGACTCCTTCACCATCAACGCGGCCAGAGTGAAGAGGATCCCGGGAACGCAGGCCGTGAGAAAAATGTGACGCCACGCCGCGTCGTCCGCCGCGAAAATCTTCTCGGGAGCGCCCAGGGCCGCCTTGACTGCGGCTTCGTGAACATCCGCAAAGTAAGTCGCAATGAAGGCTGCCAGCACAAAGCCCAGCGTCAGGAGCAACTGGAAAACCGAGGTGCCGCGCCCCCGCAAGGCCGCGGGCAGGCACTCCGCCATGTAGAGCGGCACGACCACGCAGACCACACCCCCGGAAAGGCCCATCAGGATGCGGCCCGACAGCAGCGCCAGGTAGCCCGAGGAAACGAAAATAAGCAGGATGCTCACCACGAACATGAGGCCGGCCAGCACCATCATCTTCTTGCGCCCCAGCACATCCGCCAGCGTGCCGGCGAACAGCGAGGCGATCACCCCGCCGAACACATAGATGGAAACCATGAATCCCTGCTGGGCCGCGCTCATGGGAATCGTCTTGTCGAGGTAGAGCAGTGCTCCGGCGATAATGCCGTAGTCAATGCCCGCCAGCAGGCCGCCCATGCCGGCCACAAACAGCAGGTAGGGAAGGTAGGATCGGCGGCTGCCGCCACCGGCCGTCGCCTTGTCGGGGAAAGGTGATGGTGACGGAAGGGTATTCACGGGATCGTTACCGTGTGTTGGAGTGACTGACTGGCGCGCATTTTAAGCTGGGCTAAACATGTTTTATGCTCAGAGTAGAGGTTCCGAACCACATCTTTGACTCAAGGCGACACGGCGCGGTAGTAGCGCATTGGCAGACTAAGCGCCGCGGGGTCGATGAACAGGTAGTTCGAGCTCACAGCGACGAAGTTAGTCTGGTCTTCCCAGTTCTGTAGATCGGTCGAGGCGCGAATCCGGTACGGCTCGTGGGTGATCACCGCGACATTCGCCACAAAGCCCGTGGCGGTCAAGCCCGCGGAAGTGATGAGCGGGTCGGTGAAAGCGAGGACCCCAAGGATGCTGGTAAATAGAGGAACAATAGAGAGTCTCGCGCGGGTCCCGGGCTTGCTTCGCGTTGGCAGATTCACCTGTTGCGTCTGTGTCCAGGACCAATTCCCGAGTTCTGGAAGGGTCATCAGGCGGCGCGCTATTCGCTCTTGACGCTATAGAACACCGGAGACCCGGTGCCCATCGCCAAGATGGTGAAGCTGCCAGGCGTAACGGTGTTGGTGTCCACTCGCGACCACTCGCTCAGCGGGGCTTTAACGTTCGAAGACTTGAGGAGGATGAACTTCGACCCGGAACCGCCGCTGTAGGTGAGGGTGACGCCTCGGATAGAGCCGATAGTCACCTGACCCAGGACGGGATTGATCGTGATCACCATCGCGTCGTTTACCGCGCCGCACGGCCCGGCCGGATCGGCCGTCGTCAGCGTCAAAGTCACGCTGCCCACCGCGATCTCACCCGCCGTCGGCGTGTACGTCGCGTCCAACGTCGTGTTGGCCGGCGTGAATGTGCCCGCCCCGCCGCTCCATGTCCCACTCGCCGCCGCACCGCCAATCGCGCCGGCCAGCGTCACCACCGGGCTGCTCGCGCAGACCGTCTGGTCCGCTCCCGCATTCACCGTCCCCACCGGGTTGATCGTAATCACCACGGCGTCGCTCACCGCGCCGCACGGCCCGGCTGGGTCATCCGTGGCCAGCGTCAGCGTCACAGTGCCCGCCGTGATCTCACCCGCAGTCGGCGTGTACGTCGCGTCCAACGTCGTGTTGTCCGGCGTGAACGTGCCCGCGCCGCCGCTCCATGTCCCACTCGCCGCCGCACCGCCAATCGCGCCGGCCAGCGTCACCACCGGGCTGCTCGCGCAGACCGTCTGGTCCGCTCCCGCATTCACCGTCCCCACCGGGTTGAT
>CAIWJG010000361.1 GCA_903912925.1 uncultured Verrucomicrobia subdivision 3 bacterium | reverse complement strand
GGCGTTTACCGGAAGGGCGTCAAACTTTGCGGCAAAGAGAAGCGGGAGCTTGAAAAGCGGTTGTCGCGTTCAGACGAACTGCCATGGTGGGACATAACGATTAAGCCTTTAAGGGTAGTTTAGTATGTTCTTGATCCCTAATGTCGTTGGTGTCCCAGCTAACACAGTCTCAGTCCATATCGTCGCGGCGATAGCGATTGATACTACTGATAGGAATTTACTGATAGGAATTTGGTTTCTGGCACGCCCGCTTGTACTCAGCGCTGCGCGGGTGATGGTGAATTGGTTTCCGGGCTCAATAAGCATGGCGCAACCTTATTAAATGCCAGACATGCTGTCAACGGCCAAATTTCTTCTATTTTCAGCCGCTCTTGGCCGAGCACCCCGGCCGGTTTCTCGTGTGCGGAGCCCAAAACGCGGAAAATGGAGTGCGGAGCGGGGGGGGGCGGAAAGGATGAATTATGAAGGATGAAGGATGAATTGCCAGACCCGCAAGATCAGGTCGCGCCATTTCTTGGACGGGAGCTTGAGCGGCGGTGGTGGCGAAACGCCCGGACGATGCGGAACCAGCTCCGACGGCAGGCCCCGGTGGCGGACGCCTCGCATCTTGTTGCTCTACCAGCCGTAGTAGCGGACCATCTGTGCCCCGGGTCCGGGATATGCTGGGTGATGGTGATCAGGAAGTCGGTTGGGATCTGCCTAAAACCGAAGACCGAAGGGAATCCGAATTTAACGCAAAGGCGCAAAGATTGCAGAGAGTTCTTCTTCTCTGCGTTTCTCCGCGTTCCTCTGCGTCTCTGCGTTAAATCCGGGTTTTCGAGCATCGGATTTGAGCGCTGCTCGCTGGGAACGGGAGAACCTTAAAACAGCCCAAAACGGGTCAGCCCATAGCATGGTTCGCGGCTTTGCTTTTGAGCTGGTGACACTATTGGCAATCGCCCGCCAGCAGCCAGCACGTGTTGCGCAATCAATAACCCGCTGGGGAAAATGCAGCAGGAAGAATGTAGAATGCCGAGTCAGACGTGGATGAGTTCGAGGAGTTTTGTCGGGAAAGGAGCATTGCCGGGCTGGCTGAACATGAGTAAGTTGGCGCGGTGAGCACTAGCAGCAGCCAATTCTGGCAAACCCGGCGCGGGTTGATCTGGTCCAATCCGAAGGCGGGCGACTCGGCCCACATCCGGGCGGCACTACTGCGGCCCACGTTTGGGCAGTTGCTGGATATTGCGCTCGAATTCGGCCTGGAGCGCCTGGGCGCCGAATGGGCGGTTTTGGACCGCGAAGGCACGGCAGCGGCCGAGCGGGCGCGCCGGCCGGTGGAGCGGATTCTGGGCCACATCGAGGAGGGGTTCACCCGTGCTGCCACGTGACACCGAACAGGTCTGGAACTTCCTGAAGGACCAGCCGGTGCTGGCGGGTTTTGTCCTGGTCGGAGGGTCAGCATTGACGCTGCGGATTGACCATCGAGTGAGCGAGGACTTGGACTTGGCGTGGACTCAGGCGCGCCTGCCCCGTAGCCGGCTGGAGGCGTTGCGTCGCGCGGCCGAGGCGGCCGGCTTTCGCTTCCAACCCCAACACGATGAAGCGGCCCTCCAGGACTTTGCCGAAGCCAACCTGGATTTGCTCGATTACCAGCAGAACTACCTGGTCAACGACACGGTCAGAGTCTCCTTCTTCGCCGCTGAGAGGCCGCTGGCAAAGCTGCTCCGGGCCGCAGCGGAGCGGACCGTTCGGGTGGGCGCTCTGGAGGAACTGTTCAAAGCCAAATGCCTGGTGTCCGCGGTAAGATCAAAGACCCGGGATTGGGTTGATTTATACCTGCTCATGCGCCAACACGGGTTCACCTTAAAGGACTACTGCGCGGCCTTTAGCGAAGCCGACCTGGCCGCGCAATGTGACATCGGCCTGAGCCGGCTCTGTAGCGGTCTGCCGCAGAAGGATGACGAAGGCTACGCTCATTTGCTCTCGAATCCCCCAACGCTGGCCGAGATGAAAGCGTTCTTTGTCTCCCAGCGCGACCAATGGGAAGTGGAACTCGCCGCGGAGGCAAAAAGGCGGCAGCAGGGGCGCTCGAAAGTCGGTTAGGATCGGCCTAAAACCGAAGGGAATCCGAATTTAACGCAGAGACGCGAGACGCCAAGGGCGTCATTCATACCAGCCCAGGGCAACGCCCTGGGTTCATCAGCGCAAAACCCCATGAGCGCTGAAGGCGCGATTCATCCTTCGCTATGAAGCAGGCCGTTGGCCTGCAACCGGATGACAATTGGACG
>CAIWJG010000360.1 GCA_903912925.1 uncultured Verrucomicrobia subdivision 3 bacterium | reverse complement strand
GCCCAAGGCCGGCAGGAGCATGGCCGCGAGAATCGCTATGATGGCGATGACCACCAGCAGTTCAATGAGAGTAAAGGCGGAGGAGCGAGTGGTGCCCGGGGCGCTGGCTCGAAGAACAGCAGGCACCGAAGCCGAAGATTCAAACAAACTCATCATGGTACATGGTGTAGGAAGAAGCATTCGGCGAGAGAGCGATGATGTCAAAGCGAATAGCAGCCCGAAGAGGCAGGGGGCAAGGGGGAGCCGAGACACGGATGGCACGGCTTTGCACGCAGAGGACGGGCTGCGAGGGATGGTCAAGGGCTCTTGAACTGAATTCCGTCGCGGTTGGCGAAGCGGACGATGACGCCGTCGCTGCCGGTGCGGTGGTACCAGGTGAGTTCGCTCATGGGGGCGTGGCTGCTCTGGCTGCGGGGGCTCTTGGGGCGGGGGCCGAGACTCCAGATAGCCCAGCGCACGGGGCTGTCGGCAGGTTTGGAGTAGAAGCGGCCGAAGTCGCTCTTGAGATCGGGGAAGTTGGTGGGCACCCAGAGGGCGTAGTCGCCGGCCGGTTCGCCGTTGAGCAGGAGCGGGCCGGGGGCGGCGTATTTGTAGGTGTGCCCCGGGTCGAAGGGGTCTTCCATGTTGGCCTCGCGTCCGCCGGCATCGCTGCGGGGCAGGTAGCGGGCTTCGGCGAGTTCGACGGGTAACTGGCACCAGTGCTCGCTCAAATCAGTGTTGCAGTTCGCGCGCACGGGCGGGATCCGTCCGGCGTAGTCGTCGGCGTACATGTGCAGGGCGAGGCCGATGCCATAGAGCTCGGCGTGGGCCTTTGCAACCTTGGCCTTCTCCTTGGCGCGGGAGAGGGCGGGCAAGAGGAGGCTGGCGAGCACGGCGATAATGGCCATGACGACCAGGAGTTCAATGAGGGTGAAGGCAGTTGAGGGGTCCGTGCCGGGCTGGCCACCAGGGTTGAGAGTTGAGGGTGGCGAGTGATAACCAATCGCAGATGGCCGACGTCCGCGCGGGGGGCGTGGTGTTGAGGGACCGCGCATGGGCGGAGCTATTGGACGCGCTGGAGGCGGTAGAATCGGGTTTGGGCGTCGGCCGGGTCCACGATCACCGTCCAACGGCCGTTCACCAGCGCCGGCACGTTCGTCGCCGGCTGCCAGGGGCCCGGCGCGCCGATGGAATTCGTGTACTGCAACTGGTAGTTGGCCAGCGAGCCCGGCCAGGTGACGACGGGCGCGGTGGTGATACTGATGACCGATGCTTCCGACGGCACAATTTCCTGGACGAACAGTTCGTAGCCATTGGTACCCTGGCTGAACGAGCCGCTCTCTTGGCTGAAAACCCCAATGGCGTCGAAGGCGTTGGTGGGCGCTGAACCGAGGCTGTGGCGGGGATGACGGAGAGTGAAGAAGCGGTTTTCGCCGTCGGTGACCGAGCAGAGGCGGCTGCCCCAGAGGTTGGTGGGATTCCAGCCGTTTGTGGTCAGCAGCGTCAGGCCGTTGAGGCGAACGCGCGCGCCCTGCCAGTGCTCGCCGCCGGTGGCGCGGGTTTGGTCGAAGATGTCTTCGGACGTGGCGGCGTTGTTGTCGTTGGTGCGCATGAGCGAGGTCAGCGAGAGCACTTCCGGCGCCGGCAGGCCGTAGTTGGTTGCGACCAACGAAATCGTGAAGTCATATTCCGGCTCATTGTGGTGCTGTTCATTGATGTTGCGCTTGCCGCCGAAGAAGAGGGAGCCGTTCGCCGCGACCGAGACGAGGTCCCCCTTGTGGAAGGCGTGGCCGGTGGCGGGGTCGTGGTTGAGCCTGGCGACTTCGGCCAGCCACGCCTCGTTGCTGTGGCTGAAGGAATCGTCGCCGGGGGCGCGCCGGAGGGCGTAGTTCTGGCCGATCCAGCAGGTGGTGCCGCCGCGGTCGCCGGGCCAGGCGGCCTGCACGACGATCTGCCACTCGCCGCCCATGGTGCCAGCGGAGGCGGGCTGGAAGTTCGGGGTGGAGTCGAGCATCTCGTCCGGGTCGGTGAGCAGGACGCCGACGACGGTGATGGGGTAGCTGGGGGTCCAGGCACTGGCGCCGTTGGCATTGACGGCTTGCAGGTTCCAGTGCGTTTCGGCTTGCGACGGCAGCCCCAGCAGTGGAAGCGCGAGCGCGGCGGCGAGAAAGAGCTGGGATACAGCGCAGGTGAATGGCCGGCGGGAAATCGCCGGTTGACTGCTAGAGAAGCGAAGTGTTACGTTCATATCGTGAAGTATGAACTGAGAAGCCGTATTACGCAACATAAGAATAATATGACGCCGCGGGGCGTGGCTTGGTCCAGCTCATGGGCCGCGCGGTTTGGCGCGGTTGCAATGCTGCTGGCGATGTTCTTCCTGCTCGCCGCTGCGCCTGTTGGCGCGCACAGCGGGCCGGGGGTGATCGTGGACACGGACATGGCCGCGGACGACGCCCGGGCGCTGGCGCTGCTGCTGGCCTCGCCTTACTTCCATGTCATGGCGGTGGTGACGAGCGACGGGGTGAGCCCCCCGGACATTGGGGCCACCAACGTTTGCCGGGTGCTGGGGTTTCTCAAGCAGGACGGGGTGGCGGTGGGCATTGGGCGGACGCTGGCCGAGGCGGCACCGGCATTTCGCGCCAACGCCACGGGGTTGGATTGGGCGAAACTGGGCGAGCCGGTGGTGCCGATAGGCGGCATGTTCAGCGCCACGAATCTGATCCAATTCGCACTGAAGAGTTCCGCCCGCCCCGTCATCTACATCTGTCTCGGACCGCTGACTAACCTGGGGGATGCGCTGAAGCAGACACCAGAATTGGCGGAGGCGATCAGCACGGTGCTGTGGTTTGGCGCGCCGCCGAACGCGGCGCAACCGGGCTGGAATGCCCGCCGCGATGAGGCCGCGTGGAAGCAGATCGCGGCGGCGGGCCTGCGCGTGGAGGTGATCCGGTGGCCGGACGAAGCGGCCGCGCCATTGGTGGACAAAGCGCTGCTGGATGAGCTGGCCGCCGTGGACTCACCCGCTGCGGACCTCATCGTGCGCTTGCACCGGGGCGGACGCGGCGCGGAACTCGTGCGCGCAAAGCACCTGCGGCTTTGGGACGACCTGGTCGCGCTCCGGTTTCTCAACCCGTCCCTGGGCGTGATGTCTCCGGTAGCCGGACAGCCCGGCTGGTCGGAATTGACCGGGGTGGATCCCCTCGCTGCGCGTCGGGCCATGGTGGCGACTTTGCGGATGCTGCCGCCGCGGGCGACGGTGATTATGGCCGATTTCCCGGCTGCCCCAGAGCAATTGCTGCCGGACGTTAGGGAGCTGGCGACGCAAATCATTGCGCGACATGGATTGGAGGAATGGAAGGCGGCGGTGCTGACCAGCGAGCTGCACCGGCACCTGGGCACCTACTCGATTGTGGGGGCGAAGATGGGGTTGCGCGCGCGGGAGCGGTTCAACGTGGCGCTGGATGAGCTGCATGTGGAAAGCCGGGCGGGGTTGAAGCCGCCGCTGAGCTGCGTCAATGATGGATTGCAGGTAGCGACGGGCGCGAGCCTCGGTCGTGGAACAATCGCGGTGGTCACGAACGGGCCGCCCGCGTGCGAGGCGGTATTCAGCTACGGCGATGGGCGGCTGCGGCTGCGGTTGAAACCGGAGTTTGCGAAGCAGATCGCCGCCGACATGGCGGAGCTGGTGAAACGCCACGGCGGGACGACGCCCGAGTATTTTCAGGATGTGCGCAGCGTGTCGCTGAGGCACTGGCTGGATTTCGATCGGAAGACGATGTTTGAGGAGACGGTGGAAGGCGGCCAGGTCACGCCGTGAGTTATGCACATTCCCGACGGATTCCTTGACGCGAAAACTGTGTTGGTCACCGGCGCGCTGTCGGTGGCAGGCGTGGGCCTCGCGCTGCGCCAGGTCCGCAAGGAACTGCCGCCGCGCCGGGTGCCGCTGCTCGGACTGAGCGCAGCGTTTCTCTTTGCGGCGCAAATGGTGAACTTCCCAGTCGCGGGCGGCACGTCCGGGCATCTGCTCGGCGGCGTGCTGGTAGCGGCCTTGCTTGGGCCGGCAGCCGGGGTGGTGGTGCTGACGACGGTGCTGATCGTGCAATGCTTTCTCTTCGCCGACGGCGGCGTGACGGCACTGGGAGCGAACGTGTTCAACATGGCCCTGGTGGGCACGGTGGGGGGCTGGGCAATCTATCGGACGGTCAGCCGTTGCCTGCCGGGTGTGCGCGGACAAGTGGCGGCGGTAGCGTTTGCCGGTTGGTGTTCGACGGTGCTGGCGGCGCTGGGGTGCGCGGGGCAACTGGCGTGGTCGGGCACGGTCCAGTGGTCGGTTGCGGTGACGGCGATGGCTGGGATCCACATGCTCATCGGCTTGGGTGAAGGGCTGATCAGTGCGCTCGCGTTCCTGGCCATTGCGCGGACGCGGCCCGAGTTGGTTTACAGGCCGAACCAAGGCGCTGCCCCGTCGCGGATTGGGGGTGAGGTCG
>CAIWJG010000359.1 GCA_903912925.1 uncultured Verrucomicrobia subdivision 3 bacterium | reverse complement strand
GAAATACCGAAAAGGGGAACTTGAGTCCAGCAAACGATAAAAATAGTTTTCCGGGCAACTCGCAAAGGGCGCTGGCTGGAGAAAAACCAGCTCGCCGGCCAGTGCCAGCGCGGCTGCCTCCGTCATAATGAGAATTGCTGCCCTTGGTCAGACCCGCATTGACTTCCCCCGGGAACGTGATTAAGTGGCTGTATGACGGCGACGGTGGAACAAACGCAAACTGACTTGCGCAAGCTGCTCGGGTTCGTTGAGCACGGCCAGGAGATCATCATCACCAGCCAAGGGCGGCCGGTGGCCAAACTCACCGGGCTGCCCCAAACGGCTATTGCTCCCGACCGCCAAGCTTGGTTGGCCAAGTTAGCCGACTTGCGCGCCCGTCTGGCGACTGGCAAAACCGGCCTCAACGTGGAACAAATCCTGGACGAAGACCGCGGCCAGTAACCCCATGAGCTACTGGGACACCTCTGCTCTGGCCAAACTCTACCTGCCGGAGCCGGATTCGGCTGATTTCGTGCAGAAAGCGGCCAGCGACGTCCTGATGGCCACGGCCAGACTGACTCTATACGAGATGCGGCGCGTGGCGTTCCGAAAAGAGATCGAGGGATTCATTCCCGTCGGCACGGCAGAAACCGCCTTGAGCCAGTTGGAACAGGATATTGTGGCCGGACAAATCCGCCTCATTGAAATGGATGCCCAAGCTGAGGCCGAATTCAATGGCGTTATCGCCGCTTGTTATCGCCGCAATCCCCCTCTGCCCATCCGCACGTTCGACGCCCTGCATCTGGCCTCCGCTCGCGTTTCAGCCCAAACCGAACTGGTTGGAACCGACAAACGCTTACGCGATGCGGCCAAGCTCCTCGGCTTCTCCCTGTTTCCCGCGTAGCGGACTCGCCCACCCGGGTGCCGAGATCGAGTTCGGTCACGCCGAGGAGCTTGTTGCTGGGCTTTTCGCTCCCGCACTCCATCCGCAGCCTGCCGAGCGACATGCGCTGGGTCTGCCGCTGGCGGAGGTAATTCCAGGCAGCCGCCGAACACAATGGGCTCAAACCGCAGGTCGGCGGTTCTTCACCTGTGGTCGGGCCAACCTTGGTTTGACCATAACATTCTCATGGACCGCCCCCTTCACGATTTGCTTGTGGAAGTCCGGGGAGTCCTGAATTAAGTTTTGGGCATGTCGCAGACGATTGAAAAACGTGTGGAAGAGTTGGAGCACAAGTTCACCGTCCTGACTACGCAATTCGCCGACGTGAAGTCCCACCAGAAGGACTGGCGGCGCACGTTTGGCATGTCACGGGCCGACGAGGGTTTCAAGGAGATGCTGAGCCTCGGTCGGGAATACCGGCAAAGCTTAAGACTGTCACATGGCGGAGGGGTGCCGCCGGAGCTCCGTTAGGAGCGGCATGTTTATAGCAGCACGAGCCGCAAGGTCCGCCAAGCTCCGTAGGAGCGGCATGTTTGTAGCCGGTGGGGGCCTAAATCCTCAATCCATGGCGCTCCTACGGAGCTTGGCCGAGCATCCGGGGCGGTCGTTTCTTAAGCCATCAGGGTAACGGTGCTGGTTCTTGATTTCACTGAGGTGCCCGGTCTGCGCTTCGCCGGAGCCACTCAAGGCACATATTGCAGACGGAAAAAGCCGGCACCATTCGTGACGAGAAGGTATTGGGAGTTCGTCACGCCCGTCGGGCTTAACAATCCGCCATTCCAATTTCCCCACGCCTCGCCGAGGGCGGGCTTGAATTGAACCTGATAATTGTCATACGGAGCCAGGTTTGCGGAATCCAGCCGCATCATTGGCAACACCGCGTTTGGCGACACGGCAGCGGCGGGCGGCGGGGCGATTTGAACTGTCGGCGTGTTCGTGTAGCCGATGCCAGTGCTGGTGATGATAATGTTGGTCACCACACCACCGGAGATTTGAGCAACTGCTGTGGCATTGGAACCGCCGCCATCAGCAGCGATTGTAACCGCTGGAATGGTAACGTAGCCAGAACCGCCACTGGTCAACGCCGCGTTGACGACAAACCCATAGTACACCTCTGCTGTGGCGAATGCTTGGGCCGGTACCGGGCTGAGCGTCAGCCGGTAATCGCTGCTGCTCGCCACCCCCGGGACAGTCTGCGTGCAGCTCGCATTTGTGGCCGTGAAGCTGACTGGCTGGTTTGACCAATACCATGCGACTGACTGCTGCAATTGATAAACGCCACCAAGGGTGAGATTGGAAAAGGTCAGGAACGACATGGGCGCGATGCTCAAGACCGGATTGGGAATAAACGGCGGGTCTATGACGATGATCGGTGTATTGGTGTAGCCGTAACCTGCGTTCATGACGTTGACCGCGATAACCACGCCGTTGCTCACAACGGACTCGGCTTGTGCCCCGCTGCCGCCACCGCCGATGATTCTCACGGTGGGCGTGTTCGTGTAGCCGTAACCCCCGTCAGTGATGTTCACGTGAACCACAAAACCGTTCATCAAGACCAGGGTGCCGGTGGCTGTATGGTTTATCGCCGGGGGCATGAGCACGGCGTCCAGGATAAATGTGTCACCCGAGCCAGAACCCGTCCTCAAAAACTGCGAAAATATTAGCCCATCGCCATACCAGGTCGTCGTTCCCAGAAGGCGCGCACGCACCCATATTTCGGTCGAGTTCTGGACATACGGCGTTATGTCATAAGGTCCTGAGCTGCCCCCGCCGTGGTTGGCGTACCTACCATCCAAATTGGTCCAGACAGTTCCATTGGCAGAAACGTCAAGATACGCGTATGCGCCTGGATCGTACGGGAAGGCATCTCCCGTCGTCCACACCGCAATACCCGCCGTCAGCGTGGCTGTGCTGACATGGTTCGAGAGAGGGAAGTGATAAACAATCTCCCCCTCGGTCGCCGCCGCTGTCGGCCTCCAGAAGGTTGCGTTTCCCGCATACCTCTCGCTGTAAACCTCGGTATTCGTCGCCGACTCGAGATACTGGCTCCAGTTCCCATAAAGGTTAAAGCCATGGTGGAATAGTTGTTGCGAGTGGCACGAAACTGGAGTGCCCGTGCCAAGAACAACGCCGATAAGAGTTCCAATTAAATATGTTGCAGCTTTCATGTGTGTTTTCTTTCTCTTAAACCCGCGCCGGTCACGGGACGTATTTCAGACGGAAGAAGCCGGCGCCATTCGTGACGAGAAGGTATTGCGAGTTCGTCACGCCCGTCGGGCTGAGCAATCCGCCATTCCAGTTCCCCCACGCTCCGCCGAGGGCGGGCTTGAATTGAATCTGGTAATTGTCATACGGAGCAAGGTTTGCGGAATCCACCCGCATCACCGGCAACACCGCGGTTGGCGACACGGCAGCAGCAGGCGGTTGGGCGATCTCAATCGTCGGCGTGTTGGTATAGCCGATGCCAGCACTGGTAATGTTGATGCTGCTCACCGCGCCACCAGAAATGCTCGCCACTGCGGTGGCATTACTGCCCCCACCGCCAACGATGGCGATTGCCGGGCTCGTGACGTAACCGGAGCCGCCACTGGTCACCACCGCGCTGACGACAAACCCATAGTACACCTCTGCTGTGGCGAATGCCTGGGTGGACACCGGACTGAGCGCCAGCCGGTAATCGCCGCTGCCCGCCACTCCCGCGACCATCTGCGTGTGGGTCGTACTTGTGGCCGTGAAGCTGACTGGCTGGTTTGACCAATACCATGCGACTGACTGCTGCAATTGATAAACGCCGCCAACGGTTAGATTGGAAAAGGAAAGGAACGACATGGGCGCGATGCTCAGGACCGGACTGGGAATGAACGGCGGTTCAATGACAACCACCGGCGCGCTGGTGTAGCCATATCCAGCGCTGAGAACATTGATGGCAGTGACCACCCCGTTGCTGACTACCGCGACTGCCTGTGCCCCGCTGCCGCCACCGCCGATGAATCGAACCAGCGGGGTATTGGTGTAGCCGTAGCCGACGTCAGTGATGCTCACGCCAGCCACAAAGCCGCTGGCCAAAGCTGCGGTGCCGGTGGCGGTATGGGGTTGCACTGGAGAACTGGCAACCCACTGGGAAATGTCTCCAGAGTTCAACAAGGCCCCATCCAGATAGAAACCAAGCACATTGTTGGACAATGACATTCCAAGTTGGTGAGTAGTCTCCAGGTTTGCAGCGGGGGCGGAAAACTCCAAGGGCGCCGCTCCGTTTGGAAAGGCATAGTTCGTGGCGTAACGGATATTCGCGGCATTTAGTGGCTGGGATGGGGCAGGCGGCGAAAGAGCTTTTAGAGTAAAGGCTGTG
>CAIWJG010000358.1 GCA_903912925.1 uncultured Verrucomicrobia subdivision 3 bacterium | reverse complement strand
GGATCGTGTTTGAAAATCCACTGGCATGAGCCATTCGTTGCCAGAAACTGACTCCGCTCGCTAGCGGGATCAAGCCACGCAACCTACGCAATGGAAAACTAGGGGTATGTCAGGAGGTCTGAACCCCGGTCCCGAGGCCCAACCCTCGGCCCTCGAAGCCAATCCGACTTCAGCCTTTAGCCTTCAGCCTTCAGCCTTCCCCCGTTTGGCGATCAGCAATCCTGCCGACCTGCGTTTCGGCGTCGCGCCCAAACCGCTCACCACGCTTCGGGGTATGACCGTCGGGGGTGGGATCGTCTATCCCGAACTCAATTTCACCCTGCCGCCCATGCTCGTGAACGAGACCACGATGCCAGACGTGCGGGTGCAGTATCAGCAGATCATCACCGGCGCATTGCACCGTGCCGTGGAGTTGGAGACACCTGGCCTGGTGGTCGAGTTCGAGACCCTGCCACCGATGACCGAGAACCCGGCCTGGGGCATCGAACTGACGCGCATCCTGCTCGACGGCATGGCCGCGGCCCACGCGAAGCACGGCCTCAAAAGCGTCCTGCGCATCACCCCCAACGACACGCGCGAGATGGAGCGCCCGCCGCGCATGAGAAGCGGCCAGTTCTACGAGGCGATGCTGGCCACCTTCGACGGCTGCGCCGCCGCGGGCGCTGAACTGCTCAGCATCGAATCGGTCGGCGGCAAGGAGGTTCACGACGAGGCGCTCATGATGGGCGACCTGCGCGGCGTCATCTTCGGACTCTGCGTGCTCGGTGTGCGTGACATGCGCTTTCTCTGGACGCAGTTGGACCAGATCGCCCGCAAGCACGGCGTGCACTGCGCTGGGGACACCGCCTGCGGTTTTGGCAACACCGCGATGGTGATGGCCGAGCAAAAGATGATCCCTCGTGTCTTTGCCGCTGTGGTGCGCGCCGTCTCAGCCGTGCGCACGCTGGTCTGTTACGAATGCGGTGCCGTTGGGCCGGGCAAAGACTGCGGCTACGAGAATCCGATCCTCAAGGCCATCACCGGCTTCCCGATGGCCATGGAAGGCAAAACCGCCGCCTGCGCTCACCTCAGCCCGCTCGGCAACATTGCCGCAGCCTCCTGCGACACTTGGAGCAACGAGTCGGTGCAGAACATCAAGCTCCTCGGCGGCATGGCCCCCACCTGCTACCTGGAGCAACTGATCTACGATTGCCGCCTTATGAACGAAGCCCTGGCCGATGGCCGTGACGCAGCCCTGCTCTACCGCAAGTGGATGGTTTCATCCGATGCCTCTCGCGACCCCCAGGCCTACGTGCTCACGCCCGACAGCGCCATTGCCATCGCGCAATCCATCGTCAGCGCTCCCGACGCCTACAACGCCGGCAAAGCCGCCGCCCTCACCGCCCTGCGGCTCATGCGAGACGCCCACCGAGACGGCGCCCTCAAGCTGCACCCCCGCGAAGTCCCCTATCTGGACCGGCTCCAGAACACCGTCGAAGCCCTCCCGGCCGGAGAGTCGAAATTCATTGATGAGATGATGGCCGAGGTGGACACCACAAAGTTCGTGGCTAAAGATTACGAGATTGGCTGACCGCTTTCTCGACGGCTTCAGTGGGTAAGGGCTTGGTTGGAGAAATCCGAAACCCGAAAGCCGATGGAGTCAAGCCGTGGCCCTTGAACGTGACCCCTTCAAAAGTTGATCCTGGCAGGCTATAGCGCTTCGGGCCAACCTGCTGCCAGCGGGGCAATTGGGGCAAAGGCTTCGGGCTTCGGCCTTCGGGTTTCCTTCGGATCTCGGTCCTCGGGCTTCGGATTTGGCAGCCGGAGTTCCGTGGAAACGCCGATGGACCGATCGCCCCTTGCCGCTCGGCAGTCCCAAGTATCTACGCCGGTGCGGCTGAACAAGAAGCGTGCCGGCCGGCGACCTGGTGCCTCCGGTTGTGGGAAAGCCCGCGCAGGAAATCCTCGAACGCCGTGGCGGCTGCCTGTTGGGGGCTGTCGAAAGCCAGAACAAGTTCCAGCTCGCGCATATGCAGCTTATGCGCGACTTTCATGGCCTTGGAGATGATTCCAAAGTCGAATGCCTCGTCGCGGTCGAGGGTCCACTTCGCCGGGGACTGGAAGTAATGGCCGGTCGCCATATGTCGTAAGAATGTTCTCATAGTATGGGTTGACTAATTCGTAACACTCCTGAGACAGCACAATCTGCGCCAACAGGCTGGGTTGCGAGGCCATCCCCAGCACCACTCTCGGGTTCGGCGCGCCAATTCCTGTCCACTAGGCGACTAAGCAATCCCAAGCAGAGTGTGAAATGACGGCTTCCCTTCCGGGGACGGGGCAATTATAAGGGTCGTGATGGCATTCAAAGATTTTGCAGGAGAAGAGCAAGGCGTGGAGCTGCTTCAGCGCTCGCTGGAGCGCGGGCGGCTGGCCCACGGCTACCTCTTCACCGGCCACCAGCTCGACCGATTGGAAGGGCTGGCCCGCACACTGGCGAAGACGCTCAATTGCCTGCACCCGGTCAAACGGGGCACCGCAGCAGTTGATTGCTGCGACCAGTGCTTGAACTGCCAGAAGATCGAGCACGGGAATCACGCCGACGTGTTCTGGGTACGGCCGGAATCGAAATCGCGGCAAATCAAGATCGGCCAGATCGTGCGACGGGACGACAGCCCACCGCGCGTGCTGCTGGATGCCATCAACCTCAAGCCGACGGAGAGCCAATACAAGTTCGGGATCATCGTCGCTGCCGACCGGATGAATGAGAACGCGGCCAATGCCTTTCTTAAGACTCTGGAGGAGCCTCCGCCGTGCTCCGTGCTGATTCTCCTCACCACCGAACCGCAGCGGATGCTGGAGACGATCCTCTCGCGCTGCTTGCGGTTGAACTTCGCCGGGGAAGGGCCGCAGCAGTTGGCGCCGGCGCAGATGGAGTGGGTGGCAACCTTCAGCGAGATGGCGGCAGCGAACCAGAAGAGCCTCATGGGGCGGTATCGACTGATGGACGTGCTGCTGCGGAAGCTCAATGAGGTCAAGGCGAACATTGACGAGACCCTGACGGCCAGCTCGCCCTTGGAGAAATATCCAGATGCGGATGACGGTCTGCGCAAGAAGTGGGAAGAGGAACTGAAAGCTGCCGTCGAAGCGGAGTATCGCCGTCAGCGTGGTGATTTTCTGCTGGCGTTGCAGTGGTGGCTGCGGGATGTGTGGGTGCATACGCTCGGGATCGACCATGGTCTGAAGTCCGCGGTGGACGCTGGCGTGGCGGAGCGGGAGACCACCAACCATCAATTATCCGCTATCCACGCACCCGAGACTCTATTGGCATTCCCACAGTTGGCGGGCACCCAGCGCGTGGCGCAAAGGATCACGCTGCACTCGGCAATGGAGAATCTGCGCGTCATAGAGCAGCTTCAGTGCTGGCTCCACACCAACGCCCAGGAAGCCCTGGCCCTGGAGGTCGGGCTGCTGAAGCTGCAGTTGTAGCTTTAACCAGACTGGGACTAAGCCCGCCCAGCCCATGAAGCCCCAACCCCAAGCTCCAGGAGCAACCAGCGACAAGCTGTGGCCCCGCATCTTCGCGGGCCTCTTTGGCGCATTCCTCGGGCTGTGCCTGCTGAAGTTCGGCAACCCGCCCACCACCGAGAAGTGGATCACCCCACCCACGAGCGTTTGGGAGCTCCTGCTGGGCTACCCGTGGCCGATCGCCTGGGCCTACTGGCTGCTGGCCCTCGTCGGGGTGGTCGGGATGGCAGTTGTGCAGCGGAAATCTGCCAGGGCGTGGTGGTTGGTCGCAATGCCACTGGTCTGGCTGGTGTGGCAGTTTATCGCCGGCACACAGTCGGTTGAGCCCGACCTGACCAGCGCTACGCTCAAGCACTTCGCGGCCGTCGGGCTGTGCTTCTATCTCGGCTACTTTTCGCTGAGCCGCGTGCGACCCGTTGGACTTTTCTGGGTGGGGCTGGTGTGCGGTTTGCTCGCCGTTCTGGCGGTCGGCTGGGAGCAACAGTTCGGCGGCTTGAAGGAAACACACCGTTACTTCTTTCTGTATGTCTATCCCCAGTTGAAGGAGGTATCGCCCGAGTATCTGAAGCGGATGTCGAGCGACCGCATCTTCTCGACTCTCTTCTATCCGAACACCCTCGCCGGGGCCCTGTTGCTGCTGCTGCCAGCCACCCTGGCGGCGCTGTGGCAGGCTCGCCAACTCATGACGGCAGCCGCACGCTGGTTCCTGATTGGGCTGGTTGGGATTGCCGGTCTGGCGTGCCTGTACTGGTCGGGATCCAAAGGCGGATGGCTGTTGATGCTGCTGCTCGGCCTGATTGCGCTGTTGCGGCTGCCCTTCAACCAACGGCTGAAGATCGCCATGGTGACGGGGATTTTGATTGCCGGGCTGGCAGGGTTCTTCTGGCGGCACTCCGGGTTCTTCAAGAAGGGGGCCACCAGTGTCAGCGCCCGGTTCGATTACTGGCGAGCTGCGGTCCAAACGGCCAGGGACAAGCCGCTCTTCGGCACGGGGCCGGGGACTTTTGCTATCGCTTATCAGAAAGTTAAACGGCCAGAGTCCGAGATGGCGCGGCTGGTGCACAACGACTACCTGGAGCAGGCATCCGACTCGGGGTTGGTGGGGTTCCTGGTGTACGCGCTATTTATTGCCGGCGCCTTGATCCGGAGCTTCCCGCGTCCAGACCGGGCTTCAGAAACGCAGCCAGAGGATTGGCTGACATTCGCGGTTTGGCTAGGGGTGCTGGGGTGGGCGTTGCAGAGTTTCGCAGAGTTTGGGCTCTATATTCCGGCCCTGGCGTGGACGGCCTTTGCCCTGCTGGGCTGGCTCCTGGGCAAGCGCAACCCAGCGCAGTCCAGTGGGCCGATGAGCCACGGCCAACCCTCGCCCCCTTAGGAAACCATTCGACAAGCCCCGACCACCTCGATACGCTCTGAGCACGGAATGAAAATCCTGTTCCTAAACGGCCCGAATTTGAACCTGCTCGGCCAGCGCGAGCCGGAAATATATGGGCGAACAACCCTGGCCGACATTGAAGCCAAAGTCCGCTCCCACGCAACGGAACTGCAGGTGGCAGTCGAGTTTCGCCAGTCCAATCAGGAGGGCGAACTGGTTGACTGGATCCAGCAGGCCAAGGGACAGTTCGAGGTCATCGTGCTAAACGCCGCTGCCTATACCCATACCAGCGTTGCCCTGCGCGACGCCATCGCGGCTACCGGAGTGCCTACGATCGAGATCCACCTGTCGAACATCCATGCCCGCGAGGAGTTCCGGCACAAGTCGCTCATCGCGCCGGTTTGCCGCGGCCAGATCCTTGGATTCGGCGCGAACTCCTACGTCCTGGCGGTCAACGCTGCCATCGGTCTTGACCAGCGGTAACACCGGCACGCGGACATTCTTGTCCGCAGCGTCACCCGAACAGAAACAAGGCTCGGATATGTCACCGCTCTGGTCCAAACACGTTGCTGCGGACAAGGATGTCCAATGCCGCTAGGATTTCGCCCACCACATCCCGGAGGGATGCCCGATAATAGCCCAACGTTTCAACGTTGGGGACGCGGGCTTAGATGGGCACAAGTCCCGAAGGGACGGCTGAAACCCCGTGCGATCCGTCAGCCGTCCCTCCGGGACTTATCGGACTGCGGAGGCGGGTTCCCAACGTTGACACGTTGGGCTATTATCGCATGTCCCTCCGGGACAATGACTTGCACAGTTTTTGCGAGGCTTCTCTGGGAGTAAATCCTAGAGGCATTGCACAAGCATCTCCGCGCACCGCTGCATATAAAATCATCATGAATCAACCCGCATACCGAGCCGCCCTTATTGATTACATCCGCGCCCAGGCGCAGCCGCCAGATAAGTTCAGCCACCAGCCGCGGCTTTACGGGCTGGCTAAGCGCCTGGCAGAAGGCCAGCCCTACGATGATGACGTCCTCTTTGCCGCGGCTTGGCTGCACGATCTTGGGGTGTTCATCGGCCATCGCCCCGAAGACCTCGCGGCACTGGCGGCCTGGGACCATATCGCCTATGCGAACCGCCAGGTGCCGGACGTGCTGAGGCAACTCGGGTTTCCGGAAGGCAGGATTCCTGCCGTGATGGAAGTCATTCGAACACATCTTCCTGCTAGCACGCCGACTTCCTTCGAGGGCACCTTGTTGCGCGATGCGGACATCCTGGAACAGCTCGGGGCCGTCGCCATCCTCCGCAACGTCAGCAAGGTCGGCCGGGACACGCGGTTTGTCCGCTACGCCGACGCGTTGCGAGTCCTGCGGCGGAATGTCGAGCAGTTGCCCGCGCAACTGCAGCTCGCCTCCGCGCGCCGCCTCGCCGAACCGCGCGTCGAAACCTTGAAAGCTTTCCTCACCGCCGCAGAAGCTGAGGCAGATGGAAATGAGCTGTAGCGCCACCATCCGCATGAATCTAGAAGCCTACAACCTGCTCGAGCGAGTCCGGCAGCAAAAGCCGGTGGTGCATCACTTGACGAACTGGGTGACGATTTACGATTGCGCCCAGGTCGTTAAGACCCTCGGCGGGTCGCCAGTCATGGCCCATGCCGTCGACGAGGTGGCGGAGATGACGCAAATCGCCTCCGCGCTGGTGCTGAATATCGGAACGCTGACGGTGGACTTTGTGGAGGCCATGAAGGTCGCCGCCCGGAGCGCCAACCAGAAGGGCATCCCGGTCATACTGGATGTCTGCGGCGCTGGGGCGACCGGTTTGCGGGACCGGAAATGCCTGGAGCTGCTCAATCACGCGCACATTGATGTGATCAAAGGAAACGCGTCTGAAGTCGCCAGCGTTGCCGGCGAAAGCGTCAAGACGCGCGGGGTGGACGCCACGGAGGTTGGGGGAGACCTGGCCCTCCTAGCCCAACAACTGGCAACCCAACGCAATGCCACCGTGGTGGTGACGGGTCAGGTGGACATCGTCACGGATGGAAAAAAGACCTACCGCATCGCCAACGGCCACGCCATGATGGCCCAGGTGGTCGGCACCGGCTGCATGGCAGCCTCCGTGATTGCAGCGTTTGCGGCGGTGGAGCGCGACCAGGCCACGGCAGCAGCGTCTGCCCTCGCCATATTCGGGATTGCAGCGGAAGTTGCCGCCGAGAAGGCGCCCGGCCCCGCCACGTTCAAAGCGCGGCTATTCGACTGCCTCTATAGCCTGGACCGTGCAACTGTGGACAGGCTGCAGAGGATAGCCTGAAAGGGAACGCCCTCACGCCACGGCTCGATAGGTTGCCAGTGACCGATCGAGGTCGGCCGCCTTCAGGTGCACGTGGCCAATCCTCACCCCGGGATCAACCGGTCGGAAAGTGGTGTTCTTGGTCATAATGCTCTTAAGCCTTGCGTCCGGAGACCAGCTAGGTGACCCCACCAAAGCCGGCATGAAAAGTGCCGACGGCGATGCCCTGTTGTTCACGGTTGAACTCCCCAACCAATTCCCCAAATGCGCGCTCGAATAACTCGTCAGTGCCCCCGCCGCCCAATACGTGCCGGCGCAACTCAGACCGGTCCCATGGGCCAGTAGCCGAGTCTCTCCATTGCGTCCCCTGCTCTACAAGCGCCTGCTGCGCTGCGGTGTTGTATGGGGGAAAGAGCGCGGCGGCGCGGTCCGACAGATGGACCGCAATGTCGGTCAGCCCGGCTTCCGCCAAAGCACCAGGGAGCAGGTCGCCAATGGTGTGATCACCCTCGCCCGCAGCAGCTTTTCCACGGTGGTAACGCAGCCAAAACTCAAACCGGCGCACCAGCACTTCCACGGGCTCCTGAGCAGTGAGCGAGGTAAAGGTCAGGTAGTTCCAAAAGTTGTTGGGCTCGACGCAGACCAGGAGGCCACCGGGGCGCACAACGCGAAGCATTTCACGCAACGCAGCGGCCGGCCGAGCCAAATGCATCAGCACGGTCTGGCAAGTAACCACATCGAAGGAATCGCTCGGCAGGGGGATCTCGGTGGCGTCACCTTGCAGGGTGGTCAACAGGTCGGGCGGCACGTGAGGAAAAGCCCGGCGGATGTTGCGGGCGGCCTCGGCAACCCAGCGCTCCTCACGGTCCACGCCCGCGAACCGGGCCGGGGCGTGCAGGTAGGGGTAGAGCAGCCGCGACCAGTGGCAGAGGCCACATCCGATGTCGGCGAGGGAGGAAGCCTCCCGCAGACGCCAGCGGTTAGCCATGAGATCCAGGAAGTCCTGGTTCCACCAGTAGTCACGCTGAGGGCCGAACTGTTCAGCCGAGTGAGGAGCGTCTGGAGCAGGTACGTGCAAGGCGGAGGATCTTGGGCGGGGCTTTGGCATAATCCTTTGGTCCTTCCTCGACAAAGTCGTGATCTGTCTCCTCCGATGCTTCCGCACGGTTGGACTCAGAGTGCGGCTTTGACCACTCCACCGTCAGCGCGCAACGCGGCGCCGTTAATCGCCGACGCTTCCGGCGAACAGACAAAGACAACCAGCGCGGCGACTTCTTCGGGCTTGATAAAGCGCTTGAGCAGCGAGCTGGGGCGGACATCGCGGAAGAATTGCTTCTCGAATTCTTGCGGGGTAGTTCCCTGCTCTTTCGCCAGCGTTGCGACAAAGGTAACCACCCCTTCGGAGGCGGTCGGTCCGGCTAAGACGCTGTTGACGGTGACGGCGGTGCCTGCGCAGGTCTCCGCAATGCCACGCGCGACCGCGACCTGGGCCGTCTTGGTCACGCCGTAATGCACCATCTCAGCAGGGATTTGAACCGCACTCTCGCTGGAGATGAACACGATTCGGCCCCAGTTGCGCTGTTTCATGCCGGACAAGTAGGCCCGGCTGAGGCGCACGCCGGACATCACGTTCACCTCAAAGAGGCGCTGCCAGTCCGCATCGGGAATCTGCTCGAACGGCTTGGGTTCAAAGATCCCCAGATTGTTCACGAGGACGTCCACACTCGGAAGCTGGCGAACGAGCGCTTCACAACCGGCGGCGGTGCCGAGATCGAGTGCGGCGCCCTCAGCCTTTGCCTGGGGCACCTCTCGGCGGATCCTGGCCAGCGCGGCATCGACCCGGGCTTGGGTTCTACCGTTCACAATCACCCGGGCGCCCTCGCGAGCGAGCCCAAGGGCAATGGCAAGCCCAATGCCGGCGGTGGAGCCGGTTACAAGCGCTGTCTTGTCTTCCAGTTTCAGATTCATAATGAGCTGCGGGGTTATCGGACTGCCCAAGTCTAGCTCAGATATGGGATGCGGTCCATCGGAGGCGTTTCCTCCGCCCGTGCTTCACCCCCGCGAAAGCACTTCCAGCAGATAGCTCATCTCTTCCCGCACGTGGGTGGCTGCCCCGACGGTGCCGGCGATCTCCTCCTTGACCAGCTCCCGGAACCGTTTCCGCAGGCGATGTAACGCCACTCGCAACGCCCCTTCTGTCAGTTCGAATCTGGCGGCCAGGTCTGACAGCGACACCTCCTGCTTGTCCCCCGTAAGCCACGGCTTGAGTGCCGGGAACTGTTCCCCGTTCCCCACCGCTGCCTGCTCGCGCCCAAGCCGGTTCAGCGCCCGGTCGAGCAGCGTCACCGCCCACTCGCGGTCAAACTCCAGTTCAGGGCTCGGACGACTTGTATCCGCAATCTCCAGGCCTGGAGAACTGTCCGTGCCCGCGTCGAGCGAGATGGGCACCCGTCCGCCACCCCGTTTCAGACGGCACTGCTCGTCGAGGATATCCGCCAGGAAATGCTTCACCGCCCCCAGCATGAAAAAGCGAAAGCGCCCGCGTTCCGGATTCACCCGCCCCAGCCCCGCTCGTGAGAGCAGCCGGGCGAAGAATTCCTGCGTCAGGTCGCGAGCCGCTTCCTCGCTGGGCACCGTTCGGCGGATCAAGACGAACACCGGCGTGTAATACGCGGCGCACAAGTCGCTCAGCGCCTGCCGCGCTTCGGGCGAGTCTCCCCGCGTCGCCAGCACCTGCGTCCACTGCGTGGTGACGAAGATGCCACGGGATTGGGAACTTGCTGGAGTTGTGGGCTTCGCAATCAATGCAATCTGGTGAGGTCTATTTGCCTTCATCTGTCCGCGGCAGGACTAGCTTGTAGCACCGGCAGGCTGACGGGGGTGACGGTCGTAACACTATTTTGCACCAGCTTGTAGCGAATCCTTACGCCGTGTGGGTCCTCATTCGTGCCGAGTATTTTCATTACGCCTACGTCGCCGTCATGGGTACGGAAAATGATGTAGCTGGCTTTCTTGGACGCTTCGTCGTCCGGATTCATGGCGTTGATGTAGGCAGCCGGCAGATTGGGTTTGTCACCTGCAAAGAAAGGAGACGATTGCAGCGCCTGGATGACTTCGCTGGGGGAGACTGTGTCAAAGGTGCTCCAGCCGCCATGATAATAAGAAGGCGGCTGACCAATATATTTGAACCTCGAACTGCCATCCGGGCCGCGGTTTCCAATCAAATCCACACCGCTCGTTTTTAGCCAATCGTACCGTTCATCACCGGGGACATTGAGATTTGTGAACAGTTCCCCATCCACCTTATTGGCAATAACCCGGATGCGCTCCGCAATGGTTGCTGGAGGAGCGCGGAATTCGCCACTGGCTAGATCCAGACAGGCTTGAGCCGGATTCTCGTCAAAGGCCATCACGACCCGCTCGACCACCGGGCCGAAGACAACTTTACTCGAAATCCCCGCCAACGGTTTCGCCCTGCTGGACTGCGCGGAGTCAGACGGCCCGGCAAGGCTTGACAGCGCGAAACCTAACGCAATGGCCACCGGCAGCGCCGACCATTCGATCCATGACCGGTTAGGACTGGCCCGTTGGAACAATGCTTTCACATCTGAGTGGGTCAAAACCCGGGACATCCACACGAGCAGGATGGGAAGCAAGGTGCACGCAACAATAGCAGCTACAAAACGGGACAAGCCGGTGAGTTCATAGCCGAAGAACCTCGCGTAACTCACAATCGTGAATTGCCCGAACAAGGCAACAATGCCGAGACACGCCCCAAAGATGAATGGCAGCCAAATCATAATGAGCGCCGCCACACGCCACCCGTGGCGCAAGCGGAGGAGTCCGATGCCCACTGACAAACCAAGCAAGCCGAAGTTGAAACTATAGATATGTTTGTGCAAGCCGCTGCCGATGTCCCACGCTGCGGAACAGCCGGTCAGCATGAACAATCCAGCTACGACCATGAGCGACCAGGGGCGCCGCGAGGATCCCGAAGCCGCCGGAGTGACGCGGATCTCACTTTGCCTCTCGGCTTCCGCTGTGCGCCCGCCGGGATTAGGATCGGCCCCTTCACTTCCGCCTGTGCTTGGATCGGGTGTGCCAATGATCGTCTGCACCAACGTCTTTACTTCGCTGACCTGCTGGTAGCGGAGTTCGGGTTTCTTCGCCAACGCTCGCATCACCACCTCGTCCAGCCGCACATCAATCTGCACCTTCTTTGACGGTGGCTCGAGGCATTTGGCGGGCAGTTCGCCGGTGAGCATCTGGTAAAACACCACGCCCAGCGCATAGATGTCGGCTCGATGATCTACGTCGGCAGGGTGCTCAGCTTGTTCCGGCGCCATATAGGCCGGTGTGCCCATGATTTTGCCAGCGCTGGTGAGTTCCTGGAGGGTGCCAGTCCCGGGCGCGCCAACGTGGCACGTAGTTGAGGGCGCCGCTTCTTCCATGCTGCTCGGTTTCTCGACATTGTTGTGGTCGAGGCGGTCACACTCCATCAGCTTGGCCAGGCCGAAATCCGCCACTTTCACCCGCCCGCGGCGGTCGAGCAGGATGTTCTCGGGCTTGATGTCCCGGTGGACGATGCCCTGGTCGTGGGCGTATTGGAGCGCGTCGCAAATCTGTGGCACGATGGCCAGCGCCTCGCGCGGCGACACACGGCTCGAACGGAGCAGTTGCCCAAGGCTGACCCCATCGACGTATTCCATGAGCAGGTAATAAATCCCCTCTGCCTGGCCGAACTCGAACAGCGCAACGATGTTCGGATGCATCAGCTTGGCCAGCGCCTTCGCTTCGCGGGTAAATCGTTCGGCAAAAGCGGGGTCGCCGCCGATGCCCGGCGGGAGCACCTTGAGCGCGACGATGCGGTCGAGCTGCCTCTGGCGCGCCTTATAGACGGCGCCCATGCCCCCCTGGCCGATAAACTCAAGCACCTCCAGTTGCGGGAAGGCAGCGGCCAGCCGTTCGAGGGAGGGTGGTTCCGGCCGTTTGCCGCCAGTTCGGCCGGCGTCCGTGGTGACCGCGGCCGCCGCCATCAGGCATTTAGGGCAAAGCCCTTGCGGCGCCTTCGTCGGGATGACCGCCCCGCAATTGGGACAAGTTCGATGCTCGGTCGCACTGTTCATACGTGCCTATAGATAAGGCATCTGCAGGGCGACGTTACACCTTTCCACACCCCCTGTGGAAGGAACAACCAGTTTGCCACTCCAGCCGGTCAAAGGGGTCCGACAGCGACCTTACGACTATTCCTCGGTTTCAACCAGAAACTCCACACCTCCCCTTCTGGCGGCATCCCGCAAGTAGGCTTGAACTCCATTGGGAGCGTCTTCCTCATCGGGGTCGAGCAGCGCCAGCAGGACCGCCGGGTGCCTGACCCTGGGACGAAGCCACAGGTCAATCCAGCTCTTCACTTCCTCGGGCAGGCTCTCCGACTGGTGAACGGAAATGATGATGAGGTCGGACGCGGAGGCTTCCTCGGCAGCAATTTCCTGCAACTCGTGCAAGCGAAAGGTGCTAAAGAGCCAGACGTGCTCGACGATGCGGCAATCCGCCCCCAGGTCCCGGGAGAGCCCCTGGCAGAATGCCTTCACCCACGTGCCCGCAATCGAGTCCTCGAACGTAGCCAACAGAGTCACGCGGTTTGTTTCTTTCCAATGCTGCCACGCCCGAGGTTTGGTGAGTGTCGTGTTCATAACAAGAACGGACTATAGATTACATTATACCCTATATCAGAAATTGTCAAGTGGACACACGATGCCGGCAGGGCGTTTGCCAGGGCCAGTGACAAAGTATTCTTAAGTCATTGTAGGAGACGACGTAAGAAGTCTCTGCTCGCTTGGCCTACTGCCCAAACCCGCGCTTCCTCGGAACGTGCTGATTAGAGCCGACTGACGTCGGCTGCTACAGCTTGGGCTGTGGGAGCGTGAACTATTCGGTTCAGCCCTGCGTGTAAAGCTCGGCGCCCTTCTTCACGAACTCGCGCGACTTCTCGTCCATGCCCTGGCGAAGGGCTTCCTGTTCGCCGACACCCTGCTCGGCGGCGTATTTCCGCACATCCTCGGTAATCTTCATCGCGCAGAAATGGGGACCGCACATCGAGCAAAAATGGGCGAGCTTCGAGCCCTCCTGCGGGAGCGTCTCGTCGTGGAAGTCGCGGGCAGTAGTTGGGTCGAGGCCCAGGCTGAACTGATCCTCCCAGCGGAACTCGAAGCGGGCTTTGCTGAGCGCGTAGTCGCGTTGGCTGGCTGAGGGGTGGCCCTTGGCCAGGTCCGCGGCGTGGGCGGCGATCTTGTAGGCGATGACGCCGTCCTTCACGTCCTTCTTGTTCGGCAAGCCGAGGTGTTCCTTGGGCGTGACGTAGCAGAGCATCGCGCAGCCATACCAGCCGATCATGGCGGCACCGATGGCGCTGGTGATATGATCGTAGCCGGGAGCAATGTCGGTGGTGAGCGGCCCGAGCGTGTAGAATGGCGCTTCACCGCACCACTCCAACTGCTTGTCCATGTTCTCTTTGATCAGGTGCATGGGGACGTGACCGGGACCCTCGTTCATGACCTGGCAGTCCATCTCCCAGGCGATCTTTGTCAGTTCCCCCTGGGTGCGCAGCTCGGCGAACTGGGGTTCGTCGTTGGCGTCGGCAATCGAGCCGGGGCGCAGGCCATCGCCGAGACTGAACGCGACGTCGTAAGCGCGCATGATCTCGCAGATCTCGCGGAAGTGGGTGTAGAGGAAGCTCTCCGTGTGGTGCGCGAGGCACCACTTGGCCATGATCGAGCCGCCGCGCGAGACGATGCCGGTCAGGCGCTTGGCAGTCATCGGGATATAGCGGAGCAACACCCCCGCGTGCACGGTGAAGTAATCCACGCCCTGCTCGCATTGTTCGATAAGAGTATCGCGATAGACTTCCCAGGTCAGTTCCTCGGCCTTGCCCTCCACCTTTTCCAGCGCTTGGTAGATCGGCACCGTGCCAATGGGCACGGGCGAGTTGCGGATGATCCACTCACGAGTCTCATGGATGTTCTTGCCGGTCGAGAGGTCCATGACGGTGTCCGCGCCCCACTTGATGGACCATCGCATCTTCTCCACCTCCTCTTCAATGCTGGAGGTGACGGCGCTGTTCCCGATGTTGGCGTTGATCTTTACGAGGAAGTTGCGCCCGATGATCATCGGCTCGATCTCCGGGTGGTTGATGTTTGCCGGGATGATGGCGCGGCCGCGGGCGACTTCGGAGCGGACGAATTCGGGGGTGATGTAGGCGGGGATGGCGGCGCCGAAGGACTGGCCGCCGACGGAGCGTGGAGCGTGAAGCGTGGAGCGTGAAGCGTCAGCCTCCCGGCCGAGGTTCTCGCGGATGGCAATGAATTCCATTTCCGGGGTGATGATGCCCTGGCGTGCGTAATACATCTGCGTGACGGCTTTGCCAGGCTTTGCGCGGAGCGGTTTGCGCTGGAGCGCGGGAGGCAACGACGCGTCGCTGTGTCCCGGGATAGGTTTGTACGACACGGTGGTCTGCTCCACGTCGCCGCGGGCCGTAATCCACTTGCTACGCAACATAGGCAGGCCTTGTTCGACGTTGCCGGCGAAATCGGGATCGCCCCAAGGCCCGGAGCAATCATAGACGCGCACCGGCACATTGGCCTCGACATGGCCGTCGAAGGATTTGGTCGGGCTAAGCTTGATCTCGCGGAACGGCACGCGGACGTCCGGGTGTATTTTCCCGGGGACGTAGGCCCGGGCGGAGTTGGGGAGGGGCTCCCCGCTCTGCGGTTCGATGGAATCTTTGGCAGCAATCATAGAAAAGGTTGATGGTGGGGAGAGTTGATAGTTGATAGCCGGAGACCGACTGTGTCGGCCTGGTCAGAACTGGCTTTCCGTAACAGCATAAATTCTCTCGTAGTCCTGCTGACAGAAGCCAGGGGGAAGACCAAAGGCGTTCCCTTCGCCAGCATTACCTGGAGCAGGTTCAACGGGTCTGCCGCGCTCCCGCGCAGCACTCTCAGCCTTCGCGCTGAAACCGGTTCAGCGACTGGTCGGCTCCCCTGTAATGAGGTAAAGCTAGACCGGACTAGCCGGGGGGTCAAGCGGGGGCTTGAGCTCGATGCTGGAAGCCTCCACTTTCAGGTAGTGCAGCACCACGGGCGCCAGGACCATTCCGGGCAGGCCTAACAGTCTCTCGCCCAGGACCAAGGCGAGGAGCGTCAGCCAGAGCGGGTTGCGGATGCGCTGGCCGATGATCTTGCTGTTGAGGAAGTATTCCAGCTTGTGGATGACCACCAGGAAGACCAGCGCCGCAAACGCCATCCGCGGCGAGACCGTAAAGCCGATGCCGACGATGACGGTGTTGCTGACGAGGTTGCCGAGCACCGGGACCAGCCCGCAGAGAAAGGTCACACCGATGACCACCACCGCGTAAGGCAAACCGACGGCCAGAACGAAGATGGCGGTGAAGACGGTGTTGATGGCAGAGATGGTTATCTGCGCCCCGATTACCATCGCGAAGCTCCGGTAGAGCAGCTCGAACCGCTTCGCAATCTGGTCGCAGCAGAGCGAGTAGAGATTATTGCGCACAGCGTGTTTCTCGCGGTCAAGTTCAAGCCGGGGGTTGAGAAAGATGCTGATGGCCACTACGCAGCCGACCACGACAAAGAGGAACTGCGCGGTCGCCCCGCGAGCAAATCGGGCGACGTTGCCCAGGTAATTCACCTGGCCTTTCACGGTGTCAGAGGCCAGATCTTTCAGGCTGTCATAGTCCGTGAAGGGGAGTTCGATCTGGTATTCCCGGGCCCACTGGATCACGGAAGGGATGGCCTTGTCGGCGATGTCCGGCAGCGCCCGCATGGTATCGTTGACGAAGAAGCCCAGACCATACGTGACAGCCGATACTAGAACCACAAAGAGCGCCACCGTCAGCCATTTGCCCAGACGCCGCTTGAGATGCAGGATGCTCAGCGCAAGATAAGCAAATAACGCCACCAGCAAGGGTGTCGCCAAGTGAAGGCAACCCACGAGCACCAGCGTTCCCAGCATGAAAAGGTACGAGACGCGGGCGGGTAGGCCCTCGGTCGGCTTGTTGGGAACGACATCTGCCATTTGCTGTCGTTTATACCCCGGCGAGGCGGCTGTAGCCAGCCTTTTCGGGGTCACCTGAGGAGTTCGGACCTGGAAGGGTTGGCCTTCTCATAGCCCAGTGAAGTAAAGGAAAGACTTCACGGGGCTAGGGTCCCGGCAAGTTGTATTACAATGCCGGACACGATGCTGACCGTCAGCAGCAGCCCGACGACAAACGCCGTGTCTTTGAAATCCCGGTTCTCTTTGAGAAGGACAAGTATGCCGAGCCCTCCTCCGGCGCAAAGACCAGCGACCAGAGCGCCAAAGCTGATCGATCCCTTGGCATAGAGTTCCGCCAAAAGGACCGACGCAAAACAATTGGGGACGAGCCCGATCAGCGACGCCAGGACCGGCTGGAATATGGTTCCCCGCAAGAGAACCGCTCCGATTCTTTCCGGTCCCATCTGCTCCACAACAAAGTTCAGAACGATAGTCAGCAGCAGCAGGAATCCGGAGATTCTGGCGGTGTGCTGGAGCGGATGAAGAAAGAGCGCCTGGACCTTTGTTGGCCTGCCATCGAGCCCATGAGAGCAGCAGCCAGCGTGCGCTTTGACCACAGCCACACTGGAAGCATTGGCAGTTACCTCCTTCGGCCTGGGTGCCTGGCAGACTCGGATGACATAGTCGATGCCCACCCCTGCGGCGATCGCAATCACTACTTTGATGACGATGAGCACTCCGACCATCTTCGCCTTATCGGGCATGGACAACAGGACCGGGACAGCCTCGTCTGAAGTGGACAGGAAAACGGCCAAGAGGGTTCCCACCGATATGACGCGCTTCACATAGAGCGCGGAAGCCACCACGGAAAAGCCGCACTGCGGAATGCATCCGAGCAACGCTCCCACTATTGGGCCAAGAGTCCCAAGGTCTCGGAGGACATGGCTGATACGGTCTCCATATCGGTATTCCAGAAACCCGACCACGAAGTAGATCGCCGCGAGGAACGGCACCAACTTCCCCGTGTCAATCAACGCCTCCGTGATGATCTCCATATCCTTGCTGGTTCTTTCTTAGATCGGGGTTATGGGCTGGTTCTCTCAGTAGACTTGCCGTCCCGGTTCGGGCCCTGGAACTGCGGCCAGTCGCCCGCTGGGGTGCGGAGCTCGGCTAGAGCGGCCGGGACAGAAACCAGGATTGCCCAGAGCATGGATGCAGGAAGGGCTCGATGAATTAGTATTCGGTTCATATTTCTCACAGTGGTTGCAGTAATGCGGCCCAGCGCACTACGGAGCAGATCGGTCTGGGCCGATCCCGGGACTTGCTTTACGCTGCTCAAGTGCGCTGTCCGCTCTCCTACATGCGACCAGCGGGGCAAAACCATGCCACCTCGCACGCCAATAGCAAGCCTCTCCGGGCTCAGGGGAAGGTCTTGGCCAGGGCGGATCAACGGGTGCGACTTCATCGAAAGGACATGCATTTGAACACCTGACTGGTTGTGCCGTCCTTAAACGGGATCGGGGCTTCCATGATCGCTCGAATCCGATCACGCGTGACGACTTTGGGATCATACGTGAAGACGGCCGTCCGCTCGCCAGCGAATATTTCAATCCCGAAGATTCCCGGGATGTCTTCATACAGCGACGAAAGAAACATCGCGGTGCCCTTGCACCGCACGCCGTCCACGATGAACGTTGCCTTCACGCCGGTTCCCTCGGCAAACGTCCGAACCGTTGTCGGCCGCGTGAAGCTGGTTCGGAGCCCGTACCCTGCCGTCAAAGCCAAGGTTACCAGCACCGGGATTACAAATGTTGGCAGGCGCACGATTCCTCCTACAGCTCGGCTCGAAGTTGGAGCGCATCCTTTTCGGGACACGCGTCCAGGCAATCCAGGCAGTTAGTGCAATCCCGATACCGCACATTTCCGAGTTTCTGCACGGGGATATCCTGCAAACAAGCCCCGCTGCAACGCCCGCACCCGGTGCACTTCGACGTGTCGCGTGTGACTCGAAGCAAAGCGATCCGGCTGAAAGGATCAAACACAGCCCCCATCGGGCAAAGATAACGGCAGAAGAACATCGGTACGACCCACATCCCGATGATCATTCCAACCAGGACCACCACCGAAAAGATGCCCACGCTTCCGTGTCCAAAACCGGAGAAGATGAGATAGAAAGGGTCGTACCCGCGCAGGACCAACTCGCCAGTGCGATACGTGAAGAACAAGGCCGCGGCCAGCACCACATACCCCCGCACGTGTAGCATCGAACGTGAGTTCGATCATTATTTCCGATCTTGTATGAGCCGGGCTTTACCCAAGGTTCACCCGACCGCCCTACCGCAGCAGCTTGAGCGTGTGGTTTAGTCTGGGAGGGACCCGTGGCCGTTTCTTCCAGGCCCAGCCGCCCAGCCGGGCGGCCAGTTCGCCAAGAAGGCCAATCGGACAGGCCCACCCGCAGAAGGCCTTCTTGCACACCAGGGCCAGCACGAGGAGGGCTAGTAAGAACGACAAGTTCAGCGGCCCCAGGGCGCAGGAGAATTCTCCCGTGGTGAACAGCCCCCACAAGCTTTCAACCCCGCCAAAGGGGCAATACGCCTCAAACGAGCGTGACCCAAAGCCAAGCGACAGATAGAGCACCAGCCCGAGTACGATCGTGAGCATCGCATACCGTAGATATCTGGTCTTCATTTTGCTCATCTGTATTCTATGCCAAATCTCCAGAGGAAATCACAAGATCAGACGGGAGAATGATTTGCCTGCCTGTCATTTCCAAGGAACCGTGTGCCGAGTTACTTCCAAGATCGCAGCACCACGTCCACCGTGAAGATGAACATCATCAACAAGCCTAGAATCACCTTGCCAATCACCCCGGCCAGCAAGCCAATAGTCGCGCCCAACCCGGCGCGCCAGGCATCCGGCCACGGGCGCGACGCGCTACGCTCCAGCAGCGCGGCTCCTACAAACGGGCCGGCGAGGGCACCCACCAAACAGCCAAAGCCGCCAAAAAGGAATCCAATGACCGCCCCGGCCACCATTCCACAGATGGCACCAATGCTACCGCGTCGGCTCGCGCCGAATTGCTTGGCCCCGGCGATGGGGCCGAGGTAGTCCAACGCCATCGAAAACGCCGTCAGCAACACGAGCAGCACCATGATCCACCAATGAACGCCCGCATCGCCGAACCAGAGCTTGTGAGCGACTGCCGCCAGCAGCATCAATGACGTGCTGCGCATTCCAGGCAAGATGGAACCCAGGGTGCCGATGCCCATGATCAACAGGGCCAGTATCAGACCTATATCCAATTCAGCAGGAGGTGGCAAAGGGAGAGTATCACAAAACCGATGGCGAAGGCGAAATGGATTTCTCCCCAATCGTCCTGGCCCATTCCGAAAAGCCGAGCCGCTCCGTCTTCCTCGTCCATTCTGAATTCCAGCAACAGGCCGGTTCCGATGAGCACGCAGGTGACCAGGTAAAGCGCCGCGTTCGTGAGTGACAGCAGCAGAGACCTAATGTTCACAGATCTCTCTCCGCCAAACCGCTCGCATTGTTTCATCGGGCGGGCTGCCCTGCTTTCTCCTCCTGCTGGTTTGTCTCCAGCAATGGGCGTTGGGATTTCATAAACAGCAGGCGCAGGCTGTTCAGCACCACAATCACTGTGCTCCCTTCATGCCCCAGCACGCCGAGCGTGAGCGGGATTCTCCCGAAGAGGGCGAAACCGACGAGAACGGCTACAGTCCCGAGCGACACCACTAGGTTTTGCCGAATGACCTTTCTTGCGTTCTGGCTAAGCCGAAACGCAGCCAGGAAGTTTTCCAACAGGTCGTGCATTAGTACGACCTCCGCCTGCTCCAGGGCGGCGTCTGCGCCACGCGCACCCATCGCTACCCCCACGTGCGCGACCGCCAGGCTCGGCGCGTCGTTGACACCGTCGCCAACCATGGCCACCCGTTTACCCTCGGCCATGAAACTGCGAATGGCCTCCACCTTCTGTTCGGGTTTCAGTTCGGAGCGGACGTCGGAGATCCCTAATTTGCGCTGTAATGCCAGTGCCGCGGCGGGCCGGTCGCCGGTTAGAACGACGCAATGCACCCCCAGCCTTCCCAGTTCTTCGAGCACCGGGCCTGCTTGTGGCCGAATATCGTCACGAAGCAGCAGCCTTCCCAGCAAATCGCCGTCGCCGACCCAAACTTCGGAAAGGCCTGGTTGAGCTATGGAGACGCTCTCCGTCAACGCGGTCCAACGGGAATCTCGCGGCAGGACATCCGCCAGCCACTCGCGGCGGCCCAGGAAGATTCTTCGGGGGCCGAGTTCGACTTGAATGCCCAGGCCGGTGACAGACTCAAAGCGGTTGAATTCGACCGGGACCAAACCGTGATGCTTTCCGTGGCGGGTGATCGCACGCGCCAGCGGATGCGTCGAGAGCCGCTCGATGGAGAAGGCCAGTTGCGCGGTTTCGGCTTCACGCCCGGGCGGGAAACTCTCCACCGCTTCCACCTGCAATTCGCCGGTGGTGAGCGTGCCGGTTTTGTCGAGAGCCACGACGGTTACTTCGGAAAGCTTCTCCACGGCAGCGCCGCCGCGGAACAGGATGCCGCGCCTGGCCCCCCAGGCGATGGCGGCCAGCACCGCTGAGGGAATCGAGATCACCAGCGCGCACGGCGAGGCTACGACCAACAGCGTCATGGTCCGGTAAAACGCGCTGCTGGTCACTTCGTGAGAAGCAAATGGCGGCAAACCCATCCCGAGCCACCAGAAGAAGAACATGCCGAGCGCGAGACCAAGGATGGCGTAGGTATAAGCGGTTCCGAATTTGTCCGTAAATCGCTGGGACGGGGCTTTGAGATACTGGGCTTCCTGGATGAGCCGGATGACTTTTTGCAGGGCGCTTTCACTCGCCGGACGCAGCACGACGACCTCCACGACGCCCCAAAGATTGATCGTGCCCGCGAGCACGGTGTCGCCCAGTGTTTTCTCCACCGGCGTCGCTTCGCCGGTCAGGTTCGACTCATCGCTGGCAGTGTTACCCTTGGCAATTTCGGCATCCACGGGAAATTGCGACCCGGGTTTGACCAGGAGACGGTCTCCAGCCTTTAGCCGGTCCACCGGGATCTCGTGCTCCCGGCCAGTTGAGTCGAGCAGCGTCGCCACCTTGGGTGCGTTCCGGAACAGGGAACGTATCTCCCGCTGGGTTCTGCCCATGGCATAGCGTTCGAGCGCTCCAGAAGTTGAAAACAGAAAAAGCAGCATCGCCCCCTCGGCCCAAGCGCCCACTGCCGCGCTGCCCGCCGCAACCGCGAGCATGAGAAAGTGAATGTCGAGCGTCCGCGCACGCATTCTTGCCAAGGCCTCCCGAGCGGCAAACCAGCCTCCCGCAAGCATCGAAGCCCCATAGAGCGGCACGGACCAGGATGGCGCCGGTGTAAAATAGCCAGCCAATCCGAAGACGGCGCATAACCCAGCGCCGAGAGCCTGCGCTTTCCATTCATTCAGATCGGATTCGGCTTCGGGGACGCTGACCTGACGCGGCTCAATCTTTGGCAGCGGAAGATCGCGCCAGCGCCAGAACTTCGGCACCGTCGGGCAGCGGACGCGCGCCACCGTGACGGCACCGGCGCTTTCCGTGACGGTGAATCCCGCTTGGGTCCTTGGTGCCCCGGGGTGTTCGCACCGCGCGCAACTGGGATCGGCTTGCAGCAGTTGGCAGCGTTCCGCAGTCGAATCCCCCTGCACTTTGGCCAGCGCCTCCTGAATTCTTTCCGCCACGCCGGAGTTAGCAGCACGCCCGATGGTGGCGACCGAGATTTTGCCTTCCACGGCCTTGATGGCAATGGCCTCCACCGCATGCTGCTTCACCAGTTCCGTCACGGCGGCCTGGACGAGACAAGGCGCTTCCAGCACCGCGCCGAGTCGAGATTGGGATTCTGCTTTCATGATCCAAGTAATGTGTGCCGCAAGTTGTCGAGCAGGTGAGCGCCGCCAAAGGCCAGCAGACCGAAGAAGGCGAGCGTCGCGCTGAACACAGCGCAGCCGGCCAGAAAAAAGACACCGGCCCGCTCCATCGCGCCGGCGGCCAGAAGGACCACAGTCAGGGCGGGCAAACTGTTGGACAGCGGAATGGGCAGTGGCAAGAGCAGTAGGAACCCAGAAATCAAGATGAGGGTGCCCGCAATGCGCCGATAGATCCACCGCT
>CAIWJG010000357.1 GCA_903912925.1 uncultured Verrucomicrobia subdivision 3 bacterium | reverse complement strand
CGAAGAACCCAGGGCGTTGCCCTGGGCTGGTATGAATCAGGCCTTCGGCCTGAAGGTCCTGCTTACGGCTCAAGCAATCTTGCCAAAAGTGCGCGATTCTCGGGTATAGCAGTGCAGAGGAACGCGGAGAAACGCAGAGAAAAAGAACTCTCTGCGAACCTCTGCGAATCTTTGCGCCTCTGCGTTAAAGGGTGAGCTGGCGGAATCGGCCTTCGGATCTCGGATTTCCTTCGGGTTTCGGATTTGGGCTGCCATCGCCATCGCATAATGAGAATTGCTGAGGACTGGGCTGCTTGGGGCAGCCGTTGGCCGAACTGACGCCAGCTCAGTAGGTCTTGTAGGGAATATGGAGGTACGTGACGGAGCCCACGACGGATTTGGTGATCGGCCCCGTGAACTGGGTCTTTCTGACGCCGTTCAACCGGTAGTACTTCGGTGAACCGGAAAGCGGCACAGTGATCGTCCCGCCGGTCACCGTCAGGTCGGTGCCGGTGCAGCCCCCGGCCGTTTTCGTCAGCAGGTTCCCGGCGTTGGCTGCCGCATCAATGGTGTACCCCTTGGCTGCATTCGTGGACGACAGGCAAACCAGCGGATAGAAGGCCTGGGGGGCGCCGACACCGTTCACCAGATTGGTAGCGCTGGCAGTCACTGAGTTCAGGACGAGGTAGGCAGGGCCCATGCTTTGCTCGTAGAGGATATGGATGGGATACAACCCGGACTGCGGGGCGACGCAAGCAAAAGTATAGGGCGAGGTGGACGCCGCGGTGGTTTCCAACAGGACGATCGACTTGTCGGCCAGATTCGTGCCGGAATAAATCCCGACGGCATCATCACTGTAAACTGAGAAGGAATTAAGGCCCTGGGGTAGCTGCAAATAGGCGAAGGCCTCGACGGCAAAGCTGTTACCTTGGGGGGTGGCGCCGCCGGCCGGCATTCGGCACAACCCCGGGAAGTTGGCGACGGCGCCGTATTCAGTCCCGGCCAGACCATAAGCGACCGCCTGGACCAAGTTCGTTGCCGCGAGATCCACAGCGTACTTATAGTTCAGCACGTCTTGGGCCGAGGCCGTAACGGAGACATTAGCAAAGTCAACGGTGTTGTCGCCTGCGCCGCTGACATTTAACAACTGGATATTCTCGGTGCCGGTGAGCGTGGCGGGCGTGGTGAAGGAGGCGACGACGTGCTGGAACGCGCTCACGCTGCCCACTACCGCGCCGCTGTCGTAAAGCACCGAAGCGGGCGGGCTGCTGAAATCGCTAGCGACAATCACTTGCCAAACGCCGGTGTTGCCCGCCCGGCTGCAGGCATCATAGCTCAGTTGATACGTCGCGCCGGGAGCCAGACCGGTCAGATACTGGCCCAAGGCATTCCCTCCGCCGCCCTGTATGAAGAGGAAGGTGTAACCGGCGCTGTTGGCCGGAGCGAACGGACTGTCCACGAGCTGCCAACTGCTGCAACCCGTCCCCGTCCCCGCGCCATTGAGTCCTTTTGTATTCATCCCGCCGGCACAATTCGTCCAATTGGGAATGTCTCCCGCGTTGGAGAGCCCCGGGCAGTTGCCGTTGGCGCCACCAGCATAGCCGGGCCAGACCTGGAACGACGCGATGTTGGCCGTAAAATTGCCGTTGACCAGGTTGCCACCAATGTGGGCGGCCAAACTCTGGACCAGCCGGGCGTCGAAACCCGTCACGCTCAGGCTGCCGTTGGTCGCATACAGAGCGAGAGAAGGGATCGCGTGAGCGGTGGTCCACGTCCAGGTGTTGGTGTGCAGGACATTGTCGCCGTTGACGGTCTGGTCGTCCTCGAACACGACGGTATTGGTATGCAAGCTGCCACGCGGAAACACGACGCCATTGGAGTAGGTAATCGTCGCCCCGGGGAAATTGGTCGCAACGGGAGCGGGCGGTCAGCAGTTCTCATTTTGGCAGTGCTCGATAGCTGGTGCGGTTGGGATTTGCTTGGTGGAGGGGGCGAGGAGGCGGGTAAAGATTCTAAAGTGTAGTCCGTGGTGGGTCGGGGTTGTGCCGTTTGGGAGCTGAGAGAGGG
>CAIWJG010000356.1 GCA_903912925.1 uncultured Verrucomicrobia subdivision 3 bacterium | reverse complement strand
GAAATACCGAAAAGGGGAACTTGAGTCCAGCAAACGATAAAAATAGTTTTCCGGGCAACTCGCAAAGGGCGCTGGCTGGAGAAAAACCAGCTCGCCGGCCAGTGCCAGCGCGGCTGCCTCCGTCATAATGAGAATTGCTGGCGGGCGGTCCGTACTGATGGCCATACTCATCGTTATTGTGTATCTTCCAAACGTTAGTCGGGTCGATGGTCAACTGGTTATTTGGAATCTGAACGCCATCCAGGTACAGTTTGATCCAGTTCGGGTTGCTGGTATTCACGCCGGTGTCCCGATTCAAGAACCCGATCTTTATGGTGGGGTAGAGCTCGGTGACCTGCCCCGCCGGGGGTGGATAGGTGTCGGTGACCGTAGCGGGCATGATCGCCGGCACGTTGCCGCTAGGGTCAACAAAGCCGGGCGCGGACACCGAGAAGTTATCCCACGTCGAGTCCGAACCCTCAGTATTGCTGGGAGTGATCTGCAGGAGGTCAGCCCCCAATATGCCCACAGTGCCGCCGCCATTCCCGAGTGAGCTGTCGGCAGTGATGACGGATTGCCAAGGGGTATTCGGCTGCGCCAAATCAAACATCTGGATCAGGAAAGTCACGCCATCGTGACTGCTGGCCACCATGCGGTACTGGCGGTTGGTTTGCAGCACCGTGGACCCCGGATCCACCAGGCCAATGAGGCCTATAGTTGTTCCGTTTATGATTTTCGCGCAGCCTAAGGTCTGGATACTGGGCCCCCAGCCGGCGAGGTAGGCACTGGGCTGATATAAGTCTGGGATAGAGGCGTCCCAGGCAACCCCAATCTCCATGTCGGACCAGGTCGTATTCCACGCGATCAAATCCGCGCCCACGATGAACCGCCCAAAGGTGGAATCGTTGACGTTGCCATAGTTCGCGCCCGTCAGGAAACTGCCCCCCCGCGGGTACAAATAATAGAAGGGATCATTGGTGTAAACGGGGACTTGTATGCGGTAGGCGTAATTTCCAGCCGGTCCAGCCGGGTTGGTCGGAAAGGAGTAAATGTTAGCCGGGTACTGACCGGGTGGATCAGTAACAGTAGTTCCGAGGTCGTAGCGCGTC
Organism: uncultured Verrucomicrobia subdivision 3 bacterium; assembly: GCA_903912925.1. Taxonomy (GTDB): domain Bacteria; phylum Verrucomicrobiota; class Verrucomicrobiia; order Limisphaerales; family UBA8199; genus PALSA-1440. The sequence continues at coordinate 603 of CAIWJG010000356.1, read as the reverse complement.
CAGGCGGAGTCGCTTCGGGCGTCAAAAGTGTACGACTGGGCGGCCAGCCGCGGGGTGCTTGCGCCCAGGACGAGCAGGGCCAGGGCAGACGCCAGGCCGGCACTTGCCAGCGAGAGGGAACGGAGGAGTTGGGGGGAGGGTTTTTGCATAGCAGGCTCGCTGTTCATAGAACAGTTATTGAAACACAGGCAGTTGTGAACTTGGCACTTCTCATGTTGCCTGTCCGATAGATTAGCCCCCTGGAAACGGCGAGTCAATACCCCGTTTCACCCTGGCAGCAATTCTCATTATGGGCAAAAGTCAGGGGAAACCGTTGCAACGGTTGGACCGCAGCGGGGGCGTGGTTCACCCAACTGAAGTTGGGTGTTAATGAGCGGAAGACTCGGACTACGCTTGGCCCGTGAAGTCTTCCTGCTACTTCACTGGGCGGTTTCGGATTTGGGTTGCCCGCTAAACACGCTAAAAGACGCTAAATCTGCTGCCGGCTAAAGCCGGCGTTCCGCAGGTCCCCGACCGTAGCACCTTTCCCGCAGTAGCACTCCTCGCCCGGTGGAACGCTGGCTTTAGCCGGCAGCCACTCAGGAATTAGGGATTTCATATCTG
>CAIWJG010000355.1 GCA_903912925.1 uncultured Verrucomicrobia subdivision 3 bacterium | reverse complement strand
GACTACAACGATTTCGTCAAGCGCGAGTTTGGCGGCAAGAGCGTGGTGCCCCGCGGTCTCCATTGGTTTTGGTGGGTAGTCGCCTTGGTGGTGGCGGCCCTGCTTCTAACATTCTGGCTGCGATGAAGGGCTCGCTTGCAGGGCAGGGGACAGAAAGTCCCTGACTGATCTTGGTAGAGGCGCTGCGGGGAATTGGTGGGTTCTTGATCGTGCGAGGTGCTTACCTCACGCGCATGCGGCCAGCCTGAAGGCTTTTGGAATTGAACCACATGCTGGTTTCGCCTAAACGTAACGAGAACTCAGTTGCCCATGACTACAACTACCCAAACCCGCCCCGCCGAAAGTGCCCCAGCCGTCCAGCGTCTGATGTCCGTTGATGCGTTGCGCGGGTTTGACATGTTCTGGATCGTCGGTGCCGATGCGCTGGTCGAGGCCCTGCACCGCATGACGCAGACCAGGTCCACGACTTTCCTGGCCGACCAGCTCGAACACGCGCAGTGGGAGGGTTTCCATTTCTATGATCTGATCTTCCCGCTCTTCGTCTTTATTATGGGGGTGTCGGTGGTGTTTTCGCTGACGAAGACTATCGAGCGCGCCGGCCGGGCAGAGGCGATGAAGCGGGTGTTCCGAAGAAGCGTCCTGTTGTTCGTGGTCGGCATCTTTTACTCGGGTGGCGTCACCAACCCCTGGCCGGATATTCGGCTTATGGGCGTGCTCAATCGGATTGCGCTGGCTTACTTCTTCGGCGGAGTGCTGTTTTGCTGCTTCAAACCGCGCGCCCTGGTCGCGATCTGCGTGGGCCTCCTAGCGGGTTACTGGGCGCTCATGACGTTTATGCCGGTGCGCGATATTCAGTTGGCGAAGAGCAACCTCGCCCAGCTTGCAGAGCAAGCAGGAGACCAGAAGGCCGCGGAGCTGTTCAAAGAGGAACGTAATCCCTCGGCGGCCAAAGACAGCCCGGCCTGGGCGGCAGCGGAGAAGCTGTTCTATGGGACCACGAACCGCGTCACCGGCAAGTTCGACAAGGGCCTGAACCTGGCCAACCACATTGATTTCGAGTATCTGCCGGGCCGCAAGTACGACACGTTCTTCGACCCGGAAGGATTACTCAGCACGATCCCGGCGGTGGCGACCTGCCTGCTTGGCGTGTTCGCAGGGTTGCTCCTGAGTAGCCACTCGGTCCCGGACAAGAAGAAAGTGTTCTGGCTCATTGCGTTCGGCATTGGCGCCGTCGCCCTGGGCTGGCTGTGGAATGCCCAGTTCCCCGTCATCAAGAAGATCTGGACCTCGTCGTACGTGCTGGTCGCGGGCGGGTACAGCGCCATCCTGCTCGGGGTCTTCTACCTCATTGTGGATGTAAGGCAGAGCCGCGCCTGGTGCCAGCCGTTTGTGTGGATGGGGATGAACTCGATTACGATCTATCTCGCGGGCAATATTCTTGGCGGCTTTCGCAGGGTGGCGGCTCGGTTGGTCGGCGGCGATGTGAAGCTCTTCTTCGATGACCACTTGGCCAAGGGCTTGGGGGATATGGTCATTTCGATCGTGGGCCTGCTGCTGGCGTTCTGGCTGGTCCACTTTCTCTACAAGCGGAAGATCTTTCTAAGGCTCTGAGTTCGGAGGGTAACCCTGCGGTTCTGCCGGAGGACTCGAAGAGTTTGACGGTTCCGGCAAGGGGCCAGATGGTGTGGTTGGAGCAAGGCCCGTTCCCCCTCACCCCGACCCTCTCCCCAGGGGAGAGGGAGCCCCATCGTCCGGGTGGTTGCACACTGGAGCTAACAAGGGCGTCGGCTGTCTGGACCGGCCAGCCAACTGACTACGACCAGCAAGCGTGTTGGTCCGGTGTTGGTCCGGTGTTGCTCCATAGGAGTTCCATAG
>CAIWJG010000354.1 GCA_903912925.1 uncultured Verrucomicrobia subdivision 3 bacterium | reverse complement strand
GTGCCTGTTCGGATTTCGGCCTTCCTTCGGGTTTCGGTTTTCGGGGTTTCGGATTTCTACCAGCCTCGGCAGCTTTGGGTGTAGTGTATGCTGCGAACTCCTCAGTAACCTAAGGCGGCGGCTGGCGGCCCACATCCCCTCCCGAGTGCCCAGTCCCGGCAGAAGAATCTTCAACCGCACCCGAGCCAGCCAACCGCACGCCAAAGGTCCCCGCTTTTCCCACACCCCAAGTACCGCCAGCCCCACCACCCGCCAAGGCGCGAACCAAACCCAAGGCAGCCCATTGCCATGAGGTGCTTACTTTATACGCGAGGGGTAAGGGTTTGTCTGTAGGGGAAAGCCGGTTTGTTTTAGTAGGGTTTTACCCTACAAGGCCGGCACAGGGATCAGGCGAGGCGAGCGGCCCGACTACTCACTGCGGGACCAGGCGATCGCGAACTGCAGCAGCTTGCTCCCGTCAGTGATCTTCAGCTTCTCCTTGATCCGCGCACGGTAGGTCTCGACGGTCTTGACGGCAACGCTAAGCTGGCTGGCAATGTCATACGTGCTCAGCCCGCGGCCGGTCAACTCAAACACCTGCAACTCGCGGTCCGCCAGCAATTCGACGGGCGTGGTGGCAACCGGGTCGGCACTATGCGCCAGGCGAGTGAGGATGCGGTCGGCGATCTTCCGGCTAAGGTAAATGTTGCCGGAGAGCACGCGCCGAATGGCCAGCAGGATGTTACGCGTGGCTTCCTGTTTGGTGATATAGCCCATCGCACCCGCGCGGATGGCCCGCTCTGCGTAGAGGGATTCGTCGTGCATGGAGACCACGAGCATCCGCATCCTGGGCCAGCGAGCATGGACATCCTTGATCAGATCCAGCCCATCGGAGTGCTTAAGCGTCAGGTCAACAATCGCCAGGTCGGGCGGCTTGGCGAGGATGGCCTCCAGGGCCTGGTTGCGATCTTCGGCTTCGCCGGTGACGATCAGGTCGGCCTCGCGATTGATGATCTCGGCCAGACGCTCGCGCACCAGCGGGTGATCATCCACCAGCAGAATGCGACCGCGCTTCCGGGCAGTACAAACAAGCTGTGCCTTACGCGTCATGCGCCCGATACTCCACTCACCGGGGTGGGGACACAACAATAAACTTTCGTCCCCCCCCGAGGTCCAGGACCGAACTCGAGCGTGCCCCCGATAGTTCGGGCCCGGTAGTCCATGATCTGCAGGCCCATGCCGGTTGCCTCCTGCCGTCGGGCGGCCGACAGGCCCGCTCCGTTGTCCGTAACGCTTAATTCGAGCGCTCCGGCACGAGCGCGGAGCCGGATGGCGACGCTGCCGGCGCGGCTGTGCTTGACGGCGTTGGTGACGGCTTCCTGGGCGATGCGGTAAAGGTGCGTGGCGGTGACACTGCTCGCCACGGCGACGGGCCCCGCGCTGGTGAAGCGGCACCGGATCTTGAAGCGGTCGCGGGTGGCCGCCGCCAGCTCTTCCAAGGCCGGCGGCAGCCCCTCGCGCTCCAACCGGACCGGGAAGAGGCCGCGCGACAATTGCCGCGCCTCGGTGATGGCCTGATCGAGGTAATCCGCTATTCGACGGGCCTGGGCGGCTTCCGGCCGGCGTGCGGCAGCGAGCCGGTGGCGCAGGGCGTTGGCGTCGAGGGCCAGGCTTACCAGTTGCTGGCAGAGGCCGTCGTGAATGTCCTGGCCCATGCGGGCGTGCTCGCGGTCGGTGATTCCGATGAGCTGGCGTTCCAGGCGGTGGCTCTCGTTCTCCGCGTTAATGCGCGCAATGGCCCCGGCGGCCTGGGCAGCAATTCTCATTATGACGGAGGCAGCCGCGCTGGCACTGGTCGGTGAGCTGGTTTTTCTCCAGCCAGCGCCCTTTGCGAGTTGCCCGGAAAACTATTTTTATTGATTGCTGGACTCAAATTCCCCTTTTCGGTATTTC
>CAIWJG010000353.1 GCA_903912925.1 uncultured Verrucomicrobia subdivision 3 bacterium | reverse complement strand
TCGCCGTAGGTCTGATCCTTGAGGATGAGGAAGGTGTTGCCCTGGGCGGGGTTCTCCGTGGTGGTCTGCCCACGAAGAGCGCCATCCTTGACCGACCAGAGCCGGGGATCGCCGTCCCAGCCAGTGAGGTCTTTGCCATTAGCGAGCGCTTTCATGCCGGCTGGCTCCGGGGGCGCGGAACTGTCGGCGCCGAGGGCCGAAAGAGTGAGGCAGAGGCAAACAACAACGGCGGACATGATACGGCTCATAAATGATAGGGACTCACGTTTTGACGCTGGCGCGGGAAAACTGGTTGTTGTCCTGACCCGCTTCTCCAGCATCGTTGGCGCTATTATCCTGGCCCCCGGGCCGGGGTCAAATCCGAAATCCCAGCCCTGCGCCAACGCCGCAGCCTCCGACGGATGCCGCGTAAACGTAAACGGGGCGGACCAGAGGTTGGCCCGATAACAAAGTCGCTGACCCAGGGCTGCTTTCTGAAAACCCAGCGGGGTTCCAGGGATGGTGCTCTATTGCGTCGTAGTCGAACACGTAGCCCGTTTCCCGCGTCGGCTCGGGTGTGGCTATTCGCCCCCCGGCATTGCCCGGGAAGTTCCCAGAGTTTGACTTTCTGCTGGACAACCATTTCCCAAAATGGGAACACTCTGCTTGCCTATAAGCGGGCATTCTGCCAGAATATGCGGGTAATATCGAGAAAGCATCTGAATGATTTGGCGAAGCGACATCCTGACGCGAAGGCGGGACTGGACGCTTGGTTTCACGAGGCCGAAGCGGCCGAGTGGGCTAGCCCGGCGGAAATCAAGGCGGATTACGGGAATGCCAGCATTCTGAAAGGGAGCCGCGTCGTATTTAACATCGGTGGGAACAAGTATCGCCTTGTGGTCAGCATCAACTATTCCTACTCGATTGTGTACGTGCGGTTCGCCGGAACGCACGCGGAGTACGACCGTATCAACGCGGAGAAGATTTGATGAAACTTAAAGTGATTAAAACAGAGTCAGAATGCGCCGCGGCCCTGGCTCGGATTGAGAAACTGATGTGCGCGCGGGCGAACACCCCCCAGGGCGACGAATTGGAACTGCTTTCATTGTTGGTTCACGATTATGAGGAGAGGACCCTTCCCATTGACAAGCCCGACCCGATTGCGGCCATTCGTTTTCGGATGGAGCAACAAGGCCTTAAACCAGGCGATCTGGCTCCCCTGCTCGGCAGTCGGAGCCGGGTTTCGGAAGTCCTGTCGGGCCGCCGGAATCTTAGTCTCAAAATGATTCGGGCATTGGTGGCGGGGTTGGGCATCCCGGCAGAGGTGCTGCTGGGCCAACGGCAGAGTACGTAGTTGTCCAGAACCGGTCAGTCCGAAAGAGAGCGAAACAGCGGGGTGTGGCAGACCGCCCCGCCTGGTTACCTGGGCGGCTTCCAGCCGCAATTCCCGGTGGCGCCCTACCGGCCGAGTTCCTGGATGCGGATGTTCTTGAATTCCGCCCACATGGGCTTTCCCGTGTGGAGTTGCAGGGCGATGATGCCTTGCTTGAGGGCAAGCCGGGGATCCTTGTCAGTGAAGTCGAGGATCAGCACGCCGTTGAGGTAGTGCTTGATATTGTTGCCCTTGGCGAGGATGACAACGTCGTTCCAGCCATCGAGCTTGAAGAGCTGGGCGAACTGGGCGGCGTCGAGCAGGGTGGCCGTGACGTTCTTCTTGCCGTTTTCCCAAACAGCCGCTTCGCCGGCAAGGCAGATGCGGCCGCGTCTGCCGCCTTCGTCGTAGATGAATCCGGCGACGTTGGGGAGCTTGGTTTCGTTCCGGATTTCATGCTGGTAGCCGCGCACGACCCAGTCGTTGGCCGGTTTGCCCTCGGTGACGTGGCGAGACCGGTATTGGATGCCGGAATTGTTGTCCGCATTGCAGCGAAAAGAGAGGCGAAGATCAAAGTCGCCGTAGGTCTGATCCTTGAGGATGAGGAAGGTGTTGCCCTGGGCGGGGTTCTCCGTGGTGGTCTGCCCACGAAGAGCGCCATCCTTGACCGACCAGAGCCGGGGATCGCCGTCCCAGCCAGTGAGGTCTTTGCCATTA
>CAIWJG010000352.1 GCA_903912925.1 uncultured Verrucomicrobia subdivision 3 bacterium | reverse complement strand
CCTCAACCAGACCGGCCACCAGGCCAAGCGGATGTTCCAGGTGGCCGACGGCTCCTTCTGCAACCGCACCGTTTGGGGGGAGGATTGGGAGGCGCAGAACGTGTCGGTGGTGGCGCGCTGCCGCAAAGACATTGTCCTGTGATCGTCTGTGGCCATCACCGTCTGGTGGATAGGGCAGGCTAATGTTTTGTCAATGGTCCATTGACGACACGCGATTTTAGGCTATGATAACCAGCTCGCTGCGATAGACAAAACCAATGATTCGGCATCTGCGGGGTTAAATCAGACTTCTCTCCGGGTAGTGGCGGTTAGTCGCTGGCGAATACGCTTTTTCATGCTTATTATTCGTGATCTTAAGGTGACCCTTGGCGGGCGGACTCTTTTTGAGGACGCCACGTTGCAGGTCAATTACGGCGACCACGTCGCGCTGGTCGGACCGAACGGCGCCGGCAAGACCACGCTATTCTCCATCATTCTCAAGCAACGAGTGCCGGACGCAGGCATCGTGGAGCGCGACGAATGGACCCTGGTGGGCCATCTTCCCCAGGAGAGCGAAGCGCTCGGCGAGGAAACGGTCTTGGATGTGGCGACCGGCCGGGTGGACGAATTGCCCCGTTTGGAAAAGCGGCTGCACGAGTTGGAGCAGGCGGGGAGTGTGTCGTGCCCGGAATACTTGGAGGCGCATGCGAAGCACGACAAGCTCAACGATCCGGAAGTGGAGACCAAGGCGAAGAAGATGTTGCGAGGTCTTGGTTATCGCGACGCGGATTTCAACCGGATGGCGCGGGAGATGAGCGGCGGCTGGATTATGCGCGCGCGCCTGGCCCGGCTGCTGGTGATCGAACCGGACTTGCTCCTGCTGGATGAACCGACGAACCACCTCGACTTGCCCTCGCTGCTCTGGTTGCAGAACTACCTGAAGAATTATGCCGGTGCGTTGCTATTGATTTCGCATGACCGCCAGTTTATGGACGAGATCGTGGGCCAGGTTCACGAAATCTCGGAGAAGAAGCTGATTGCCTATACCGGCAATTACTCCGACTACCTCCTGGAGCGGACGGCGCGTTATGAACAGCAACTGGCCGCCTACAACAATCAGCAGAAAGAGATTGCGGCACTCCAGCAGTTTGCGGATCGGTTTCGCTCGGTGACCTCCAAGGCTTCGCAGGCCATGAGCAAGCTCAAGCAGATCGAGCGCATGGAGACGATCGAGAAACCCCCGGCCCCACGGAAGCCCTTCCGATTCCAGATTCCGCAACCGCCGCGCGGCGGCCAGCGGGCAGTCAATTTGAAGGGGATCCACATGGCCTACGGGCCAAAACGAGTTTATGCGGGGATGGACCTCTCGATCGAACGCGGTGATCAGACCGTGCTGGTTGGGCCGAACGGCGCGGGCAAATCCACGCTGCTGAAGATTCTTGCGGGCGTGGTGGAGTTTCAACAAGGGGAGCGCGATCTGGGGCACAATGCGAAAGTGGGCTACTTCAGCCAGCATCGTGCGGCCACCCTCGACCCTGAGCGGACGGTGCTGGAGGAGGTGACGGCCAGTGCGCCGCTCATGCGCGAAGAAGAGGCGCGGGCGGTGCTGGGTTCGTTCATGTTTCGCAAAGACGACATTTACAAACCGACGAAGGTGCTCAGCGGCGGTGAAAAGACCCGGCTCAACTTGATCCGGTTCCTCGTGGATCCGCCGAATCTCCTGCTCATGGACGAGCCGACGACGCACCTGGATATCCATACGGTCGAATCGCTGACGCTGGCGTTGGAGCGCTATGAGGGCACGCTCGTCTTTATTTCCCACGACGTGCATTTTATTCGCAAGCTCGCAACCAAGGTGTTGCATGTGAACGCGGGCCAGATTACGTCGTATGTGGGTGGGTATGATTATTTCCTGGAGAAAACCGGCACCGCGGAGGATGGGCGTGCCGCACTGACTGCGGCGTGACGCCGTAAGGCACCGCCGCGGACCATCCGGCTGGTTGCGATCCACCTTCGCCCTGTAGGCCGCGTGCCCTCACGCGGCGTTCGGGGGGGCGCAGTCAGCGGCTGGAGGTCTGCGGCCCTGGAACGGGTCGGGGCCAGTAACACGGACGTGATCCAGCGATTGCGGGTCGTTGCCGATAATTTCCAAGAGCTGAACCTAAAAAGAGCAGTTGAAACCACGAAATACAGGAGATGACAGGCTGATAACAGCGCTGGGGAAAAGCTGAAATTGGGAAAGCAGAAATTAGAAAGTAGCACCCGACGTCAGTCGGGTCTAACCTTCCCCGATTCCCCTTCAAATAAGAAACGACGGAATGGAAAGCGCGGGCCTTGGGATTTCTGCTTTCTGCTTTCCCAATTTCAGCTTTCGTGTGATTCCTGTATTTCGTGGCTTGAAACGCCGTTTCCAGGCTCAGCTTAGCGCTTCGGGCGGACCTTTCCAGATGAGCCGCAAGGAGTCCAGTCGAAGCGGGGATTGTTGGAGAGTAGTCGCTAATTCCTCCTGCTGGGCTTGGGCAAGCCGGATTTCTTGTGGACGAACGTGATCGTTCACCTGCGCGAGGGTTTGCAGTCGCTCCACCTCATGGCCGAGCAGGTGATTCATCTCATCCAGGGCCGACTGACGTAGTGCTGCGGCTCGGGCCTCTGCCAGATTCGCGGCGGTCTGGAACATGGCGGGGAGTGTCCGGCTGACGATTTCGGCATTTTCGATCAGTTTGTAGGGGGAGCCTTTCTGAAGCTTCTGCTCCCAGGTCGTGTCGCAAAAGGCTCCGCTGACGTCCTCCAGTCTGTGGCTGACCACCAAGCGGACCGGCGTCAGCGGAAGAAAGCGATCTACATGCAGGCGCGGCGCGGCGACGGCTTCCAGCACAAAGATCAGCTCCAAAAACAGAATCCGCTCGTGCGCAGCCGGCAGCACGGCAAAAGCACAGGTTCCCGTTTCGGACCCCAGCAACAGGTCCATGGCCCCCGTGACCATCGGATGATCCCATGTTAGAAAGCCCACATCTTCCCGGCTGAGCGCCCGGCGCCGATCGCAGGTGGCGACCATTCCTTCGGCTGGCAGGGAGGGAAATGAACCGGTGAGGATGCCTTCGGGATTCAACTGCCAGGTGTGCGGAGCCAGTTCCTCGATGTGAACGCCAAAATGGTCGAACACATCAAGGAGATACTCCTCCAAATCCGGCTGCCCCTCTTGCTCCTGAATCTGGCCAATAAGCTGTTGCGCCGCCGCGGGACGGAATGAATTGAGCTCCAACAAACGGTCCCGGCCTTGTTCGAGGAGCCGGCGAATAGCCCAGCGCGCGGTCGTGGTCTTTTTCAAGAGGTCCGCCAGCTCCTGTTCTGCTGCGGCGCGGTCCGCTGCGGGGAATTCCAAGGCCAGGTCGTGGACGGCCCGACCAAACTGGTGCATCAGTTCGTTGCCACCTTCGAGATTGGATTCAAAGGCATTCAAGCCTTCGTGGTACCAGCGCGCCAAAACCTCCTGCGGGCTGTGCGCGAGAAAAGGAATATGGATTTGGATGTCTTCGGCCTGTCCAATGCGATCCAGCCGTCCGATGCGCTGTTCGAGCAGCTCCGGGTTGAGCGGCAAGTCAAACAAGACGAGGTGATGCGCGAATTGGAAGTTGCGGCCCTCGCTGCCGATTTCCGAACAGATCAACAACCGCGCCCCGTCGGGCTCGGCGAACCACGCGGCGTTGCGATCCCGCTGCACCAGCGTGAGACCTTCATGGAAAATGCCCGTGTTGATAGCCAGGTGCCGTCGTAGCGCCGCATCGAGGGCCTCGGCCTTTTCAATGCTGCGGCCGATCAGCAGCACCTTCTGTGGATCCAGCTTTTGCAGCAGTTCCACGAGCCAAAGAACCCGCGGGTCTTTCGCCAGATCGAACGAGCTCCGCAACCGGGTATCCCCAGCATCCTCCGCAAACTCGGTGGAGACGCGATCCAGCCAGTGCTCCGATTCGAGGCCGGCCTCCAGTCTGGCGAGGCGCGCAGTGCGTTTGGGAAAACCCTTCATACCGCCGCGGGTGTTCCTGAACAGGACCCGGCCCGGACCGTGCAAATCCAACAGGTCTCCCAGCACGGCCTGTCTTGCGTCCGTGTCGCCTCTGCCCAGTTCCGCCAGGCGTGGTTCCAACTGAGCATCTGGCGCGAGCAAGCGGCGAAGCAAGGCAATGTCGTTCTTGGTGAGTTGCCGCTCGGACAGCAACTTCTCGGCAACCTCGGCGGTTCCCCGGTAATCCTTGGCCTCGGCCTGAAAAGTGGCAAGGTCGCGATAACGATTCGGATCCAGCAAGCGCAGCCGGGCAAAATGGCTTTCCACCCCAAGCTGTTCCGGCGTGGCTGTCAGCAACACAAGCCCCTCCGACTTGCGGCTGAGTTCCTCCACGACCTGGTACGAGCGGCTGGGTGCCGTCTCGGACCATTCCAGGTGATGCGCCTCATCCACCACGAGCACATCCCAGCCCGCCGCCACCGCCTGCGCCGAGCGGAGCGGGTCAGCCGCCAGGAAGTCAATGCTGGTGAGCACGAGTTGGTCATCCAGAAACGGGTTGGCGCCCGGTTCGCCGGCCTCGATGGAGGCGCAGCGTTCCTCATCAAAAATATGGAGCCACACGTTGAAGCGCCGGAGCATTTCTACGAACCACTGGTGCATAAGCGATTCGGGGACCAGCACCAGGATCCGGTTGGCCCGTCCGCAGAGCAGCAGGCGGTGCAGGATGAGACAGGCCTCGATGGTCTTTCCCAGGCCCACTTCGTCTGAGAGCATCACGCGCGCGGCGTGACGGTTGGCGACCTCCTGCGCGATGTAAAGCTGGTGCGGAATGAGGTCAATGCGACCACCGAGGAACCCGCGCACCGGCGACTTGCGCGAGCGGTGGAGCAACTCCAGACTGCGGCGACGAAGCTCAAACGCGGTCGAGGTGTCAAAGCGTCCCGCAAACAAGCGCTCCTGCGGCCCCCGCAGACTAAGGCGGTCGCTCAGCCGGGCTTCGGGCAGCCGCTGGCTTTCGCCGACGTAAATCAGCAAGCCTCGCTGCTCGATGACCTCTTTGACAATGAACTCCTGGTCCTCACGAGTTCTGACCTTGTCGCCCGCGCGAAATCGCACGCGCTTAAGCGGCGCATGTTCCGTGGCGTAGGTGCGCGTTTCGCCGGACGATCCAAACTCCACTTGCACGCGACCTTTTCCGGTGTGCACGACTGTGGCCAGCCCGAGCTCCGGCTCCGACTCGCTGATCCACCGCTGGCCTATGACGAACCCACTCATGAAAATGCGGCAGCCTGTATGCGAGTTTTTCCCGACAAACGCAACCTCCGAAGTCGGACGGCAGAAGCATTGAACGGCATTGGAGCTCGGTTGCCTGCGCGCTATTTGGTTTTACGGCAAGGCCGCGCTGGGATATAGCAACCGGTCTGTTTTCAAATGAACGAAACGCACATTGTTAAGATTGCGGGGGAGCTCAAAGTGCAACCCCGGCAAGTCGCCGCCACCGCCAAGCTTTTTGCCGAGGGCGCCACGGTCCCCTTCATCGCCCGGTATCGTAAGGAAGCCACCGGATCGCTGGACGAAGTGGTCGTCACCAGCATCCGCGAACGGCTCCTGAGCCTGGCGGAACTGGATCAGCGCCGGGACGCGATCCTGAAATCCCTCGCTGAACGCAATCTCCTCACCGATGAGCTCAAGAATGCCATCGCCAAGTCCGAGACCCTCACTGGACTCGAAGATATCTATCAACCTTACCGGCCCAAACGCCGCACCCGGGCGACCATCGCCAAGGAGCGGGGGTTGGAGCCGCTGGCGGAAATCCTCTTCAACCAGCAATCCACCGCCGATCCCAATGCTGAGGCCCAGGCTTACGTCAGTGCGGACGCGGGGGTCCCCGATGTGGCCAGTGCCCTGGCGGGTGCGCGTGACATTCTGGCGGAGCGCATCAGCGACGATGCCCAGGCTCGCGCCAGGCTGCGCGGGTTGTTCTGGAGCCAGGCGGTCGTGAAATCGAAAGTGGCGTTTGAAAAGGAAGAAGCGGCCGCGAAGTTCAAGGACTACTTCGATTGGAGTGAGCCGCTCGCTAAAATCCCCAGCCACCGGATACTGGCCATTCGTCGCGGCGAAAGCGAGGGCCTGCTCATGATGCGCATCCAGCCGCCGGAGGAGAATGCCTTGAGGTTGATCGAACCCATCTTTGTCACCGGCCGGGGGCCCGCCGCCGAGCAGGTTCGCCTCGCGGTGGAGGACAGCTATAAGCGCTTGCTCGGTCAGGCAATTGAGGTCGAAATGCGGATTGAATCCAAGAAACGGGCGGACGTCGAAGCCATCCGCGTGTTCTCGGAGAACCTCCGCGAGCTGCTGTTATCCTCGCCGTTGGGCCGCAAGAACGTCCTGGCCATCGACCCGGGCTTTCGCACCGGCTGCAAAATTGTCTGCCTGGACCGGCAAGGCAAGCTGCTGCACAACGATGTCATTTACCCCACCGCTTCCTCGGCGGGCCAAGCGCGCGAAGCTGCGGAGGCGTTGCTGGGCATGATCCGCAGATTTCAAATCGAGGCCATCGCCATCGGCAATGGCACGGCGAGCCGGGAGACCGAGATGTTCGTCAAGGCGCTCAAACTCCCGGCCTCCATCCCGGTGGTTATGGTCAACGAGAGCGGCGCCTCCATCTATTCCGCGTCGGACGTAGCGCGGGAAGAATTTCCCAACCACGACCTCACCGTGCGCGGAGCGGTCTCCATTGGCCGCCGGCTCATGGACCCCCTGGCGGAATTGGTGAAGCTGGATCCCAAGTCGATTGGCGTGGGCCAGTACCAGCATGACGTGGATCCGTTCGACCTCAAGCGCAGCCTGGACGACGTGGTGATGAGCTGCGTCAATGGCGTGGGCGTGGAACTCAACACCGCCAGCAAGCAATTGCTTGCCTATGTCTCGGGCCTCGGCCCGGCGCTCGCGGAAAACATCGTGGCCCACCGCAACGAGAAAGGCCCGTTCAAGTCGCGCGCTGAATTGAAGCACGTGCCCCGTCTGGGACCAAAAGCGTTCGAGCAAGCAGCCGGGTTCCTGCGCATCCAGGACGGCGAACAGCCGCTGGATGCCAGCGCGGTACATCCCGAAAGCTATCCCATTGTGGCTCAGATGGCCAAGGACCTGACCTGTTCGGTGAGCGACCTAATGCGCGATGCGGGACGGCGACAGAAAATCCAGCTTGCGACCTATGTCACCCAGGCCGTCGGCCTGCCGACGCTCACAGACATCCTGACCGAGCTGGCCAAGCCGGGCCGTGACCCGCGCCAGCAATTCGAGGTGTTCACTTTCCAGGCCGGGGTGGAAAAGATGGAGGACTTGAAGCCGGGCATGAAACTGCCGGGCATCGTCACCAACGTAACCGCCTTCGGCGCGTTCGTGGACATCGGCGTCCACCAGGACGGCCTGGTCCACATCAGCCAGCTCTGCGACCGCTTCATCAAAGATCCGGCGGAGGTGGTTAAGGTGCAGCAGAAAGTCATGGTCACCGTGACTGAGGTGGACCTGCCGAGAAAGCGCATCGCCCTCTCGATGAAAGCCGCGCCCACAATCGGCGCGACGACCGCCGGCAAGCCCTCATCCGCTCCGGGCCGTTCCAGGCCGCCCACGCAGCCAGCCAAGCCGCAAGCTGCGGATTGGTTCACCGAAGCGCTTAGCCGGAACCGGCCACCCAAAGGATCTTGAGTTCAGGCCATCGCCCACTGCTCGCGCAGGAGCTTCGCCATGTTGAGAATCAGCTTCGTCTTTTCTTCCTGCGGGAGGTCCTTCTTGGGGTCCGCCGGATTCCTGGGCCAGCCGCCCTCGAAGCTGACGGCGCCGCGGTAGCCAATGAGCTTTAGCCCCTTGAAACCGTCCACGTACTGGTCTGCCTCAGGGTGTACGCCGGGGATGATCCGCTCCTTCAGCCCTGCGATGTGGACGTGCGAAAGCAGCTTGCCCGCGCAGATAAACGCGCCCATGAAACTCGTCTCTTCCAGGCCCATGTGCCAGAAGTCACCCATCACGGTCGCGCCGGGGCCGATGTCCGCCGCCATTCGTGCGCCGTCCGCTACTTGGCGCAGAAACGGCGTCTCGTTACGGCGCAGTGGCTCCAGCACGATCGAGGTGCCGTGCTTAGCCGCATGCTGCGCCAGCCGCTTGCCCGTGTTCTCGACGAAATCCTTGCGCAGTTCCTTCCCGCTCAGGTGTCCGGGCTCGCTCAGCTTGCCGCGTGCGGGGCAGATAATCAGGCCGACCGACTTCATTTTGCCCAGCGCCTCGATGATCGGCAGGAACTTCTGCACCTCGGCCTCTCGTTTCTCCCGCTCGGCGTAGGAAAAATCACTCGGGCCGCACGCCGTGGCGAGGAACAGCTTGCGCCCCTTCATTGCCTCGACCAGTGCGTCGCCGTTCTTGATCGGCCAGTCGCCGGACGGGATCTCCACGGCCCCGAAGCCGTTCGCTTCAAGGAAATCGAGCTTCTCTTTCATCTCGCCGCCGGGAATGCCCGACCACTGCAGACAGAGATTCAACTCGGCCGGTTTCCCTGGAGGGGCCAGCTTCGGCATGCCGTTCTCTCCACTCGCTTGTCCCTGCGCTGCGGCAAGCTGTGTGCCGTAAACTGTGGCCACTCCGGCGACTGCCGAAGCCTTCAAAAAATCGCGTCGTTTCATATTGCATTATCTCGCTTATATCGTGTGACCGCATACTCGCCCAGTCCCTGAGCTAGCATTGATATCACACAAGCCAATAACACGGATGGGGCGGCAATGTCGAGGGCGCACTCCACCAGGCCCTTGGCGTCAATGAGTATCACACGCTCAGTCAGGCCTGCCGCTGTAGTCAGCAACCCGTCGTCTCAGTTCAAGACGGTTGCCGGTGGGTTGAACGAACGCGGGATGCAAAGTGCGCATCTCAGATCTTTCTGAGGCGGTAGCGGAGGTTAATTATTTCTCAGTGCGCGGGGTGCGGGATGGTTAGTGGGAGTTGCTCGATCGAGTTATCAATTGAGAGCGACATTGGCTTTAGCATGGGGATAGAGTTCAT
>CAIWJG010000351.1 GCA_903912925.1 uncultured Verrucomicrobia subdivision 3 bacterium | reverse complement strand
GGGGTTGCTCCGTGTCGTCTATCCCACGGTCTTGGCAGTAACCCCCGCCGGATGGGGGCACCCGGCCTACACTGTCGGCTAACCGCCGATACAGCTCATGGACCGGGGTGGCGGCACGAAGTCAGGCTCGCCAATGTGGTGGCGGGCTTCCTTCTGCCAAACCACGGCTTTGAGCCACTCGCTGATCGCCTCGTCCGAGGCGCCCGCGCGCAGTTGCGAGCGCAGGTCATGCTCGGTGACGCTGAACAGGCAGGTGCGGATCTTGCCGTCCGCGGTCAGCCGGATACGATTGCAGTGGCCGCAGAAAGGCTCGCTCACCGGCGCAATGATGCCGATCTCGCCGCGCCCGTCCGGGAAGCTCCACCGTTTGGCGGTGGCGGAGGGGTGGTCGGCCGCAACCGGGCGCAAGTCAAAGCGGGCTAGCAGGCGAGCCAGCACTTCGTGGCCCGGAACGACCATTTCCTTAAGCCAGGCGCGTGCCGAATCGAGCGGCATGAACTCGATGAAGCGCAGGCTCAGGTCGTGCTCCCGCGCAAAGCCGGCCAGAGCCTCGATCTCGTGGTCGTTCAGGCCACGGATGACGACGGCGTTGACCTTGACCGGGTGCAGGCCGAGGGTCTGTGCCAACTTGATGCTCGCCAGGACTTCATCCAGACCCTCGCGGCCGGTGATCTTCCTGAAGTTATCGCCCGTCAGCGAATCCAAGCTGAAGCTGACGCGCCGCAGGCCGGCGGCCCGCAGCGCCGATGCCTTGGGCGGGAAGAGGAAGCCGTTGGTGGTCATGGCGAGGTCGGTGATGCCGGGAATTCCCGCGATGCGCGCGACCAGGTCTTCGACGTTTTGGCGCAGCAGCGGCTCGCCGCCGGTGAGCCGGACTTTCTGAATGCCCAGGCTGACCGCGAGGCGGATCACGCGCTCAATTTCCTCGAAGGAGAGGAGGTGAGCCTTAGGTACCCATTGCGGCACAATGGGCGCTGAATTGGGAAGGTGCGCCCAGTGGCCGCGGTAGAAATTCTGCGCGGCCTCCGTTTCGGGAAGGCAATAGAGGCAGCGGAAGTTACAGCGGTCCGTGATGCTCACCCGCAGGTCGCGCAGCACGCGCCCCTGCGAGTCGATGAGCAGCCGGGCATCGGTCACTTGGACGGCGGATTGGTCGCTGCGGGACGGTTGGTCGAAGACGGGATGACTTTGACAGAACCGTCGGAGCCGACCTCCACGTTGAGATCGTAAGAGGTCTTAGGAGCCTTGCCCAGCATGGGAACGTTGCCGTTCATGAGCTTCTGGGCGCCTTTCTGCTCGCCGCTAGCGAAGAGCCCCTGCCGAATCCACTCAAGCCGGCGTGCGACCGAAAGCTCCTCCTTCAACTTGGAGACTTGCGCGCGCAGGACGGTCAGGTCGTTGAACTGCTTTTCCAGCTCGGCCTTTTCGCCCATGAGGCGTTTGAGCTCCTTTTCGAGGAACCCTTTCTCGCCCTCGGACGTAGCCAGTTTGCGCTTGGTGTCCTCGATTTGTGTGGTCAGGTTCGTGATGGCCGTGCTGAGGTCAACGGCTTGTTTGTCCAGGGCCTGGTTTTGCGCCTCCAGGCCCGCGATCTTGGCATCGCGCTTGGCCGTCTCTTCCTGGCTGGTCTTGAGCGCAATCTCGGTCTGGGCGAGGTTGCTGGAAACCTGGGCGATGGTGGCGAGGGATTCCACGTATTTGTTCGTCAATGACAGGAATTCCTTGATGCGATTTTCCCGGTCCTTGGAGAGCTCGTCGTTTACTAGTTTCTGCCGATCGAGTTGGTCGTTGACTTGGACCACGTTGTTCGAGAGCTCGACGGTGGTTACGGCAGCGTCGTGCAATTCCTCGGTGGCCTTCTTCTTCATCGCGATTAGCACAATGCCCAGCCCGACACAGAGGAGCACCAGAAATAAGACAACGACCCCAATTCTATTTTTCATAGTACTCGGTACAATGCCGCTTGCCGTCGGGCTTGACAAGCGTATTTTTGTTTGCGTCTGCGCTTTGAATAAATGGCCGGGTCTTCTAGATTGCAGGCATGAAATTGCCGCACGAGGTCCCCGTGATGACC
The DNA here is from genome assembly GCA_903912925.1 of uncultured Verrucomicrobia subdivision 3 bacterium. Lineage (GTDB taxonomy): Bacteria > Verrucomicrobiota > Verrucomicrobiia > Limisphaerales > UBA8199 > PALSA-1440. The sequence goes on along the minus strand of CAIWJG010000351.1, from coordinate 24,808 downwards.
TTGCCCAATGCTACGCTGTTCCCCCAGGCGCTGCTGCCGCTGTACATTTTCGAACCGCGCTACCGGCAGATGCTGGCCGACGCTTTGCATTCCCACCGGATGTTTTTGGTGGCCATGCAAAAGCCGGGCCACCTGCGGGAAACCCCGTGGCCCGTGGCGGGGTTGGGTTTAATCCGGGTTTCGGTGGGCCATCGGGACGGCACGTCGCATTTGATGCTTCAGGGCCTGGCGCGCGTGGAATTGGAGGCGGCGGTTCGTTACAAGCCCTATCGCATTCAGCGCATCCGCCCGCTGGAAATCCCTCCGTGTGACACTCTCGCCGTGGAGGCCCTGATCGCCAAGGTGCGCGAGTTGCTGGCTGAGCGCATGGACTTGGGATTGTCTTTCCCATTCCCCGTGATGTCACTGGGCAAGGCCCAAGACAGCCCTGAGCCGCCTTCAATCTCGGCGAAGGAGGTCTTGCACTACCTGGACTCGATCTCCGACCCTGAACACGTCGTGGATCTGGTTTCCTGCGCGGTGTTGCCGGGCGCGATGGAACGGCAAGCGATCCTGGAAACCGTGGACGTCGAGGCCCGTTTGCGGCGCCTGGTTCATTTTATGCTGGCCGAAATTCGGGCCAGACGCGAAGGTAACAGATAATGAATGATCCACATGCTTCACCCGACAGCTCTTTCAGCATGAGCCCCGAGGAAATGAGGTCGGCGCTCTTCGCGCAGATGGTTATGCAGCAGTCCAGCATGGCCATGATGCTGATGGGCCAGACGGCCCATCCGCAGACGGGCGAAATGGTCCACGACCTGGAAGCCGCCAGGCTTTTCATTGACCAGTTGGAAATGCTCGCCTACAAGACCAAAGGGAATCTCACTCAGGAAGAAACCGCTTTGCTCCAACAGAACTTGATGGCGCTGCGAATGGCCTTTGTGGCAGCCGTTGACTCCCCGTCCGCACCGGCGGCAGCGAGGCCAAATCAAAGTTCGGCGCCGCCCGAGCCGGCTCCCGCTGGCGCGCCCGCCCCGGCAGAACCAGCGCCGGCGGCTAGCCCCACGGCGGATGAATCCCGCAAGAAGTTTACCAAGAAGTATTGACCGGCGGCCGGTGCGCCATGAACCGGCCCAGCAATTCTCATTATGGCCCTATCGCCCCCCGCCGGGTGCCCTCACCCGGCGTTCCCATCTCCGCCATAATGAGAATTGCTGGAACCGGCCAGCAGATTCAATGCGAATTTGCGTGACAGCGCGGGAATAAGGTGCTATATAAACCAGGTATTAGTGATGGTACGCTGGTAAAGAAACTGACAAGGATTCTTTCACCGGGCGGGAATGGATGACATGAGAAAACGAATCGTTGATGAGTTTACAAAACTGCGGGTCTCGCGGCAGCGGAAGTATCAGTTGCGGATGAAGCGCGATCGGTGCTGCACTGAGTGCGGTGAGCCGGCCGTTCAGGGGTCACGCTGTTTGAAGCACCTGGTCAAGGCCAGGGAGCGCCAGCGCAAAAAGCGGGGTCTCAAGCGCCGTTACCACGGCACGTTGAGCTATCGCCTGGAGGCGGTGGTCCGGCAGAAGAAAAAGACGGCGGCCCAGCGCGGCGAGATAGCGCAGAAGCCAGCGCTCCGGCCAGCACCGGCGCGGCGCGCTGGTTTGCCGCGTCGCGCCGGCGGCCGTAGGCCTCCCGGTCGGAACAAGGGCTAAGAGCCAGCTTAGCGCTCAGGCGGCTGGCTTCGGTGGGAACCTCGAACGGATTAAGCGGGTTCATCCCGGGCGGGGCCATTAAAAGCCAGGATGAATAGTTTCGAATGGACTTGCCATCGCCGAGGGAGCTGGCCATACTGACGCACCAATATAAATAAATTTATGGCTGACGCTGCAAACAAATATCCAGAGAACGGTCCGGGCAAATACTACGTCGATAACCAGTGCATTGACTGCGACCTGTGTCGCGAGACGGCACCGGAAAACTTCAAGCGCAACGAGGACGGGGGTTACTCCTACCTCTCCAAGCAGCCGGAAAATCCGGACGAGGAAGCACGCTGCAAGGAAGCCAAAGAGGGCTGCCCGGTTGAAGCCATTGGCGATAACGGGGCTTAATCTCTCTGATCTTTACCTCAAGCCCGCAGCGGGACGCTGCGGGCTTTTTGCTGGCCAGAACACAGCCGGTTCATCCTTCCAACGCGGGCAGGATGAACCAGGCTGGGTGAGCTATCCTATTTCTTTGGGGCTGCCGCCGGCGGCAAACCGAGGGCTGCCGACGGAGCGCTGGTCGGGCCGACGGGCTTGATGCCATACTTGGCCAGGACCGGAGCAAAATCCGGATGGGTCCGCCCGTATTCGGTGATCTTCTTGACAAAATCGCTCATCATGGGGCCGCTTACCTTCTGGTATTCGTTAATCATTTGCGCGGCTTGCGGGCGGATCGCAGCGAGATCCTTCCTCGAAGACTGCCACTGCCGCAGCAGGTAGATACCCAGCGTGCCGCTAATCACGATGGCCAGAATCAAGACCGACGCGATCAGTTGACGCAGTTGGTCAACTTGTGATCGCAGGTCATTCGTATCGGCTTGAACAGGCGTTTTGAGGTCGAGGTTGTCCATAAGAGCCTACTTGGTCGCGGGTTTGGTGGTGGAGGACGGCGTGGTTTTGCCTGGTTTCAAGCCCACGGATTCGAGAATGGGGTCGATCTCGTGATGGGTCTTGCTGTATTCCATGGATTCGTTGACCAGCGCGTTTATGAACGCCTTGTTATTATTGATTAGCGTCGCCTGGCTCTGAAGCGTTCGCAATTCACGGGTGTTGGCAATGTTAAGCCAACACAATACGACCGAGGCCAGCGCGCTGACGGTCAGCACCCCCAGCAGAATCGTCATCAAAGGACTGTTTTTCATATTGATGGGGGGCACTCTAATAGTTCCGGCAGGCTTGTCCAATAAGTTTTTTACTTTGAAAGTTCCTTGATTTTGGCGGTCCGGGGCGGCAGAATCAAAATCCTTGAACTAGACCGGCTCAGGTCTGAAGCCTTGAACCGTGCATAGTAATGGCCAAAGTGAACAACAGGACGCATGGAGCGACCAGGATTAATTAGCGTGGCGAAGGAAGAACCAATTGAATGGACTGGCAGCGTGACGCAGGAACTACCGGGCACGATGTTCCGCGTGGTCTTGCCGAACGGTCACGAGGTGCTGGCCCATATCTCGGGCAAGATGCGTAAGAACTTCATCCGCATCAGCATCGGCGACAGGGTCAACCTCGAAATGTCGCCCTACGATCTGGGCAAGGCGCGGATTACGTTCCGGCACACCTAGCCGCGATACCTCGTAGGCGGAGGGGCTCCCTTTGGTCTTGGGCGACACCTTTCGCTCGACTTTGCCATCAGGGACAGCAATCTCTCGGTCATGCGAATCCAATTCCTCGGGGCTGCCCGCACGACGACCGGGTCGCTCTATCTATTTGAGGTGCGTGGCCAACGGCTGCTGCTGGAGTGCGGTCTCTTCCAGGGGCGGCGCGGCGAATCGACTGAGCGCAACCGCAACTTTCCCTTTGACCCGAAGCAGATCAAGGCGGTGGTCCTCAGCCACGCGCATATCGACCATTGCGGCAATCTGCCCAACCTGTGCCGCCAGGGCTTCGGGGGGAATATCTACTGCACGTTTGCCACGCGCGACCTTGCCAGCATCATGCTGGAAGATTCGGCTCAGATCCAACGGGACGACGCCGCCTTCGTCTCCAAGAAGCGCGCCAAGCAGGGCCTCCCGCCCGTCGAACCGCTCTACTCCGCACAGGACGCCGAAAAAGCGATCCGGCAATTTGTCAGCATCAACTATGATCGTCCGTTCCCGGTAATGGATGGCGTCACGGTGACTTTCCGTGATGCCGGTCACATTTTGGGCGCGGCCCAGGTCGTATTCGACGTGGACGAGAATGGGCGCAAGTTCCGCTACCTGTTCAGCGGCGACCTTGGGCGCGGCGGAGACGACATACTGCGCGACCCGCAAACGGTGGAGGATGTGGATTACTTGCAGGTCGAGAGCACCTATGGCGCCCGCGTCCATTCGCCGAAAGCCAGCGCCAATGCCGAGGTCGGCCAATTGGTGCGCGAAACGCTCGACCGCAAGGGGAAGGTCATTATCCCCGCATTCTCCGTTGGGCGGACGCAGCAGGTTGTCTATACCCTGCATCAATTGACGCTGGCGGGGGAGTTGCCGCGCGTTCCCATCTTCGTGGACAGCCCCCTCAGCGTGAACGCCACCGAGGTCTATCGATTGCATCCCGAGTGCTTTAACGAGACCATCTACAAGTTCCTGCGCGAAAAGGAAAACCCCTTCGGCATGGAGAACCTCACCTATATCCGTGAGGTGGCGCACTCGATGAAGCTGAACGATCTGAAGGACCCTGCCATTATCATCAGCGCGTCGGGCATGGCCGAGGCCGGGCGCATCCGCCATCACCTGGCAAACCACATTGGCAATTCGGCGAACCTGATCCTCTTTGTCGGTTATTGCGCCGAGCACACGTTAGGTGCGCAGATCATGTCCGGCCGGAGCCCGGTGAACATCTTTGGCGAGCCGCACGAGGTCCGTGCCCGGGTCGGCTCCATCGATTCCTTTTCGGGGCACGCCGATAAGAACGAGCTGGCCGGTTACGTCGAGGCACTCACGGGCGATATCAAGAAGGTTTTCGTGGTCCATGGCGAGGAGGCGCAGGCTTTGGCCTTTGGCGAGACCTTGCGGGCCATAAAGCCGAAAGCGGAAGTGCTGGTGCCGGAATATCAGCAGACTGTCGAATTGTGAAACCGTTGACTTCCTATACCTGCAAGCTCACCGACGCGCAGGCCGCCGCACTCCGAACCTGGTTGCAGGCGCATCAATACAAGTTCCGCGAGGTCCCCTACGCGCGGTTCGCTGCGGAGAAGGAGAAGATTAACGTGGTGTTCTACGAGAGCGGTAAGCTGGTAGTGCAAGGCAAAGGGACGCAGGAGTTCGTCGAGTTCGCGCTGGAACCCGAGATCCTCCAGGAAGCGCGGCTCGGCTACGAGGCGGTCCTGAATCCCGACCTGCTGCTGCCGCGCCTGGGGGTGGACGAAAGTGGCAAGGGTGATTTCTTTGGGCCGCTCTGCATCGCCGGGGCGTACGTCAATGAAACCGTCGTCAAGTCGTGGGCCGATGTCGGTATCCGTGATTCCAAGAATATCTCGAGCGACAAGCGGATCGGGGAGCTGGCGGAGTTGATCCGCAACACGCCTGGCTGCGTAACCACGGTTGTCCCCATCGGCAACGAGGCCTACAATCGCCTTTACGCCAAGATGAGGAGCGTCAACACGCTTCTCGCCTGGGGTCATGCGCGCGTGATTGAGAACCTGATGGGCCAGCGCCATCGCATGAACCCGCCGCCTGTTCGCGCCATCAGCGACCAGTTTGCCGCCAACAAGGAAACCGTCGCCAAGGCCCTGATGACTTTGGGCCGGGAGATCGAGCTGGTCCAGAAGCACCGGGCCGAGGAGGACCTGGCCGTGGCCGCTGCTTCGATCCTGGCTCGGCACGAATTTGTCTCTCGCCTGGGCGCGTTAGAGAAGCAGTACGGGACGAAGCTTCCCAAGGGCGCGTCAGCGGCGGTGGATGCAGCGGCTAAGGAATTCGCTGCCAAGCACGGTGCTGAAGGCCTTGCCAAGATCGCTAAAATGCACTTCCGGACCGCGCTCCGGGCGCAAGGCCTGCCGGAGCCGCCCAAGGTTGAATGGAGACGCTAGGGGTGAATGCAGAAGGAAGAAGGAAGAATGCAGAAAGGGGAATGGCTCTCGTTCAGCCGGCTGTTTTCATTTTGCATTCTGCATTCTGCATTTCCGCTCGGGTGTGCCGGGGCGGCGGAGGAGTTAAGCCTGTGGGTTCGCCCCATGCTGAGACCCGTTAAATTAGACGGCCCACCCTTGGTTATCAGCAGACCTCAGGCTGCCACCCAATCCAGCGCTTGCGCCGATCGTTCCGGTGGGCCGGGGTTATTATCACAGCTTTGTTTGCCTGCGTCGCAAACTCAGGGCATATTTTACTGGCCTATTAAGTGAACACCGCTTATTCGCATCGTTAGATTAGGGCATATGCTCCTTCAGAATAATGTAATCTTGGCTTATCTGTGGCGTGAGATTAGCAGGCGTGCTCCATATTTTGTTTTCCGGTGGCAAAATATGTAAGTACAAGAGCAAGGAACGGAGAGTAAGAAATCGGCGCCAAGTTAGGCTAATCGCGTAATGCTCGACCAGCGACCTGAATCAGTATATCAAATCGCAAGATTTGGCCAGCCATGCCTGGCCAAGGATTTGTGTTTGGCATTCAGCCCTTCCTCCGCTACCGCTGCATGAAACTCTTCGTCGCCGGATTAAGTTACAAGACTGCGCCGGTCGAGCTGCGCGAGAAGCTGGCGGTGCATCCTTCGCGGCTGCGCTGTCACGGCTGTCGTCTCAAGCTTGGGGGCAACTTGGAGGAAGTCGTTCTGCTCTCCACCTGCAACCGGGTGGAGATCTACGGGGTAACTCCCCAGGTCAACGGCAATGTGCATCGCCTCTTTGACCAGCTCTCGATGGGCGGGGTTGATTTTGCCCCCCATCTATATATCAAGGAAGGGGCTGAAGCGGTGGAGCATCTGTTCTCGGTCGCCAGTGGTCTGGAGTCCATGGTCATCGGCGAGACCGAAATCACCGGTCAGGTGAAACAGGCGTACCAGGCGGCCCAGGAAGCCAAGCTGACCGGGAAGGTGACCAACCGGCTCTTCCAGACAGCGCTCCAGGTGGCAAAAGAGATACGGACGCAGACCGGCATTGGCCGGGGCGCGACTTCCGTCGGCAGCGTCGCTGTCGATTTGGCCGAGCGTATTTTCGACCGCGACCTTTCCGGGAAGACGGTGATGATCATCGGCGCTGGGAAGATGGGCGAAGCTTGCATCCGCCACCTCGCCAAGCGAGGCGCGCGTTCGGTGCTTGTCTCCAACCGCTCCTACGACCGGGCGCTCGGCCTGGCTAATGAATTTGGCGGGCAAGCGGTCCGCTTTGACGAATGCCTGCAGGCGATGGCCCAAGCCGACATCGTGGTCAGTTCCACCGGCGCCCCGCAAACCATTCTGCACCGGGACGGCGTGGCCTCGGTCATGGCCGGACGCGGCAACCGCCCCCTCTTCTTAATCGACATCGCCGTGCCACGGGACATCGATGCCGACGTCGATCAGCTCGACAACGTGTACCTTTACAATGTAGATCACCTGGAGGAGATCGTGCGTGAGAACGTGCGGCATCGCGAACAGGAACTGGCCCGCTGCCAGGCCATCCTCACCGAGCGAACGGACGCCATCATGGCCCGTTTCACGCGGGCCCCGGAGAAGACTTTTAATCCAGGCGTTGCAACTCAGCCCGCATGGGCGCTCGACGCTGTGACGGCCTGCCCCGGCTGATCCGGGACCCTGGAGAATGCGAATGAACGCAAACACACTTTTGACGAGAGAGCCGGGCAGTGAGCTCGCTGCAGGGCCAAACTCGCGTCGGAAAACGCGCCATCCCGTGGATGGCGCGCTCAACCTCGCGGCCTCGAGCTAGTGCCGCGGTAAACTAGGAACACCCAAGCAGAAGAAAGCACGTGCCACGTATGAAACAAATCAAGATAGTCTCAACCTGCCTCAAGGCGGTGGGGCTGATGACCATGGTCGCCGCGATCACGGCCAACGCAGCAACCCCCCCAGCCCCCCCAGCCCTTAACGGCCAACTCGTCCTCCGTCCAGTAACTCCCGGGGACGTCACCGTATATAAGCTTCCGTCCACCACCGAGAATTCGGGCGGTTTAACGACGGTCGGCGTCGGCACCCCGGTCTACCTGGAAGCCGAGATGAACAAAGTCATTCCCGCTGCTAACATTGTTACCGTCACCTGGACGCTGACCAATGCGCCGCAGTTCTCGACGGCGGCACTGACCGCTAGCCCGCTGGGAACGAATATTCCCATTTATGATGTGAATGCCCGAGCGAGCTACCAGGTGGCCAGTCGTATGCTGTTGCGTCCGGACCTGGAAGGACAATACACGGTGATTGCCTCGATTGTGACGACCACCAACGGCACGACCAATGTATCCCAGACCATCACGGCCGCCACCTACATGGGCGTCAACACCTGCGCCTTCTGTCACAGCGGTGGCGTAGCGGCGCCAGACATGTACACCCCTTGGATCAAAACCGCCCATGCGCACATCTTCACCGAAGGCATCAATGGCGAGCTGGGCAGTTACAGCGCGTCCTGCCTCAAGTGCCACACCGCCGGCTACGACGTCAATACCAATGCGGTCAATGGTGGCTTTGACGACGCCGCCAAGAAGTATGGTTGGACTTTCCCGACCGTGCTGGCCCCTACCAACTGGGCTTATATGCAGGCGGTTTACCCCAATGTGGCCACGCTCGGCAACATTCAGTGCGAGAACTGCCACGGCCCCGGCAGTCAGCACGTCTTCACGCCAGCGGGCGGGCTTGGCAATACCAATTTCATCAGCAAGACGGTCAATTCGGGCGACTGTAATCAGTGCCATGACGCTCCGTCCCACCACATTTATGGCACCCAATGGTATGCCTCCCGCCACGCTCTGACTACGGGCCCCACCGGTGTCAATTGCATGCCCTGTCACTCGGCTAATGGCTTCATTGCCCGGGCGACTTCGAACGCCGATGGGAGCTATGCGGTCACTCCGGTCACCAATGTGACTTTTGCGGCCATTAGCTGCCAGACTTGCCACGAACCGCATGGCCTGACCGTGCCCGCCGACAACCCGCACCTGATCCGCTCGTTGGGCGCGGTGAAGATGCCGGACGGCACTGTGATTACGAACGCCGGCTTCGGCTCCGTCTGCTTGCAGTGCCATCAGGTCCGCAATGGCTCAGTCACCAACATGCTTGTGAAATATCCCATTGGGCAGCCGACCTGGTTCGGTGGCTCTAGCTTCGGTGTTCACGACAATCCGCAGGGTGATATGGTCGAGGGCCTCAACGCGGTCACCTACGGCCAGAATATTCCCAGCGCGGCTCACCGCACTGCGGTCACCAACCTGTGCGTCGGCTGTCACATGCAGCCTGCGCCCTCTGGCGATCCGGCCTACCTGCAGGCTGGCGGTCATACTTGGAACATGAGCTACAATCTTGTTACTACCAACGGCGGAGTTTTGGTGACGAACTCGTACGACAAGGTGAATGTCTGCGTCCAATGCCACGGCCAGATCGCCTCGTTTAACATGCCGCGAGGGGACCTCAATGGCGACGGCGTGCTCGAAGGCGTCCAGACCGAAGTCAAACACCTGCTCGACAAGCTGTCCACCATGCTGCCGAACTCGACTTGGCAATCCAATGGCAACTACGTGGCTGACGGCGTCATTAAGAGCAGCGTTTCGTTTAAGACAAACTGGCCGGCGAAGTTCCTGAAGGCCGGTTATAACTGGCAGTTTGTCGCCAATGACGGCAGCTTGGGCGTCCACAATCTCCCCTACGCTGTGGGTATCCTCAAAGCCTCCATGGCCGACCTGACGGGCGATGCTAACCACGACGGTTTGCCGGATACGTGGCAGGTCCAGTACTTCGGCTCGGCTACGAATGTAAATGCCGCACCGAATGCCTCGCCCGCTGGCGATGGCGTGCCCAACTGGCTCAAGTACTCCCTGGGTCTCGATCCACTGGTGGCCGGTCTCCAGGTTCCCGACGGTGTGGTATGGGCGAGTGGCAAGGACGTGGGTAATCCGTCCGGCACCAATACCCTGCACATCTACACGGCGGCAGAGGTGGCCTTTGACACGGAAGTGGGCTCGAGCTACTACATCCAGGAAGTCTCGTCCCTGAGCGCTGGTTGGAAGACGATCGCTGGTCCGATCGCGGGCACCGGCTCGCAGATCAGCTACGTCACGCCGACACGCAAGGACGTGCAGCAGTACTTCCGCGTTTACCATAACCCGTAACCGCTTAAAGTCCTTCGGAGCCGGCTGAATAAGACCGGCTCCCGTCAACCCCTCCGCACTTGTGCGGAGGGGTTTTTGTTTTTGGGCGTCGTGGAGGCCGCTAGTGAAAGCTATCGGGCCTAAAAATCGGGCTTGTTTCACTTGGCCGAGCTGGGTAGTCTCTTCCGAGACCTAAAGTGCAGTCAACAAAGACAGTCATGGCCCCTTTATCAGCCCGCCAACTCCAGCGCAATGCGTTCCTGGCCAGGTGGTCCAAGGTGGATTGGTCCAAGCAGAATTGCGAGTTGGCGGTCGAAATGGGGCTCACTGGGGAGCGCATCCGCCAGATTCGACAACAGCTTGGTGCTCCCCAGCCCACTCACCCCAATATCAAGCGCGTGACCAGACAAGCATTCCAGTGGGCCAAGGATAACCTGGACAAGCTCAAAGGGTTGACCTGGGCGGAACTGCAACGGAAATATGGCTTTGGGGACTATTGGCAGAGTAGTCCCCTGCATTCGTTTCTCAAACCGTTTCTGCGCGAGAAAAGCAAGCATCCCTGGGCCCAGATAGATTTCCGGCTTCCCAACCGCGATCTGGCGCTCATTTGGAGACTGCCGCCCAATCTGGTCTCAAAGCAGCGCTTAAAGAAGCAGATCCCGCCGCCGACGTGGCGTTGCAAGCCCGGAAGCGGAGCCATCGAATTCAGCGGGCGGGGACAACTTCAGGCGTACCAGCGGACCGTGAAGGCCGAGGAACGGAAAGCGGTGCGGTATTTCGCTCAAGCTGCGGAGCGAAAAGCGGGTGGCCGAGCGGCATAATATCTACCGCCTGCGGACCTCTGATCTCCAACGCAGGCTCGGCCAGCCACGAAACGCAAGTATCCCTCCAATCGCTGGTCAATGAGTTGCCTAGGCCTGTGCCAAGTGAATTTAGATTTGCAATTGTGAACCGGTAAGGGCTCAATCTGGCCCATGCCACCTGGGGCCAACGAAGCATTCTCTCGCGTTCTCATTGACAAGGCTTTGGAGTTTAGCGGGTGGAACCTGCTGGACCCCAAAGAGGTGCGTTTCGAGATGGCGATTGGCGATCAGCGGGCCGATTACGTGTTGGGGGGCCAGCGTGGGCCGTTGGCCGTCCTGGAAGGCAAAAGAGAAGAGGTTGACCCCTACGACGCCAAGGAAAAGACGCGAGGCTACGCGGAGAATCTCAACGCCCCTTTTGTCATCCTGTCGAACGGGCGCGAACACTGGTTCTGGAATTACACCCGCCAAGACCAGGACGCCTATCGGATTGAACGCCTGCCGTCACGGGCCGACTTGGAACGGCTGCGGCTCAAGAATCTCCAGCCGCCTCGCCCCTTGATGAGCGAGGTCATCACCCCCGACTGGCTCAAGCGATTTCGTTCCGACCTGATTATTCGCCGGTATCAGATTAAGGCGATTGACACCCTCTGCGCCCTGTTCGACAACAAACGCCTCCGCAAGTTTCTGTTGGAGATGGCCACCGGCACCGGGAAAACCCTCCTTTGTGCCGCTTTGATTCGCCGCTTCCTCATCACGCGTAACGCCGAGCGGGTTCTGTTCATCGTTGACCGCATCGAGTTGGCGAAGCAGACCCTTGAGGAGTTCAACGTCATTCTCGCTGAGTTCAAGCCGGTGCTTTACAAGACGGCTCGCCGCAATCCGGGCGAGTTGCTCGGCTCCTGCGTCGTGGTGGCGACCCTCCAATCGCTCATGGTTGACCGCCGCTACCGCGAGGAGTTCACGCCCTTCCATTTCGATTTGGTCATCAACGACGAGGCGCACCGTTCCATTTACGGCGATGCCCGAGAGGTCGTGCAGTTCTTCCAGGCGACTCGCATCGGCCTAACCGCCACGCCCAAGGCTTACCTGAAGAACATCAACTTGGAGCAGTTGCAGCAGGAGAACCCCAAAGCGGCGGAAGCGCGGTTGCTCCGCGATACCTACAACTACTTCGGCTGCAAGCCCGGATTCCCGACCTTCCGGTATGACATCATTGACGCGGTGAAAGACCCGGAAGGCCCGTTCCTCTGCCTGCCGAAGATCTTTGACCTGCGCTCGGACATTACGACGAAGGCCCTGGATGAATCCGGTTGGGCGGTGGTCATCAACGAGCAGGAGGAAAGCTTCAAGATTCAGGATTTGGAGCGGAAGATCTTCACGCCGGGCCGCAACCGCCTGATGTGCGAAGCGTTCCTGAAACATGCGCAGAAAGACCCCGGCGGCAAACTCGGCAAGTCCATCGTGTTTGCTGTGAATCAGACTCACGCGACCGCGCTGACCAAGATTCTCAACGACATTCAACCCGGCATCGCCGTTACGATCACCAGCCGTGTTGAAGATGCCTCGTCCATCGCCAAGGAATTTCGTGACGGCAAGCGGCCTGAACGCATCGCCGTTTCGGTGGATATGTTGAGCACGGGCTACAACTGCCGTGACCTGCTCAACATCGGCCTGATGCGCCCCATTTTTTCGCCCACCGAGTACATCCAGATCAAGGGACGCGGCACCCGGCTGTTCACTTTTCGCATCGGCAACACCGAATACGAGAAGAAGCATTTCTTCCTGCTCGATTTCTGCGCCGTGGCCGAATACTTCGAGGATACCTACGACTACTCGCTGCCGCTGCCCTTGCCCCGCGAAAAAGCCCGGGAGGTCGAACCCTATCCGCCGGGCGCTGACGGTGGCCACCTCGTCCATGAGCCGCCGCCGGGCGGCGGCAAGCCAGAAACACCGCCCCCGCCTAAGGATATCCCCATCTGGGAGGGTGAGGACATCCTGGTCAGCGAGGAAATCCGCGTGGTCGGGCCCAACGGCGAAAAAGTGGACGTGATGACCTTCCGCGGCTCTTATGAAAAGGACATCAGGGAGTTCGTGGACAAAACGCCCGAGTTGAAAGAGGCCGTCGAAGCCGAGGATGACGATGCGATTGAAACCATCGTCAACCAGCGATTCTACCATCGCCCGGAAATGTATTACTCGCCCGATAAACTGGTCGTTTCCTATGGCGTTCCCGCGCCAACCCCGGCCTTTGTTTACCATGCCGTCGGCAAGCGATCCCTACCGACACGCGAGGCCATTGTTACCGACACGGTGGATTCCATCGCGGCTCGGTTCAACCTGCGTTACAGCGAGCAAAAATGGGTGGACGCCACGGCCCAATTACTCGCGGAGGATTCCACGGCCTTGCAACGGTTCATGTCCGGCGATATGACGATTTTCACTTCCACCCAGTTCAACCAACTGGGCGGCATCACCGCGCTTTCACGATTCGAGGAGCGCGAGCACGTGTTTGAAGCCTTGCGCCAGTCAACCCTCGTTCGCCAGTCGTTGCTGGCCGCAGAATACCGATAGCCATATACCATCATGCGTTCACCCCCGGCCAATTCCGACTCGGTATCGCAGTTGAGCATTTCACCGCAATCCAACTTCTTCTCCTCTGGCCTGCGCCAGAAGGTGGACCAGCTCATGAACATCCTTTGGGCGGGAGGCGTGAACAACCCGATGGATTCCATCGAGCAGATTTCCTACCTGCTGTTCCTGCGCCTGCTCACGGAGAAGGATGAGGCGCTCGCCGCGCTCGGCGGCAAAAAGTACGACCGCATCTTCTCGGGCAAGTGGTCCCGCTACGCCTGGGGCAACTTCGTCACCCTCACCGGCGACAACCTGTTCAACGCCATCCGCGACGCCATCGAAAGCTTCCACGAACTCCCCGGCCTCACCGGCACCGGCAAGCTCCTGTTCAGCCGCGCCACGCTCAAGATTTACGACCGCCCCACGCTCCGCGCTGTCGTGCAGGGCGTCCACGAAATGGATTTGGCCGCGCACGAAGGCCACGACTTCAAGGGCGACATGTATGAGTACCTTCTCAGCAAGCTCTCCATGTCCGGCACCAACGGTCAATTTCGCAGCCCCCGCCACATAATCACTATGATTGTGGCGCTGGTGAACCCCCAGCCCGGCCAGCGGATATGCGATCCGGCGTGCGGCACGGCAGGGTTTCTCATCGCCGCCTTCGTCTATATCCTGCTTCAAAACACAAAACTGGCGGACAGACGACGCGGGCAAAGTGACGGTTCGATGCTCAAACCGGCGCAATGGAAATTCCTTGAAGAACAGGCGTTCACCGGCTTCGACAACGATGCCAACATGGTCAAAATCGCCATTCTGAACCTCTACCTGCACCAGTTGGAACGTGCCGACCTTCAGCATTTCAACCCGCTCAACACCGGCTTTGGCGGTGTCTATCCGGGCGTGCTGTTTGACATCATCTTCGCCAATCCGCCCTTCTCGGGGAAAGTGCAGGAGGAAAGCATCCTGGCCGACCTCAACTACAAGCTGGATACCCGGGCTACGGAGTTGCTCTTTCTTAAGTGGATTATTGATCATCTCACAAAGGATGGCCGCGCTGGTGTCATCGTGCCCAACGGCGTGCTGTTTGGCTCGACGAACGCGGCGACTGCACTGCGTGAATTGCTGCTGACGGAGTGCGACTTACAGGCGGTCATCAGCTTGCCCAGCGGCGTGTTCAAGCCCTACGCCGGGGTCGCCACTGCGGCTCTCATCTTCCAAAAAGGGAAACCGACGCAATCCGTTTGGTTTTACGACATCACCGCCGATGGTTTTAGCCTCGACGACAAGCGCACGCCGATTGAGGCCAACGACATTCCCGATGTGCTGGCTAAATGGCCGAGCCGTGAAGAAGGCCCGAACAGCTACCGTGTGCCGATTGAGAGAATCAAAGAGAACGAGTGGAGTCTCGCAGCAGGCCGCTACAAACCGGTGACCACCGAAGCCGTGGCCCATGACGCTCCGGCAGACATCCTTGGCGACGTGCTGAAGTTGGAAAAGGAAATCGTCCGGCGTGGCGACGCGTTGCTCACGCACATCGGCAGCAAGAAATGAGACGCTGGCCGACAAAGCCGCTGGGGAAGGTGTGCGAATTAGTAAACGGAGCTCCGTTCAAGCCAAGTGATTGGGATGGCTCTGGCCTGCCCATTGTTAGGATTCAGAACTTAAACGACCCGGCGAAGCCATTTAACTCAACATCGAAGAAAATCGCCGAGAAATTCCGGGTTCGCCCAGGCGATACCTTGCTTTCATGGTCAGGCACGCCTGGCACTTCGTTTGGATGTTTTCGATGGAACGGACCGGAAGGCTGGCTGAATCAGCACATCTTCAATGTTCACTTGAACAAAGAAGTACTGCCGCCCTTCTTCATTTACCAAGTCAACTCGAAGCTCGACGAGCTTATTGGCAAAGCGCATGGCGGAGTTGGGCTCCAACACATTACAAAGGGGGCGCTTTCGTCAGTAGATGTCACCGTCCCGCCGCTCGCGGAGCAGGAGCGGATAGTGAAGCTGCTGGACGAGGCGGACGAGTTGCGGAAGCTCCGCGCCCAAGCCGACTGCCGCACCGCCGCCCTCCTCCCCGCCCTCTTTCACGAAATGTTCGGGGACCCCGTTACAAATCCGAAAGGCTGGCCTGTATTCGATTTCGGCCAACTCCTTGCCGAGCCGCTACGGAATGGCCTTTCCCCAGCCAAAGATGGCACGCATCCAGCGAAAGTTTTCACGTTGTCCGCCATCACAGGGGAACGTTTCAACGCGGCCGCGTGGAAGGATGCGTCATTCGCAAGACTGCCAGACAAGGACTGCCAAACTTCCGAACGACTGTTCCTAATTTGTCGGGGTAACGGAAATCGGGAACTTGTTGGGCGTGGTAAGTTCCCTTCAGGTGTCGGTGAGAATATTGTTTTTCCCGACACGATGGTTGCGGGGGTTCCCAAGCCTGACATGCTTCTGCCCACCTTCTTGGAGGAAGCTTGGAATCTGCCTGTCACCCGCACCCAGATTGCTTCCGGCGCAAGGACGACGAACGGCGCGTTCAAGATCAATCAGACGGTAATCGAGCAAATTCGATTGCTCGTTCCTCCACTCCTCTTTCAAGTAGAGTTCGCCCAGCGGGTGGCTGAGATCCGCGAGCTAGAAGCCGCCCAGGCCGCCAGCCGCCAACGCCTGGAAGCCCTTTTTCAATCCATGCTGCACCGGGCCTTCAATGGAGAGCTTTAGCCGGGCCGCCAGACAGCGACCCGGCCTGCCGTTTGCAAGGCTTCTGACGGCGACATTGCCCGCGAGAAATAGAAGGCGGAGGCACTTGGGTCAAGACCGGAGAGGTTAGGGAAAAGCACAGGACAGACCCGTCATTACTGCGTAAAGGCATTCGCTTGATGCGCCCGTAAACGTTCGGTCAACCCGCCGCCACGTCAGGGGACGCGGCCTGCAGGAGACAAATTCGCCGTGTTGTAGGCCGCGTCCCCTGACGCAGCGGCGGGTTTGCCAATGTTTACGCCAAGCGCTCGCTCAAGCCGGCCCCAATCCCCGATTTCCAGTCTCTCCCCTGACTTCATCCGCCATAGCCGCGCTATATCCCCCACTACACCCCATCTACACCCCCCGTATACCCCCTCTAAACCCCTCGTAATATCAATACGTGGGGCATACTGGGGGTATAGGAGGGGTTTACGATGGGTTTAAAGGGGGATTAATCGTGGGTATGGCTAATGGGCGAGCCTGGGCACGGGCAGTTGAGCCTTTCCTAAAGATTCGGTGAACCCGCTACCGCGTCAGGGGACGCGGCAGCGGGTTTGCCGAATCTTTACCTCTGCCCAGTGCACCGGAAATGCCACTGCCGGGGTTGACACTGGCGGACTGCAGTTCGATATTCCGCTTCCGAGTTTTTCAATTGAGAACACAACCAACAAAAACAATGGCAAAGAAGCCCTTAACGAAATCAGCGAAGCCACTCGCTCCGGAAGCGGGGGCGAAGCCGTCTGACAGAGCCTATCCGGCGGAGCCACAGGAACCCAACGGTCAGCGGCTGAAGAATGCGGTGGCGATGGGAGCCGAAGCCCTGAAATCATCGGCCCCGGCAGCGACGCCTGACCTCTATCGTGGCCCGGCAGCGGTGTCCCCGACGCCACTGACGCCGCTGGCCGCTTTGTGGCCGACCCCGGGCCCCGCGCAGGGGGCGTCGAAGCCCTCCCAAGCGCCGGCACGAGAGGTTCAAGCGGGACCAGTCAAGGCAGCCGTGTCCCTCGCTTCGCCTGCTCCGGCAGCGCAACCGGCTAAACTTCCCATCCAGTGGGAGCCGGCGAAATCCCCGGCGAAAACGCCGGCGGTCACTGAAGCCCCTGAGCCGGCAGCGACCCGGAGTGTCAAAGTGAGCTTCGTGATCCTTGACCTCGGTGCCAAGCAGGTGTTGCTCGCCGGCGATTTCAACGGCTGGTCGCCCAACGCGACGCCCATGAGCCGAGATTCAAGCGGGCATTGGGAAACGACTGTTGATTTAGCGCCGGGGCGGTATCAATACAAGTTCGTGGCCGATGGGGAGTGGATACCCGACCCGCTCGCCCACGAGAACGTCTGGAACGAGCACGGCTCGCTCAATTCGGTGGTTGAGGTCCGGGCCTGATGGCCGCGCAGGGCGGTGGCTGTCCGCAGGCACACCAGAGGGGCCCGGCGTTGGCTCCCGGTGAGCCAAAGCGGCTGTCCTCTGCCGCTTTCCCGTCCCCAGTACCGGTTGGACTGTGCAAGCGGCTCTGTGGGGCGGCCAATCAGGCGGCCGAAATGGCGTGGACCGTCCCCTGTCCGTTGCTTGTGTTTCCCTGCCTATTTGAAGAACTGGCAGGGCGCTACGTCAGGCGGTGCGCGAGGTTAGTTCAGCGCAGCGGCCAACCATCGCGGTCGGAAGCCCGGGACCCGATTCCCTTCGGTCGCGGGCCGTGTCAAGGGCGCATTCGCGAGTTTCTGGCACGGAGTCCCGGGCGCGCCAGACCGGCTAAAGCCGGGACACCGTACCAGGAACTCGCGAATGCGCCCCGTGTCAATGGGGTGCCGCTTTGAGCTGTTGGAAGGTGTCGAGCTGTGTTCTGGAGCGGCCGGCAATTTGCTTGAGCTTTTCGGTCTGCTCGGCCTGGACCTCCTGAAGGTGTTTCATGGCGGCCTGCTGCTCGGCTTCGGAGCCACCGTTATGCGCTTGGACGAGGCGTTGCTCGGCTTCCTTGACTTGGGTCTGCATTTCTTGCGTCGCCGCAGTGAAGTCTTTGAAGGCCGCATCCCGAAGAATCTCGTTTCCTTGCTGCACCGATACGGCCGCGAGGTTGGGAATCAGGGCTTTGACTTCCTGAACGGCAGTTGCGTTGGCCTGCGAGACGACCAGTGAGACGGTGTCCGCGCGGCCCGCGTCCAGCAGGCGGACGATGGCCCGGGTCAGGTCGGGCTCCAAGGCTTGTTCCCACTCGGGGGACAGGCGGGGCACGGTTTCTTTATGCCCCTTAATGACGAGCGCGACGCCGAGGTAACAGGCATCGCCTTTTTGGGAATTAAAGGCCTCGAGGCCATCCGCCCGGGCCGCATTAGCGTTGGCGGTAGATGGCGAATTGACGCTGGTTACCTTGATCTTGCCGCCAGCCCCTTGCTGGTAGGCGGAGAGCAGTTGCTCCACGCGAGCGGGGAAAGCCGTCATGGAGTCGGGCCCCGAGGCCGGGTCCAGCAAGGCGTAGAACCGAATCTCAAGCGGCGAGTCCAAATGGCTCAAGACGGCCCGCGTATTTTCGGATAACTGGATAGCTGGGTTGTCACCATTCCCGCCGGTCGGGCTGCGCTTTGAGCCGATGAAGAACCAGACCGCGCTGACCGCGATGCCCAGGAGGAAGACCACTGCGAAGAGAAGGATGGTCCGGGCACCGGCCTGCTCGCCGGCGCACTGCTTGCTAGTCCGCCCCGTATCGCTTGCCCGTAAATCGTTCATGGTGTTCTTTGGTGTTACGGCGCTGACGCCGCGCTCAGTATGTATTTTGCCAGAGTGGGAGGAGCGCCGCGAGTGAAATTTGGCACGGGGAAAGGGGAGGGGCGCAAGACGGGATTCTTCTCGGGGTGATTTTACTGCCAAGACCGCGGGATAGACGACACGGAGCAACCCCTCACCCCAGCCCTTCGGAAGCCCAGTGAAGTAAGGGAAAGACTTCACGGGGCAAGGGGAGAGGGAGAAGCCTCGGTAGCTTTGGGTGTAGTATATGCTGCGGACTCCTCAGTAACAGGTGGTCTCGGGGCGGAACTGCTTCAGCGGTTTACCCACCACCGTAAACCGCTGAAGCGGTTGGGGAGCCGGTTCGCGTGCCACCCCCACCTCGCTGAAGCGAGGTGTTAATGAGAGTCGGCCGCCCATCCCGAAGAAATCTGTCGTGCGCACAAAGGGGCGGGCTATTCGGCTGCGCTCGCGGCAAGGCAATTAATGGTGAGTATCAGGCAATATTGGGATAGCTCGGCCCGGCGCCCCGGCCTAGCGTTTGGCTTGGCCGGTTGGCCCCGGGACCCAATCTGGTGTTGCGCGCGTCCGGGTGATGGTTCAATATCCAACCAGGTGAATTCTGTCGGCGCTCGGGTGATACCATTTCCTTGCGCTGGGCGGTGATGGCTTTGCGCAGCGATATTTGCGGCTTATGAATACCATGAAAGCTCCGTTGGTTAGGCAAGCGTCGGTTTGGCTGTTGGCGACGTTGTGTTCGCTAGCCACTACTTTGCGCGCCGGCACACAGAACACGGCGGTCAGCCCGCCCATTCCTTCCGGACCGGTTAGTTTCGCTTTCAACAGTTCGACCACGCCGGTTTATGACCTCACGGGGAGCTACCAATTGGACCAGCAAGCCCTGGTGCCGGGCGGCGCGCCGATGAATCTTTCTCTGGTTTTTTCCGTGCAACAGGATGCCACGGGTTTGCTGCGCGGTTCAGGGGTGACCAACGTGCTAGTCGGCACTAACCTCGTTTCGGCACAGTACACTGTGACGGGAGGGGTAAGCGGCGGCGGCGGTAAAGTAACGCTCGCCAAGTTGTCCATCCTCTGGCTGGTGAAGGACCCCGCGGTTGCAGTTAACGGCCCCCTCACCATCTCGGTCCAATACAACCTGGGGGTCAGTAACGGGTTCCTTAACGGAACGGCCCGTGGGCAAGCCAAATTCGGGAAGACCGGCAGCCGGACCATCAACTCCGCCATTTCGACCGTGCCTTTGCCGGCGGGCGCGGATGGGAGTTGGCGTGTGACCATGAATGTCCAGACGCCCGGCGGTTCCGGTTCCGTCGTCCTGCCCAACGGCCGCAGCCTGCAAACCAGTTTGGCCAGCAGCTTTTCGGCACGCTCGGGCCTCGGCCTGATGAAGCTCGCGGGCGTTGGCGCCGATCGGGGCAGTGCCCTGAGTATCAACTATTTCCCGGCCACCAATGCGGTTGACAGCCTGAGCGGAAAGGTCCTCGGCCAAACCGTTGTCCTCAAGATCCAGCGCGCAGCAGTCTCCGCCCCAACCATTTCCCCGGTCCCAACCGCAGCCACCTCCGCCAGTTCTCAACTCTGCCTCGAATGCCACTCACCGATCGTGCAGACAGTGAGTACCACTCCGCACGCGCAGCAATGCGAGGGTTGCCATGGCCCGGCTGCCAACCATGCCGCTAATGACTACGATCCGACGACCCGCCCCAATCTCAATCTACCGCTGTCGGGCACTTCTTGCGGCACCTGCCACCCCGCGATCTATAAGGATTGGAAGACAAGCGGGCACGCCGGCTGTCCGACGTGCCATGAGCCACACCAGCTCACTGGCTTCCCTGCGCTACTGCGCAGCCGCCTTTATTCCACAAATGACTATGTCTCAGGACTCTCGACGACCAGCTTGAATCCGGGCGTTAATCTCTGCGCCCAATGCCACAACGATCACGGTGCCTCGTGGACCATTTCGAGTGCGCCGCCAAGTAAACTGCCGCAGTACAACATGTTGCTGGGTTCCGTCGGCGAGCTGAGTTCCGGGCCGGCCCAATACAATCCGAGTTACCACGCGATCCATATTACCAACCAGTGCGTTGGCTGTCATATGCAAGGAGTCCCCGTGGGGAGTTCGGCCCAGCCGGCTACTACCGGCCACTCGTTTGCAATGGATAGTTATGCCGTCTGTGCCGGGTGCCACGGAAGTGCCGTGATTGCCAGCAATGCGGTCGTCTTTTTTTGCGGGTTGATTACGAACTCGATACAGGACTTGCAGGCTTCCTTGAATCAATGGGCCGTCACCAAGGCTCCGGCCATATTGGGAACCGCGCGCTACGGCACCAGGGCGTGGGAATACACCGTGCCGGGCACGTTGTCGCCGGGTGGCCCGGGGCCCACGGCCGCTCTGCAAGCGCTGATTCCGGATAATATCAAGAAGGCCAGGTTCAACCTTTACCTGGTGCTTTACGACGGCAGTTTGGGCGTCCACAATTTCAACTATTCCGGACTCCTTTTGTACAACGCGCAAGTCTGGGTGGACCTAGAGCTGCCTTAGAGAAGCGCGCTCGGCGGCGGGGACGGCCGGTGGCTGGCCGTGCCGAACGATAGTGGTGATTAACGACAATCAGAGCCCTTATGATGAATCGCAACTTTTGCATGGATGGCAGGCAGCGGGTAAAATGGATTCGATCGCTGGCGGCGGCGGCGGCAGTGGTGCTGTTGCTGGCGCTGATCTCCTGCGGGACCGTGCATCGCTCCGTGGTCGTCCTGCCCGACGTTCCGGGGGCCAAATACATCGGGTCGAAGGAATGTGAACAGTGTCACGACAAACTGTGCCGGGACTTCGCGACGGCTGACCACGCGCGGCTGATTGCGGAGGGACCTAACGCGCGCAACGTTGGGTGCGAGTCCTGCCACGGGCCGGCCAGCCTGCACTCCGAGTCAGGGGGTGAAGTGAAGCCGCCCTACAGCTTCACCGCCGGGCGCCCTTCGGCCACCAGCTTTGGCGCGCAACCCCCGCTCAATTCTGCCCGCTCCACCGAAAAGGTCTGCTTCCAATGCCATCCCAACGCACGCGGCCAGTTTGAACTGCCTTCCCACCATCCGGTGCCCGAGGGGCGGATGAGCTGCACCGCCTGTCACTCGCCGCATAAAGGTTCGATTGTCCGCGGCGGGAGCACTTCATTGCTTTCCGAAAACGGCGCCTGTCTCGGCTGTCATCCGGCGCAGCGCGGACCTTACGTGTTCGAGCACGAGGCCTTGCGCGAAGGCTGCACGACCTGTCACACCCCGCACGGCTCGGTCAACGCCAAGATGCTCAAGGTGCGCGATGCGAATCTTTGCCTGCGCTGCCACTTCCAGCAGGTTAGCGGCGGTAAGATTCTGATTGGCGGATCGGACCACTCGTTGCGCCTGCAGCAAGGCACATGCTGGACGGCGGGTTGCCACGAGGCGGTGCATGGTTCTCGCGTCAGCTCTTCTCTGCGCTTCTAACCCTTAACCCGAACCCCAATGAAAGCAAGCAACGAGTTCCAGTGTAAGCGGATTGGGTGGCTTTGGGCATTCTTGCTCGGCCTCTGCGTGGCCGTCTCCAAGGCAGCGGCCGCCGAGACCAATGCGCCGCCCGCAGCCACGACTAACGCCGCGGCGGTGGTCACGACTAACGCCGCGCCATCCGCCGCGACCAACGCCGCCCCGGCGGCCGCTGCGGCAGCCGCTGCCCCAAAGCCGGCGGCGGCGGCCGTCCCGATGACTCCCGAGCAGTTTTATGAGGGCGGCACCAATAACTACAACAACTGGGTCGAGTTCGGGGTCGGCGGCTTCCTGACCCAAGGCAACAAGGCCCAGGCCCAGCAGCGGTACCAGAATTCCGCCGGCGTCTTTGGCGGCATTACGGATTTCCATCTCCAGGAAACCATCGCCACGAACACCACGCTGACCGTGGATGGGCGGGGCATCTTCGATGAGCACGACTACCAACTGAACCTGGCGGTTGAAAAGGAGAAGCTCGGGTATCTGCGTTTCTCGGCCAGCGAATTCCGCACCTGGTACAATGGTGATGGGGGCTACTTTCCGCCTACGGCCAATTACTATGGCTATCCCGGAGATGCGCTGGGGTTGGATCGAGGAGATTTCTCCATCGAAGCCGGTCTGACGCTGGAGGACCAGCCGAAGGTCACCTTCAAGTACGACCACACCTTCCGGGAAGGCGAGAAGAGCTCGACCAGTTGGGGATACACGCATCCCGAGGGCGGCGCGCTCGTGCGCGGACTTAGCCCCTCAATCTATGACATTGATGAGAAGAGCGACATCTTCCAGTTGGACTTTACCCACCACATCAAGTCCGTCGATTTCGGTGCGGGGATCCGATACGAGACTGGCCGGATGGATGATGCGCTGAAGATTGACCAGTTCCCCGGGGAATCCAGCCAGCAGAAGGTCACCAACAAGCAGGGCACCAGCTATGACCTCCTCAATGTCCATTCCTTCGCCGAAAGCTGGGTGAGCAAGAACGTGATGCTCTCCAGCGGCTTTTCCTTTTCGGACCTGGACAACACTTTCTCCGGCAGCCGCATATACGGAGGGGACTACGATGTCAGCTACGTTCCGAACGCCCAGAATGGTCTCGGGTATAACAGCCTGAACGGCGGATCTCATCTGACGGAATACGTTGGCAACGTGAACCTCTTCACCCGGCCCTGGAAGAATCTCACCATCGTCCCTTCCGTGCGCATCCAGCAGCAGAACGCAGATGGCAACTCCGGTGGCAGCGAGACGCTGAGTGATTACCAGTCCTCACCCTTCACGGCGAACAACAACCTCAGCGACCTTGACGTGCGTGAACGCCTGGATGTGAACTATAACGGCATCACCAACTGGGTGCTGTATGCCCGGGGCGAGCTGACAGAGGGGGCCGGAACTCTGGCGGAGACGGGGGGGCTGGTTCCGGTCAATGGGATCGGGGTGGCGCCGATCAACCGGAACACGGAGATGGATCGTTTCTTCCAGAAATACAGCGCCGGCGTCAGGTGGTATCCCGATCGCCGCGTGACGCTGGATGCCGGCGGGTACTATAAGCGCAACGAGTACACCTACGATAATACGCTGGACAGCACTCCCAACGATAGCGTCAACCGCTATCCTGCTTACCTGACCTTGCAGAACTTCCAAACCTATGACGGGAACGTCAGGGCGACGTTTAGGCCGCTTCCGAACGTGAGCGCGGTCGCTCGCTACGACTACCAATACTCCACCGTCCAGACCCGACCGGATGCGGTTTCTGGGCTTAGCGAAGTGCAGGCTTCCCGGACGATCAGTCAAATCATTGGGCAGGACATCAGTTGGACCCCCTGGTCCCGCATCTACCTGCAAGCGGGCCTCAATTACATCCTGAACGAGACGAAGACCCCCGCTTCCGATTATACCCCGGCGATTCTCCCGGCGCAGAACAACTACTGGACCGTGAACGCCTCGACGGGGCTGGTCCTGGACGACCGGACCGACCTGAAGTTGAACTTCTTCTACTACCTCGCCGACAACTACCAGAACAACTCTGCCTACGGCGTGCCCTACGGATCCGGCGAAGATACCTATGCCATCACCGCCACGCTTACTCGCCGGATTACCAAGCAGATCCGCTGGTCATTGAAGTACGGGTATTCCCACTCCGAGAACGTTACTTACGGCGGGCACCAGAATTACCAAGCCCAGCTCCTCTATTCCAGCCTGCAATACCGATTCTGATCCAGCAGGGCGCATCCCGACACCACCACCAAGGCAAGCGGCCATGCCAATCGGAACGCCGGATTCATCCGGC
Organism: uncultured Verrucomicrobia subdivision 3 bacterium; assembly: GCA_903912925.1. Taxonomy (GTDB): domain Bacteria; phylum Verrucomicrobiota; class Verrucomicrobiia; order Limisphaerales; family UBA8199; genus PALSA-1440. The sequence goes on along the minus strand of CAIWJG010000351.1, from coordinate 219 downwards.
AGGCCGGCGACCCGCGCTAGGGCTGCGGGATGAATCCGGCGTTCCGGTGGTGGTCTCAGGATGCGCCCGATCCAGCAGGTCCGATCAGCCACCGCCTGATGGGACAAGTTTTCGGAGCCATCATCCTGGCGCTTGCCCATTGCGCCGGAGCCGTTGCCGCCACAAACGCCCCGTTGGACGTTTACAACTGTGTCGTCGGCACGCAAACCATCGGCGCTG
>CAIWJG010000350.1 GCA_903912925.1 uncultured Verrucomicrobia subdivision 3 bacterium | reverse complement strand
TGGGCTTTGGGACGGAATCCCTTTGGGATTCAGCGCTGGAATTTCCGAAAGGCAGGGGCTCAAATCCTGGCGGCATTGGACTACAAGTCTGCGTTACGTCACAGCAGTTGCGGCCAGGGGCACTTAGCCCGGTGCCCCTTGCGGCGCCCCCGCAGCTCATCCTCACGCCAGCCCAGCCGCTCCATTTCTTCCCTCTCAATTCGCTCGGCTTTCTGCAGGCCCGTTTCCTGACGCTGTGCCCCGTAATGGCTCGGCCCGACGCGCTCGACGACTGCCGCCAGCAGTTCTTGGCGGAACGCCTCGGAACCCAGAACCCAGTCGCGGCGAATCTGCTCATAATCAGCCCATGACTCCTCCCCGCGCCGACGCTCCATCAGCGAGGCAAGCCGCTCCCTGCCACCCTTGCGGCGAGCTGCTGGCGGCTGGGAGGAGGCTGTATTTTGGCTTCCGGACACAGTTAGGTGCTCCCAGGCATCGCCATATGTAGTCACCTTGCAGCAGGTCGAATCACGACGTGCCCCCCGAGAAAGGAATTGACTAGCCCCCCGCCACGAGTAGCCCACCCCACCCCCTACCTGTAGTTGGCAGCAGGTATCATTGTGGGGTCCAGATTACTGGCTAGATCAGGGCCTGGTTCGGAAAGGTTCCCGATGAGGCGCGGCATCTTGGGGAACTATGCGGAGCAGCGGGCCGACAACACGGTTAATAACTGGATGGGAATGTTTGACCCAGACTTCCGTGTCGGTCGGCAGGGCGCCAAGGCGAGCCTTTGGCTCAAGGGCGGTCCGGCCAAAGTGGATCATACGACAACCCAAGGACAAGCCATCCTCGATGACTTGGTGCAGCAGACGCAAATAGACGGGCGCCTGTTCATTTACCTCGTAGTCAAAACCCACTACATGCGCCACGGCGGTGTCGCCATCCTTGAGCACCACAGAAAAGCCCACGACACAGCACTCCTTGCGAATCAGGGAACACCGGAAACGGGTTGGCCCCGCCATTGCCGCAAGGGCAGGCAAATAGCTGGGACTGAACACGCCAAATCGGACCTGGGCATGACGTTCAACCTGAGTATAGAGGTCGCAGAGACGCTGCTGTTCCGCAGGCAGATCCTGGAACGATTCCATAACAGCCCCATAGCGCTCAATGGCGTCGCAGGTCTTGCGTGCGGCCTTACGGTACTTGGCAGTTAGGCTATCGAGGTAGTCCGAATGCGTGCGCCACGAGGGAGAGGTGCGCAGATCCATGCTGGGTTCAATTCGAAGACGGCTAAAGCGCCGACCAAGCAGGGGGTGTCTGTGGTGTGTGCCATGCCCCAGGAAGTCTTTTACGACAATGAAGGAGGCTTGTCCGTCTGCCTGTTGGATGCGATGGAGCGCGTCGAGCGCGGCTGGCCAGAGCATCTCGGGGTCTTGGCCTGCTGCAAACGCTACGCCGTGCAATCCACAGGAAAAAGGGTGCCCACAGAATAGAATATGCCGGCCCGCCGCGGCCAGGCACTGGTTGCGCAGCCATGCCAGGCCGTTATCAAGCAGCCGGCCAAACGGACGTTGTGCCGCGTTAAACTGAGTGCGATCCCGAACCGTTAGCAGTTGGTCGTCCACCTGGACACTATGGGCCGCAACCGCCGCCAACGGTGCCTGGTTACGCGTGACCACGGCGTAGCGAGCCGAGACATTGGCCGGTCCATGTGCCTCCAACACCCGGAGATAGTCACGACTCAAGAAAAGGGACTTGCCGGCAGCCAGAGTATCCCACGCCGCCGGGGTTTGGGAGATCCTGTCATAGATCGTGATATCGCAGGGTAATTGGGACAAGGCGCTTACGGCGACTTTACGCCTCCGTTGGGCGGGCGACAAGCTTAGGTTGCGTTTGTTTCGCAAGGGTGCGCATCTCACATTTTTCTGGAGCGCGGACATTCTTGTCCGCCGGTGGGCTTGCGGGTTGACCATCACGCAAAGGCGGACAAGAATGTCCGCGCTCCAGTCGCCCGTGCCAACAACGTTGGAAAAATCTAAGCTGCGCACTGGGGAAACTAACGGGGGCTTTTAACCTCGAGGAAGCCATGCAATTGACGGATGCGGGTGGGGTGCCGCATTTTGCGCAAGGCCTTGGATTCGATCTGCCGGATGCGCTCGCGGGTGACCTGGAACTGCCGGCCGACCTCCTCCAGCGTTCGCGAAGAGCCGTCCACTAATCCGAAGCGGAGTTCCAGGACTTTCTGCTCACGCTCGGACAAGCTGGCAAGCACGTCACTCAATTTGCCTTTCAGCAGACTAAAGCTGGTCCGCTCGGCCGGGTTCTCCGTGGTCTTGTCCTCAATAAAATCACCGAGGCTGGTTTCCCCGCTTTCGCCAACGGGTGAGTGGAGCGAGATGGGCTGCTGGGCCATTTTCAGCAGAGCACGAACCCGCTCGACGGAGAGCTCTATTTCATCACCAATCTCTTCGGGGGTCGGTTCGCGGCCGAAGTCCTGAAGTAGGCGCTTTTGGGTGCGCATGAGCTTGTTGAGCGCTTCGATCATGTGCCCCGGGAGGCGGATCGTGCGGGCCTGGTCGGCAATGGAACGGGCAACGGACTGGCGGATCCACCACGTGGCATAAGTTGAAAACTTGTAACCCCGCTGGTATTCGAACTTCTCGACGGCCCGCATCAGACCCATATTACCCTCCTGAATCAGATCGAGGAAGGAAAGGCCGCGGTTGGTGTATTTCTTGGCGATGGAAATGACGAGCCGCAGGTTGGCTTCGATCATCTCGGTTTTTGCCTGTAGCGCCTGGGCCGCGAACTGTTTCATCTGAGCACAGGCCGTCAGAAAGTCCGCCTGGGACATCCGCACGAATTGCTCCAGCGCTTGAAGCTTCCGTCGCTCCGATTCAAGCAAGGCTTGCGACTGGGACATTTTGTCCTGCGCCTCAAGTTCCTGGACGAGGCGCACGCCGGCTTGGAACTTATCGTGGACGTTTTCCGCGACCAACGCCATCTCTTCGAGGACCTTGTGCTTGTAGCAGAATCCGGGGAAGGTCTGCTGGAGCCAGCCGTCGAGTTTTCGGAAGCCGTCATGAAGCAGGTTGCCGTTAGTAGCCGCGGACGCAAGTTCCTGCCACTGCGCGTAAGCCGCATCGGCTTGTTGATCGGTCTTGCGGACCACGCTGATCAGCTTGCGTAGCTCTCTTAGATGCTTCTCGCGATTCTCAACTTGCTTGTCAACCACCACCCGGTCGAACCGTTCCTTGGGCGGCTCTGAAACCAGCTTCTCTGCCATCGCCAGGTGCTCTTTCGCCGCGAAACCCAGACGGTAGAGGACGAGCTTGAATTCGTTTTCGGCAGCTTCAATGCGTTTGGAAATCTCCACCTCCTGCTCGCGCGTCAGCAAAGGCATTTGGCCCATTTGTCTGAGATACATGCGGACCGGATCGTCCAGGATGTCGAGCCGCGCCTTCTCGTCTTCCCCCTCCGGCTCGGGCTGTTTGATACGGTCCACCTCCGCCTGATCCACGATCTCGACCTCCAGGTTGCGCAGCTTGACGTAGATCTCATCCAGCGCCTCGGGCCCGCTGAGGGCCGCGGGCAGCGCATCGCTAATATCGCCGTAGGTCAGGTAGCCCTGCTCCTGGGCCAGGCGGACCAACTCCTTAAGCGCCTGCGAGATTTCCAAGCCAGGCGCGTTGAGGGCGGAAGCGGGGTTGGGGCTGGACTTGGGCGGAGTCCGTTTCAGCTTCAATCTGGCCATAGGGCATCAAATGCGAGTCATCCAAAGATGGAATCAGAACTTAGAATATGGAAGGGGTGCACGCCGGAGTCAAGCTGGTGCCGGTCCTGTGCTGGGACCACGGCGTGTCTTACACATCTCGCCTTGCAGGTGGTTTAACCGCACACCCGCCCGGGCACCGGAGCGCTAAAGGTCTAAAGGTTAGGGCGTGGGGTGAGAAGGCCCACCGCTACACCTTGCCCATCTTCTTGAGGGCCCCGTAGCAGCGCCGCACCGCATCCATCGGGTCCTTGCCGCTCTCGTGCTCGACGACATACCACTGGGTATTGCCCTTGCTTTCGCAAAACGCGAAGACTTCTGCCCAGTTAACCTTGTCCTCGCCGATGACGGCCTCGGGCCCTCCGCCGTGGGCCTTGATATGGATGCTCCGGGCGCGGCCAGGATACTTCTTCAGGATGGCCACCGGGTCGGCCCCGCCGTCACAGCAGTTGCTGGTGTCGAGCTGCATGACCACATCAGCTTTGGTGTTGCCGAAGAAAAGGTCCCAGGCGGAGACCCCGTCGATTGGCTTGAAATCGTGCGCGTGGGCGTGATAGCCGACCCACATGCCATCGGCCTTGACCTGGTCGGCGAGCTCGTTGAAGAGCTTCGCCCGGTCTAGCCAGACCTGCTTGGACTGGGTCTCATTCATCCACGGGACGATGAGGAACTTGTTGCCGATCGTCTGGTTGAATTCGACGGTGGCCTTGAGCTTATCGCCCAGGACGGACTCATACGGTGTGTGGGTGCCGCAGGCGACGAGGCCGTTGTCATCGAGCAGCTTGCGCAATTCCTTGGCGCTACGGCCATGATAGCCGGCGAACTCGACTCCGCGGTAGCCGATCTTCGCCACGGCCGCCACAGTGCCGGGCAGGTCGTTCTTGCATTGATCGCGCACCGAGTAGAGTTGCAGGCCGACGGGGATCTTCTCGCCAGAGGCGGCGTGAGCCGCGGGTGCGGCGCCGAGGCCGAGGCCGACGCTTAAAGCGCCGACAGCCCCCAGAAACTCGCGACGGGTCAGGGCGGAGGATAAGGCACGATTCATAGTGTGATTTGTTGGGTTGGCGCGTAAGGCGGGCATGGTTGACATTGCGGTCCGAATTCTAAGCCAGGTGGCGGTGGTGCGTCAACCTGCCGTTAGTGGCCAGCAGCAATTCTCATTATGACGGAGGCAGCCGCGCTGGCACTGGTCGGTGAGCTGGTTTTTCTCCAGCCAGCGCCCTTTGCGAGTTGCCCGGAAAACTATTTTTATTGATTGCTGGACTCAAATTCCCCTTTTCGGTATTTC
>CAIWJG010000349.1 GCA_903912925.1 uncultured Verrucomicrobia subdivision 3 bacterium | reverse complement strand
GGTATGAATCAAGCCTTCGGCCTGAAGGTCCTGCTTACGGCTCAAGAAATCTTGCCAAAAGTCCGCGATTCTCGGGTATAGCACTGCAGAGGAACGCGGAGAAACGCAGAGAAGAAGAACTCTCTGCGAATCTCTGCGAACCTCTGCGCCTCTGCGTTAAAGGGTGAGCTGGCGGATTCGGGTTTCGGGTTTCGGATCTCCGCCCCGGCCTTCCTTCGGTTTTCGGTTTTCGGATTTGCCTCACGCCCCTTCGTGCCTATAAGTTAATGGCGTGCGATGATATCCGCCCAGCAACAGGTAACGCTTAGAGGGGCCAATTGTGAAATCGCCTTCGATAATCTCACGCTCCAGCTCTATGCGACCGACGCCTCGATTTACCAGCTCGAACCGCTGGCCGTCGCCTTTCCTGCCAACACGCGCCAGCTCAGCGCCCTGATCGACGCCGCCGTGCAGGCGGATGTCGCGGTCATCCCCCGGGGGGCCGGCACCGGGCTGGTGGGCGGCGCCATAGGCCAAGGGCTCGTGGTCGATTTCTCCCGCTATAACCGGCAGATCACCGACCTGGACCTGGAACGGCGCACGGTGCGGGTCGGACCCGGGGTGGTGCTGGACCGTTTGAACAGCTTCCTGCGCCCGCACGGTTATTGCTTTGGACCGGACGTGGCTACCAGCGCGCGGGCCACGCTGGGCGGCATGGTCGCCAACAATTCGAGCGGGTCCCACACGCCCGCCTACGGCACGACGGCGGATCACGTTAGCGAACTGGAGGTGGTGCTGGCCGATGGCCGGATCATAGCGGTGGGGCCCAGCCACGACACGCTGCGCAAGCAGCGCGAGCTGGTCAGCGACCTCGCGTATTTCCACGGACTGACCATCGCCGAGCGCCTGCCGCCTGGCCGGTTGAAGCGCCGGCCCGGCTACGCCATTGACCGTTGCGTCCATGAGCCGGACAATCTTAACCACCTGCTCTGCGGCAGCGAAGGGACGCTGGCGGCCATCACCTCGGCGGAGCTGAAGATCGTGCCCCTGCCCAAGCAAAAAGGCCTGGCCCTGATCTTCTTTGCCTCAGTGACGGAGGCGATGCAGGCCACGGTGGAGCTGCTCGACCTGAAACCCGCCGCCATCGAGCACCTGGACCGGGTCCTGCTCGACCAGACCCGGGGACAACGCGAGTTCCAGTCGGCGCGCGACTTGCTTGAGTTGGATTCCCGGCCCTGCCAATCCATCCTCGCGGTCGAGTTCTTTGACGAGGTGGATGACCCTCTGGCGGCCCTGGCGAGGCGCAAGCTGGGTATGCGCAAGACCATTCTCCGCCGGCAAGCCGACGCTAATTTGATCTGGGCCGTGCGCAAGGCCGGGCTTTCGCTCATGACCGGGCGCAAGGGTGACGCCAAACCCGTGACCGGTATTGAGGATGTCGCCGTGCCGCCGAAGGAGTTGCCGGCTTACGTCGCCGGCTTGCAGTCGCTCATGGGACCCGCGGGTATTCAGGCGTCCTATTATGGTCACGCGGCGGCGGGGTTGCTCCACGTGCGTCCGATCCTTGATCTGCATTCGGCCGAGGACCTGAAGAAGTTCCGCCAGCTTGCCAACGAGGTGTCCGCGCTCGTCTCCCGCTACCAAGGCTCCCTGGCTGGCGAGCACGGGGTCGGCATCGCCCGCACGGAATTCATGGCGGAGCAGCTCGGCGACGGCCTGCTGGGCGTGATGCGTGAGATCAAGAACTCGTTTGACCCGCAAAACCTTTTCAACCCGGGCAAAGTCGTCCCGGATGGACGGTTCAAGATCGACGAGAATCTGCGGCTGGGAGCGGGCCACGAGCTGCGGCTGCCCTTCACGCCCGTCCTGGCCTTTGCCGCGAAAGACGGCTCGTTCATACGCAACCTCGAGCAGTGCAACGGCTGCGGCGGCTGCCGCAAGGAAACGCCCACGATGTGCCCGACGTTCATCGCCACCGGCGAGGAGATCATGAGCACGCGCGGCCGGGCCAATGCGATCCGGGCGGCCCTGGAGCTGCGCGGCGTGGCCAACGGCGACCCGCTGAGCTGCGCGGAGCTGGACGCGGCACTGAGCAACTGCCTCGGGTGCAAGGCCTGCACCACCGAATGCCCGTCCAACGTCAACCTGGCCCTGCTGAAGGCTGAGCTGTTGAACGCCCGCATACGGCGTGACGGGCTAACCTGGCGCGAGCGGCTGGTCAGCTCGGTGGATTTGCTGGGCCGGATCGGCTGTGTCATGCCCCGGCTGGCCAATGCCGCCCTGGGATCGCTCTTCGTGCGCAGCCTATTGTCGAAAACGCTGGGCCTCGCCTGGCAACGGCCGCTGCCGCGTTACGCCCGGCAGCGCTTCGACCGCTGGTTCGCGCGCCGCGGGCGCTCGCAGGCATTCACGCGTGGGCGGGTTGTGCTGTGGGATGACACCTTCGTGCGGTATCACGAGCCCCATATCGGCATCGCGGCAGTGAAAGTGCTCGAGGCCGCCGGGTTCGAGGTGGCCTTGCCGACAGGCCGCAAGTGCTGCGGCCGGCCAGCCTTCAGCCAAGGGAATCTGGACGAAGTGATGCGGTTGGGTCAGCACAACCTCGCCTTGCTGAACGCGGACGTGGACGGCGCGCCGATCCTGTTCCTGGAACCGTCCTGTTTTTCGATGTTCGCGGAGGACTACCGCGAGCTGAAACTAGAAGGCGCGGAGCGCGTCGCCAAGCGTTGCTTCCTGTTCGAGCAGTTCATCGAGGAGTTGCTCAGCCATGAGCCGGGAGCGCTCAAGTTCAAGGTCAAGGCGGGCAACATGGTCATCCACGCCCATTGCCATACCAAGGCGCTGACGAATCCCAGTTTCCTGCTCCGACTCGCCGAGCGCTTGCCCGAGCGTAACGTGACTCTGCTTGACACAGGCTGCTGCGGCATGGCCGGGGCCTTCGGCATGCTCGAATCCAAATACGAGCTATCGCTCAGGGTGGCCGAGCCGCTCGCCCAGAAGGTCCGGGGACAGCCCTTCGGGACTACGGTGGTCGCCTCTGGCACCAGTTGCCGCCACCAGATCGAGCACCTGGCGCCCGTCCGCGCCCGCCACATGGCCGAGGTGCTCGCCGATGCGCTGGCATAGGTCTAAAAACATTCAACAACCAACATCGAACGCCCAACATCCAGTGACTCAGAAACGCCCAGCCACTGGCTGTTGGCTGTTGGATGTTGGATGTTGGATGTTCGATGTTCCGGTCCCTTGTTGGGGTCCCGGTCGGCCACCCGGCACCGGAGACTATTCTTCCTGCCAGAAGCAAAACGCCCATCACGGACGCGATGGCAACGAACACCTGAAGGGCTGTCAAGGCGAAAGGAGTTTCCCAAAAAACCTCTCCGCCGCCGCGCACGTCGCCGCGCTCAATTCCTCTAGCGAACAGCCTTTGACCTGCGCGGCGACCGCCGCCGTCTCCTTCACGTAGGCGGGCTCGCAGCGCTTGCCCCGATAGGGCATCGGCGCGAGAAACGGGCAATCCGTCTCCAACATAAACTGGTCGAGCGGCGTGGCCGCCAGCGTGTCACGAATGTTCTGGCCGTTCTTAAAGGTCAGAATGCCGGTGAAACTCACCAGCGATCCCAGCGCCACAATACGCTGCATGGTGACTGCATCGTCGGCGAAGCAATGAAATACGGCGCGCACGCGGTCCGCGAACGGCTGGAATTGGGCCAGGGCGTCCGCCAGCGAGTCACGCTGATGGACGACGCAGTTAAGCCCCAACTCGGCGGCGACCTCGAGGTGCTGGCGGAAGAGCCCGGCTTGCTTCGTCTTGTACCGCTCGTCATCGGCGGCGGTGAAGCCGGCTTGCCGGCTGGGCAGGCGGTAGTAGTCCAATCCCGTCTCACCCAGAGCCACGACCTTGGGATGCCGCGCCAGCTCGCGCAGGGCGGGGCGAAAATCGTCCGGCGCTTCGAGCGCGTGCGAGGGATGCCAGCCGACCACCGCAAACAGGTTGGGAAACTCCTCCGCGAGCTTGACCGCCTGCGCGCTACTCGCCAGGTCGGTTCCGATAGTGACGATCTTCGCGATGCCGGCCTCCCCTGCCCTGGCGATGACCTGCGGCAGGTCGTCCGCAAACTCGCGGCGGGTGAGATGGGCGTGGGTGTCGTAAAAAGTCGGCATGAGGGGAAGGTATGAGCGATAGGGCGGCCTGCAAATAAAATCCGAATACCGAAACCCGAAACCCGAAGGAAATCCGAAATCCGAAATCCGAAGGAGGCGGAAGTGCCTGGCCAGTTACGCTGCTGCGCGGAGGTTGGGTTCGGATT
>CAIWJG010000348.1 GCA_903912925.1 uncultured Verrucomicrobia subdivision 3 bacterium | reverse complement strand
TCCCAGGCACCCAATTGCGGATCGTGTTTGAAAATCCACTGGCATGAGCCATTCGTTGCCAGAAACTGACTCCGCTCGCTAGCGGGATCAAGCCACGCAACCTACGCAATGGAAAACTAGGGGTATGTCAGGAGGTCTGAAATCCGAGGGCCGAATTGCTATCGGCAGCCGGTTGCTTCGGATTTCGGCTCTCGGATTTCGGATTTCCTTCGGTTTTCGGGTTTCGGATTTCGGATCTCCGCCCCGGTCTTCCTTCGGATTTCGGATTTCCTTCTGGCTCATGGATTGCCGAGCGTCTGGAGCCATACGGGGTTGGTCTGGGCGCGGTTCTGCGGCTGGTAGTACTCATAGACCGCGTTGGGTGGGGTCTGGACCCGGAGCGGGTATTTGGCGCGCAAGGAGTATCCGAACTGGAAGGGCTGAAGGGGGGAGAGCGCGCGCAGGTACAGGATGACTTGGTTGCCCGTGGCTTCAAACCTGGCGATCTGGCCTTGGGCCTGGAGCGTTTCGAACGCGGTGGTCGCCACGTCGAAACCGGGAGGGATGCCCAGCTCCACAATTGCCATGTTGATGAGCTGGTCCGTGTGGTTTCGGACGGTGACGCGGCACTGGAGTGGTTCATTCACGGGCAGCGTGGTGCGGTCATATTGCAGGTCGATCTGGAGCGGTGCGGCTGAGGCCGGGGCAGCCGGCGTAGGCGAAGGGCCAGCCGGGGGCGCGGGAAGCCAATAGGATGCGGCGATTTGGAAGGGCAACTCGCCGGCGGGGACCTGCCGAAATTCGATTTGGTTTACCCCGGGGCGAAGGTGGCGGGTGAGGTCCATCTGCCGCATGACCTGGCGGTTCTGTTCTGTCACGTGAAAGGTTTCCGCGGCTTCGCCATTGAGCGAGAGCGTGACGGCGGAATCGAAGTTTTGCCCGAGGGGTGCGGCGCTGCCCGCCAGGAGGGCGCGCATGGCAAGGAGGGTGGCCTGCGTGGAGCCCCAGGTGCCATTGGCGGTCTTGTGGTGGGAGATCCAACCGAGCGCTTGCTTGACCGATTCGGGCCAGAGCCCGGCTTTCATCAAGGCCATCGCCGACAAGGCGGTTGTCTCCACGTCCAGGCCAGCGCCACGGGAGTAAGTAACGCTTTGGCCCACGGCGGACCAATGCGCGAGCCCTTGGCCGTCCGCCACCAAGGTATTCTTGATTTGCTGGGCCAACTCACGGCCGAAGGCATCATTCCGATCGCGGGCGAGGAAGGCGTTTGCGGCCAGAGCCTTTTGATAGGCGGTGGAGAGCTCCGCCGGGTGCGAGCGAAGGTATTGGAGGGCCTGGTCGAGGTTCGGCGAGGAATCGCCTGATTCCGCGAGGGCCCAGGCGACGTAGGCCGTGACGGGGGTGTGGGCCGACCAGGAATCGATCCCGCCGGCCTGGTCCCAGGAGCCATTGGCATTTTGCCGGGAGAAAAGCCACTTCCGGGTACGGTCAATGAGGCTCGGATCCACGGGGTGGACGCGGTTCAGGTCGGTGAATTCGAGGACGCCATAAGCGGAAAGGCCGACGTGAGCCGGGGAGTGCCCGAACCATTCGAACCCGCCGCCCGGGACCTCGAAGGTCAGGAGGCGCTGATAGCCCGCGTTGATGAACTTGCGGGCCTGGATTTCGAGTTCCGGGGTGAGCCTGCCCGAGCGCTGCAGGTAATCCAAAACGAGCACGTTCGGATAGGTGGTGGAGGAGGTTTGCTCGAAGCAACCATTGGGCGCCTGAAAGATGGATTCCAGCCCCTCGAGGATTTCGGTAAAACGGGACGGATAAAACTTTACCCAGAGCCGCTGCGAATCAGGAACGAGGCCGGCTGGAATCGTGAAGCGGTCGGTCCAGGTTGCTTTGAGCACCTCGTTTTGGGTGTGTTCCACGCGGTCCCCGGTTGGCACCACGCGGACCTCACGTTGGACGGCATCGGCGAGCTTGGTTCCCTGGGCGGTGACGCGCAGGGAGTGCGGCCCGACGCGGAGCGCCTTGAGCGGGAAGCTGACACTTTTGACTTCGTTGGGCGCGAGCTGGAGGCTCAGAGTTTGCGAGGGGGACTCGAACCAGGCCTCCGGCGCAACCGTGAGGCGGATAGCCTGGGGCTGCGGCAGGTAGTTGTAACAGGTCACCGGCACCGAAACCTGGTCATCCAGGGAGAGCGAAACCGGCAGATCCAGGTCCACGAAGAAATCCTGGAAGACGGTGATGGGCACTTCGGTGCCGCCCATTTTGCCATCGGCGCTGATGCCCGCCACCGAGGCGCGCCAAGTAGTTATGGAGTCGGCCAGAGGAATTTCCAGGGTCGCTTGGCCACGATCATCGGTGATCAGCTCGGGCCGCCACAGCAAGGTTTCCGGGAAGTCCCGACGCAGGCGGGGTGTCTCCGCACGGCGAGCATCCGGCTGGATGCCATCCGCTTGGGCGATCCGGTTGGCCAGCTCAAGTTGTTTGAGGTCGTTGAGCAGGGAGACACGTTCGGCTTTGCCTTTTGCGGTGGCCAGGGCGGGCGATAACAAGGCCACGATCAAGACCGTGAGGATGAGCAGGATTACGCTGAAGATCAGCACATCAACCAGCCTGGACCGTGTCGCCCTTGCGTCGATGCCTCTGGCAGCCAACTGCCGGCGGACATGGGAGCCTAGCCCACCCACCAGGACCAAAGGGGCTATAATGCTCGCCAAGAACAGCAGGAGGCCGAAGGATTGGCCCAATCGGGGGTACATGGCCAGGGCGGCAAACCCGAGCCGCGAGATGAAGAACTGGAACAGGAAAGCAGCGATAAAAGCACGCAAAGGGCCCATTGCGGGTTCGAGGGGCTCAGTTCCCGCACTTGTGATCCGGAGGTGTAGGAGCGACAAGGTGCCCACCACGACGGCGGTCTCGAAGCCCAGCAGAATCCAGCCGAGCCCACCCATGCCGCTGTGTCCGAGCACCAGGAGCCCGAGGGGATAGCACACTAACGGCAGAAAGGTAAGGATACTCAGCAGAGTGAAGGCGGAGCCGGCCACCTCGACAAAGTGCTGTGATTGCTTTTGGGCCAGCGCCTGCGGGTTGATGCCGGCCCCCGGCCGTGAATAGTAAATCAGCAGGAAGACTGGCGAGAGGAAGAGCAAGCCGAAAAAACCGGTTGCCAGATACTGGCGAAGATCCTTGAAATAGACCTTCCGATGCGCCTCGGCGGCTCGCTGCTTGAGGGGGCCGGTGGCTTCCCGGAGGCTGTAAATACCCCGCTCGCCTTCCAGCAGGCGCGTAATCTCGGCGTATTGGGGGTCTTTGCGGTATTTTTCATACGCCTCGGTTCCCCGCAGGTCACGGGCGTGTTCGACCAGTTGCCGAGAGATGTATCCATTCTTGACGAGTTCATCGACTTCCAGTCCGGCGGGCTGCCGGTCGAGTGACGCGAAGTAGGCTTGGGCCAGAGCCTGGTTTTCTGCGGCGCCAGAAAGAAAGCGGCTGGGACAATCGAACCGCTTGATTTGGTAGCACGGCATCAGAAGCTCGCCAGCGACGCCCGGGAACGGCTGGAGCAGGCCGGGACGGTCTTCGTGCAGTGTCAGCACGCTTTCATCCACGGCGACAATTCCCAGGGCGGAGGGAGCGGGGCGGCCTTCCGCGTCGGTGACGGTGAAATCGAGCTTGGCCACCTCGCCCGGCCGATAGACGGCCTGGGATAATTTAGTCGCGACCCGGAGATCCGAAGCGGGCTGGACGTAAATGGTGCGCGAACAGCCTCGGTCTTCTCCGGTTTGGGTGATCAGATACGCGTTTAGTTTGAGCGTGCCAACGAGCGCGGGCGGAAGTGCGAGGGAATACGAGGCCTGGTGATTTTCGAGGGCGACCGACCTGGTCAGCACGGTTTGGTTATCTTTGAGGACGTCGATGAATACGGTGTTCTGCTTTTCCGGCGAGACGATGGTGATCCGCGCGCTTTGGCCGGCCTGATAAACGGCTTGGTCGCTGCGGAGCAAAAAGGCCGGGGTGGGCGCGTTCGTATCGGGAAGGTAAGCCGTCCGGGCGCGGGTGCCGCCCGAGTCGATGGCCTGAATATCGATCGGCCGGTAGGCAGCTTGGGGAACGAGCCGGATCAGGCTGACCCCTTGCGCATCGCTCTGATAGGCGGTCCCGTCAACGAAGACCCGGCACACGGCGGGACGCCCGTCCGGGTAGGCCGTGAGCACGTAAAGGAGATTCTCGATGCCGGGCACCAGCGCGCCGGCCTCCGGAACCGCCGTGAGCTCGAGCACGCTGCGGGCAACGGACAAGGACAAGGTGGTTTCCGCCACCTGCTGGGCTGGGTCGCGGAGTTCGGCCTTTAGATCCAAGCAAGCCGGTTCATGCGGCTGAGGCAACCCGGCGAGAAAGTCCGGCAGGGCGAATTGGAAGGAGTATTTGCCGTCACCGTCAGTTCGGCCCTGCAACTCCTGGATAACTACCGGCTGTTCCTGGGAAGTGGTGGCGGTGAGTCTGACCGTGGCGCCGCTAACCGGTCGGCCGAAGAAGTAATTGGCCTGGACCGAGCCGGAAACCGTTTGGCCGGGGAGGTAATAAGGCTGCCCGGCTGCCAGGTGTATTTTGAATTTGGGAAGCACGTAGCGTTTGACCTCGACCGTGCGTTCGGTGGCGGCGGCACCCGCGGTGGCGCTGACTTCGTAACGGCCAAGGTTCAGCTCGGAGGCGAGCACGAAATCAACCGACGCAATCCCGAACTTCGAGGACGGGCGGGTTTCCTGGAACACCTGGTTCCCCTTCGGATCTTTGACCGCAAAGGTGACCGCTTCGCCGGCCAACGGCTTTTGGGATCGACCGTTCAGGGACAAACTGCGCAGGTGGATGGTCTGGCCCGGTTGATAAAGTGGTTTATCGGACGAGAGCAGCACTCGGGCCGGATGTTGCAGCTCAACTTTTTTGACCACGCGATCCCGGCCGAGGGAGGACTTGGACTCGAGGATCAACTCGTAGGGACCCGGGGGCAGGTCCGGGATGGCGATCGGGGCCGCGATACTCCCAGCCACATCCGCGAGGAACGCGCCCAGCTTCACGGTCGAGTCTTTGCCGCGAAGACTCAACTCGACCACTGCGCCATTAACGGGCTTCCCGGAAACGCAATTGCGAACCAGGATTCGCAGGGCGGCGGGACTTCCGGCGGCGAGCTTAGTTTGCCCCAGGACCACCGTTTCCTGGGGATCGGGTTCGTGCTCGGCGACGTAGATCGAGTAGGCGACCACCGCCAGCACGAACGTCAGGATTACCCCGACCGTTAACCGCATGATTGGATTACGAGGCCGGGCGTTCCGGGTATCAGGGACTTTTGAATTAGGGATAGGCGACGAGTGGTGGATATAGTTCTGTTCCACAAAGACCTCCGGTTTCTTAGCAATTTGAAGTTTTCCATTATCACCAACTATCATTTACAACTAAATGCTACCACATGCAAGAACATAGTTGTAAAATATAGCGGGTGGATTATTGTGGCACCAATCAATGGTTTTTGAGAATTATGGAACCGAACGAATCAGCACCAACCAAGAAGAAATGGTATTCCATCGGTGAAGCGGCCGAATACCTGGATGTAGGAGAACCGACCGTTTATCGCTGGATGCGCGAAGGCAAGATCACGTATCGCAAGGTGGGCGATTCAACGCGTTTCTGGCAGGAGGACTTGGATTCGGTCATGCAGGTGTTTCACAGCGAAAAAGACGTCGCTAAAGCGCGCGACGTCTGCCCCATCTGCCGACACACCGAACTAGTCGAGGGCAAGGTGCGCGGTACAGGCCTGGTCTATTTCGTTCCGAAGAAAACGAAGTTCTGGACCCTCAAAGACAGTTACGTCGAGACGAAAGCGTGGATGTGCACCCGCTGCGGCACAATCTCCTGGTTCGGCAACACGGCCAAACTGGCTACGCTGCGGTTGCCGCCGCACCCAGGGGACGCCGACAAGCGCAAGGCAGACTCGGAGCAAGCGTAAACACCGGTTCCGCGTCGGCCACCCCAGACGCCGTTCGGGGACAGCCGCAACCGCCGCACGCCCGGCAACCCGATCAGCGCAGGGCTTTGGCGGCGATGTCGCGGCGGAATTGAGCGCCTTCGAACCGGATCGTCTCCACGGCGGCGTAAGCCGCATCGCGGGCCCCGCGCAAGTCCTTCGCCCAGGCAGTAACGCCCAGGACCCGGCCCCCGGCAGTGACGATTTGGTCCCCGGACCTGGCGGTACCGGCATGGAAGACCTTGGTGTTGGGCAGACGGGCCGCCTCAGCCAGACCGTGGATCGGCTGGCCTTTGGCGTAGCTGCCCGGATAGCCGGCAGAGGCCATCACCACACACACCGACGGCATGGCGCTCCACTTCAAATCCGTGTTGGCAAGGCAGCCCTCTGCGCTGGCGACCAGCAACTCTGCCAGATCGCTCTCCAGCCGAGTCAGATAGACCTGCGTTTCCGGGTCGCCGAAACGGGCATTGAACTCCAGGACCTTCGGCCCGTCTTTGGTGAGCATGACCCCGGGATAGAGGATGCCCTGAAAGTCAATCCCCTCGGCGGCACAGCCGCGCAGCCAGGGATCAAGGATCTTCCGACCGGCTTCGGCAAGCTCGGCGTCGCTCAGGAACGGCGCGGGGGAATAAGCGCCCATGCCACCGGTATTCAGGCCGGCGTCGCCATCCAGGGCGCGCTTGTGGTCCTGGGAGGTGGGGAAGAGCTTCGCCGTCCGGCCATCGCACAGGGCGTGGAGGGTGATCTCCATGCCTTCGAGGAGTTCCTGAATGACAATGGTCGCGCCGGCGGTGCCGAAGGACTTCCGGACCAGCACCTCCTCGATGGCGCGGTCGGCCTGCGCCATGTCCCGGCAGATGAGAACACCTTTACCGAGCGCCAAGCCGTCGGCCTTGACCGCGCAGCACCCGCCCAGGGAGGCGGCAAACCGCGAAGCCGCGGCGGCATCGGCGAACGTGCCGGCGCGGGCGGTCGGGATGCCATACTTCTCCATGAACTGCTGCGAGAACACTTTGGAGGACTCGAACCGGGCGGCCGATTGGTTCGGTCCCCAGATGCACAGCCCGTGCCGGCGGAATAAGTCCACGATGCCAAGCGCCAGGGGATTGTCCGGGCCGACGACGGTGAGGTCGGCCTGGTTCTCGCGGGCGAAGGTTTGCAGAGGGGGCAGGTCCTCGACGCCGAGGTTGACGCACTGGACCTGGGCGCCGCTGCCGGCCAACCGTTCCTGCGCGATGCCGGCGTTGCCGGGGGCGCACCAGAGGTCGGTAACGCAGGGCGACTGCGCCAGCTTCCAAACCAGGGCGTGCTCGCGGCCGCCAGAGCCAATAACCAGAATTCGCATCGGGGCAATTGAATCAGGAACCTGCCGGAGCGCAAAACGAAATCGTAAGGGCGCAGCTTAGATTTCTCCAAAACCACAACCCAGCAACCGTGATGGGAGTAATGGGAGTAATGGGGTGAGTGAAGCCCGAAGCGGACAAGAATGTCCGCGCTCTGAAAAATCCAAGGCGCGCACAAATCGTAAAGTTCGCAAGGTTCCTGCTGGACATTTTTCTGAATTAGTGTAAACGAAACTGCTCGTTAACGAACAAAGCACGATAATTGACTATGACAACTGGATTTAGAATCGCAATGGCTGTCGGGTTCGGGGTTGCCCTGCTGCAACTGCCGGCGGCAGCACAAGACAAGTCGGCCGCAGCAAATGTGGCCACCAATGCACCGAAACTCTCGCCGCAAGAACAAAAGGAGCGGTGGAGCTACGCCATCGGGGTGAACATTGGCAACAACATCAAACGGGGCGGGGTTGACTTGGACGTGGACGTACTTGCGACCGCGATGAAGGACATGCTGGCCGGCAAGGAGTCGAAGCTGACGGAGCAGCAGTCGCAGGAGGCCTTCAAGACCTACCAGACGGAATCCCGCTCGAAGCAGGATGAGCTGCGGAAGCAGTCCGCGGAAAAGAATAAGAAAGCCGGCGATGAATTCCTGGCGGAGAACAAGAACAAACCGGGGGTCAAGACCCACACGGTGACCCTTCCTGGTGGCGGCACGGCCGAACTGCAATACAAGGTCCTCACCGAAGGCGCTGGCGTAATCCCCAAGAGCAATGACGTGGTATTGGTCAACTATCACGGCCGGCTGCTCAACGGCAAAGAGTTCGACAGCTCGGCCAAGCACGGCGACAAGCCCGCCAGGTTTCCGGTCAACCGGGTTGTCCGCGGATGGACCGAGGCGTTGCAGTTAATGAAGACCGGAGCGAAATGGGAAATCTATCTGCCGGCGAACCTGGCTTATGGCGACAATGGGAACGCGCCTACCATCGAGCCCGGCGCGACCTTGGTCTTCGATATGGAGCTGACCGCAATTGAGGCGCCCCCGCCGGCAGTCGCGCCGCCTGCATCGGTTGCGCCGCTGACCAGTGACGTCATCAAGGTGCCTTCGGCCGAAGAACTCAAGAAGGGCGCCAAGATTGAAGTTATCAAGGCCGAGGACATCGAGAAGATGACGAACTCTGCGGCCCAGAAGCCGGAGAAGAAGTAGCTGCGCAGACGGCCTGCACGGCTATCGTAGCCCATTGAATCGGTTGCATCGTTACACTGTTACATGGTTACAATCACGGGCGGCCTCAGTCGCCCTTGTAACTCATGTAACTGTTTAACCTTGTAACCGTACTACGCCCTTGCCCTTCGCCACCTGGCCGATCAGCCAGGCCCGCTGGCCTTGCGCGCGGATGTATTTCATCACTTCGTCGGTCTGGTCCGCCGCAATGAGGAGGACCATGCCGATGCCCATATTGAAGACCTGATACAGCTCGGCTTCCGCCACGCCGCCTTTGGCCTCAATAAGCTTGAAAATCGGTGGCATTTCCCACGTTCCCTTGCGGATGATGACGTCACAGCTTCGCGGCAGGACGCGGGGGATGTTATCCACAAAGCCGCCGCCAGTGATGTGGGCAAGGGCCTTGATCGTAAGGCCGGCGCCTCGCCTGTCCTTTGGCGCCGGCCCGGCGGAAGGTCCAGGGGACCGGCGAGACGCCGGTCCTTCATTGAACTTCTTCAGCAGCTTCTGGATCAGCGGGCCATAGCTGACATGCACCTTGAGCAGCTCATCGCCGATGGTGTTGCACAATTCAGGGACGTAGCTCCCGGGCTTGAGCCGCATGCGGTCGAAGAAAATCTTGCGCGCCAGTGAATAGCCATTGGTGTGCAGACCGCTGGAAGCCAAACCGATCACTGAATCCCCCGTCCGAACCGCTTTGCCATCCAGCATGCGCGATTTCTCCACCACACCCACGATGGTCCCGCTGACGTCATATTCCCCTGCCCGGTAGAAGCCGGGCATTTGTGCCGTCTCGCCGCCGACGAGGGCGCAGCGGTTCTCCGCGCATGCTTTTGCGAAGCCGCGGATGATCTGCCCGAACACGCGCGGCTGCAGCTTGCCCGTGCCCAGGTAGTCCAGGAAGAAGAGCGGCTCCGCCCCCAGCACGGCGATATCGTTCACGCAGTGATTCACGAGATCCTGGCCAATGGTGTCGTGGCGGTCCAGAGCGAACGCGAGCTTAAGCTTGGTCCCAACGCCATCGACGCTGGAAACGAGCACCGGCTGCTTGTATTTGCGAACATCCAGCGCGAAGAGACCGCCAAATCCGCCGACTTTGCCGAGCACCTCGGGCCGGTGCGTTGCCGCGAGCAATCCTGGCAAAGTGGACTTGACCTTATTGCCCAGGTCGATATCGACCCCGGCGCTGGCGTATGCCTTTTGTTTCATGCGCGGAGAAATTAGCGGCTGGAGCGTTGAAGTCCAAGCCAAAGCTTAGACCTCGTTGCTCACCACGCTGAAATTTGGCGTGCCGGGGCGCCGTTCTCCTACCCGGCGCGGTTCAAGCTAACGCCCTGTAGCCGCCGACGGCAGTCGGCGCACTAATTCCCCTGCCGTTACCCAGGTAACCGAGTGGACGCTTTAAGGCTTCGGTCATCCGCTTCAGCCTTTAGCCTTTAGCCTTTAGCCTTTCTTCCAGCTTGCCCGCCAGATGGGTTCGTGGGATATAAAGCGTATGAATCGAGAGATAATTCGGCAGCAGTTGGTGGGGCAGAAGCCTTTGACTATTCGAACGTCCGATGGCAAGGAGTTCCCCGTGCCGCACCCGGAGTTCGTGCTCGTGGGCCGACACAATATCGTCATTGAGGACGAAAATGGGCTGCTCGACATCATTGATCCCCTCCATGTGGTCTCGATTCGCCCCGGCAGCCGACGCAAGACGCACAAACTGGCAGCCTAACAGCCACAAACCCTTCTGCCCGGTAGCAGCCGAGGTAACGAGGCTCAAATACTCGCGCTTATTCCGGGAGAGGCTGGTCTTTTGTCTCTGGCGCCAGCCAGATCAGCGCCAGGCCCACCACATAAATGAGCGTAAGGGTCGCGCCCGCTTTGGCGTAGCTGCCCGCGTACGCGGCGACCAATTGCCCCTGCGTAAGCGCGCCCACCGCCGCGAGGAGGCGCCCGGAGTTGTAACAGAGGCCCTGGCCCGTGGCCCGCACGCGGGTGGGAAACAGCTCGGGAAGGTAAAGCGGCAACCATCCGTAAAAGGCGGCGGTGGATGCTCCCACCAGCGTGACGAGGATCAGAAAGGACGCGTCGTATGCGTGGACTTGGCGGAACAGCCAGCCGCAGAAGAACAACGACAGCAGGCATAGGGCAAAATACGCCGGCCGACGGCCAATGCGCCCGGCAACCAGAGCCCCCACAAGGCAGCCGGCCATTGCCCCAGCGCTGGCCAGTATTTGGGTCATGGCCTTGGCCGTCGGGACCCGGCCGCCCGTCATTTGGTCGGCCCAAATCGGCAGCCACTGAACCGAGCCCCAGGTCCCGATGAGCGCGACCGACGCCAGAGCGATGCCCATGAGCGTCTTGGTGAGCAGACCCAAGGATATGATCTCCCGCACTGGGCGCGAGGCCCGCTCGTGCACGGCAGCCTTCCAGCGCTCGGATTCGGGCACCCACATCTGGATCGCCAAGGCCAACAGCGCGGGGGCAGCGCCGGCGATCATGATCCACCGCCACGATTCCCGGGTGACGACGAAAGCAAACCCTACCAGCGCGATGAGCAGGTAGCCGGCGTTGGAGGCGACCCCAATAATGCCCGCCAGCAGCGCCCGCTTACTCGACGGCCAGGCTTCCATGACCAGGGCAACGCCCAGGGACCACTCGCCGCCCATGCCAAAGGCGGCAATGAAGCGAAACATGCCCAAATGCCACGGTTGCTGCGCGAAGAAGCAGAAGCCGGTAAAGATCGAATAAGTCAGGATGCTCAGGGTCATGGCCCGCACTCGCCCCACGCGATCGCCCAGCCAGCCAAACCCCAGCCCGCCGGCCGCCGCCCCCACCAGGAACAAGGCGGTGATGCGGCCCATCCATAACCCGACGAACTGGTCCTGCCCGGCCGCCGAGAGCGGCAACATGCTCTGTAAGGCGGGCCGCGCGACGAGCGGAAAGATCCCCATCTCCACCCCGTCAAACATCCACCCCAGGAAGGCTGCGGCCAGCACCAGCCACTGCCCGCGGGTGACGGTGCTACCGCCGGGGGCGGCTGCGATCGGTGCGCTCGTAGTCATAGGCTGTATTCAGGGTCGTCGGGACAATTGCGTAAACACCTAACGAAACCTTGTTTGGCCAGCGCTGGTCAAACTCTAAATTATAGGCGAAACTATTTGCTGGCACTGTTTTTCAATTTGCGGTGGTGCTGATTTAAGAATATCTAGTTATATGCGCTGGCGGGTAATTGCGTTGGTTTCGCTGGTCGTCAATCTCGCATTGGCTGCCGTGTGGCTATCCGTCACCAGGCAGCGGACGGCTTTTGCGGCCGCCGCCGCCGCGGCAGCAGCGGCGCAAGCTACCAACGCGCCGGCAACAACCAACGTTGTCGTGCGACGGCAATACTTCACCTGGCAGGACATTGAATCCCCGGACTTCTCAACCTACGTCGCCAATCTGCGCCAGATAGCCTGCCCGGAGCAGACCATTCGCGACATCCTTATCGCGGAAGTTAACACCCTCTACTCGCGCAGACGGGCGGTGGAGCTGGTCACGCCGGAGCAACAATGGTGGCGAAGCCAGCCGGACGCCAATGTCCTGCGCGCCGCCCTGGCGAAGTTCCGGGAGCTGGAGGCGCAACGGCGAGGCCTTTTGACGGGCCTGCTGGGGACGAACTGGGAGACGGGCGACTTGGTAGGCCTTCCCCGGCCCTCGCGGCCTGGGGTAGTGCTCGATGGCCCCGTGCTGGGGGCGCTCTCCAGCGAGGTCAAGCAGGCTCTCGAGAATGTCAGCCTTAACTCGCAAGACCGCATGCAGGCTTACCTGGACACGCAGCGCAGCGCCAATAAGACGCCCGACCCGGTTGAACTGGCCAAGCTTCGCCAGCAAACCCGGAACGAGCTGGCCCACGTCCTCAGCCCGCCGGAGCTCGAAGAGTATTTGCTACGCTATTCGCAGGACGCAAATAACCTGCGCACCGAGTTTGGCCAGCTACGCTTTTTCAGCCCCACGCCGGATGAGTTCCGCGGGGTATTCCGCGCCACCGATACCCTGGACCAGCGGATCCAGTTGCTGGCGGATGCCACCGACCCGAACAGTCTGGCGGCCCGCAAGGCGCTGGAGGACCAACGCGAGAACGCCATCAAGATCACGCTCGGGCCGAAGCGCTACGAGGAGTATCGCCTGCTCCACGACCCGATTTATCAGGATGCCGTGGCCACCGCGCAACAAGCTGGCACGCCGGAGGCAGCCCAGACGATCTATGCCGTTAACCTGGCGACGCAGTCCGAAACGAACCGCATACGCCGAGACACGAGCCTCACCGCGGAGCAGAAGGCCATCGAGTTGAAACGGGTCGAGCTCGAGCAACTCCAGGCAAACACAGTTGCCGCAGGGCAGGACTTGCCGCCGGAACCGCCGCCCCCGCCGCCGTTGCCCATCCAGCCAAAAAAGGTTCCCGTGCTCGGCCCGGGCGACAGCCTGGCGACGATGGCGGCGATGTATGGCTTGCCGGAAAGTGCCATCAAAGCCGCCAACCCGAAAGTCGATTTCAGGAGGCTGAAGCCGGGAATGTCAATTACCATCCCCCCGTCCCCCTTTTCTTCCTCACCTTCGCAGTGAGAGTGCGGAGCACGCTGTCCAGCGGCACTATAGTCCCGGCGCACAATGCGAAGTTTCAGGCCGCTCCCTAGGCGTTTCTATGAGCCGTCCGCGCAGGAAGTCGCCCCGGCGCTGCTGGGGCATTGGCTCATCCGCAACACTCCGACCGGGCCATGCGGCGGACCTATTGTTGAGACCGAGGCATACCTGATCGGCGATCCCGCCTGCCATGGCGCACCGGGACCAACCGCCCGTAATCGGGTCATGTTCGGCGAGCCGGGGCACGGGTATGTCTATCTCATCTACGGCAATTACTTCTGCATGAACGTCGTCTGCCAGCCGCCCGACGTGGCTGAGGCGGTGCTGATCCGTTCCATTGAAGTTGCCCTCGGAGAAGTGTCGATGCGCCGGCGGCGACAGGTTGATGCGGTCCGGGATTTGACCAACGGACCTGGCAAGCTGTGCCTGGCCATGGACATTGATCGCAGGTTGGATGGCATGGATCTGTGTGATGCCAAGTCCCGGCTGTTCGTCGCCCGGAATCCTGCAGTGCTGAAGTTTCGCCAGGAGTGCGGCCCGATGGTGACGACTACGCGAATCGGCCTGACGAAAGCAGCGCATATGCCTTTGCGGTTCTACCTGGAGGGCAGCCCGTTTGTATCGAAGCCGAGATCGTCTTAGGCATCGTGACCCTCCGTAAACGTCAGCCCAAACTCCGCTGAAATGTCCGCTAACACCCCGGCTCACCGACTCCGCGCCAGTAACGACCGATTAGCCCCCACGACGCCAGCGCGGAGTTCGGTGCATCTGGCTTGTTGGGCTCAGGGCAAATCTTCCAGCAATTCTCCATTTTCAGAGACCTTAATCTTGGGGGCTGCTCGCCATTCTACTTCTAATCTCTCACGCCACTCTTTAAGAATACGGTAAAACTCTCCGGCTTCGAGCCACACGTCGGCCAGGGTAGCGGGGTCGTGGTGCCAGTCTGCCTCGATGTTCCTAAACGCGATCAGGCGAACACGATCACCTATGTCGAAGTGCAGCACCTGACTCACATCATTAAACACTTCATCCCCCCACTCGCACCGACTGGAGTAGATCAGAGCCCGGAACTTCTCCTGCAAAACGCCACAGAACCATTCTTTCTCCTGGTCAGGTGCCCAGATGGGGTCCCGATAGGCGTCTTGGTGGGCGTCAGCGATCCGCCCCGCGTGCGGCTCTGAGGCAAAGGGCGCCACATGGCGCCCCCGCCAGGCCAGGCGAGATTGAATCTCTTCAAAGGCGTAAGACAGCAGCGTGCCCTCCTCCGGGTCGGGATCGCCGTAGCGACGGCCTCCAATGTGGACCACAAAGGAACCGAGTCCGACAAAGGCAAAACGATCTAAGGCTACTGTAATGCTGGACTCGATGGCAAAGCTGCATGGATCGCCGACAATCATAGCTCAACGCCGCGGCTCACCTACCGACGCCGGCAGGAGACGGTGAGCGCAAATGCGACGACCGAATTTTAGCCAAGCCGGGAGCGTAAAGCGCGAGCGGCGGTTAGGTGGAGCCGCTTTGTTGGGCAGTCCCACGCTCCGTCCGCGCAGGTGCCGCCATATCAGCCATGCGGCACTTCCGAGCCAACCAAGGAATAATACACTCAGCCGAGCCAGTGTCTCGACTTGAGTCCAGCGCAAGTAGTCGTATTGAGGTGGACTGGCGACCCACTCGGGCTGAATGAGGCGAACGTGCCAGAGATGCCTCACGAGATCGGCGTCCGTCCAACCGCTCGGATGGATGTGGAAAAGCGACGTGGTCATCGGGGCGACTGCCCAAAACCACCCAGCAGCAATTGCGGCTTGCGTGATCCCCGCCAACTGCGACCTGAGCGTCACAAACTGCGATCTGAGCGTTACATTCACAGAGTACCCCAACACCGAACGTGGCCCAAAGTTCCACCCCATAGCAGGGGTCAGTTCATGAGCTTGATTCTGCCGAAGAACCCCCTCTTTTCATGAGAAAAACACCCTCACCAAAGAAAGTGTCGAATGAGTGTGGGAACGTGCAGCCCAGGGCCAATTCCGCTCGTTTGCGGGGCGTCACCATAACCGATGGCGAGAATCGCGAATGTCGGTTGACAAGGGGGTTTTTCAGCACAATCGAGCTTGTCATGTTTCCAAGTGGCCCGTTTGACTTCTTCTACGCTCCACACAACCAAGTAGCAAGCACCAAGTAGCCAGCACCGTCATGAACATGACATTCTCATTAACCCCTTTACGGCCTTTCCTGGCAGAGCCAAGCCGCTTGCGAAGAAAATTGCCTTCAGAGCCTCCATGCTAGCGCCCGCAGGGAAGGTCAAGCCGGGGGTGGAAAAAGAGGGCCATTCCTATGGAGTACCTATGGAAGTCCTATGGAGATCCTATGGAGATCCTATGGAACAACACGCGGACAACAGGCGAGCAACAGGCTAGCAACACGCCTTCAACGCGCTTGAACTACCGTGCCAGTCCCGCGCTGCCCATACGCCTTGAACCGACTGCCCTGACTCCCTGCTGTCTGCCGAGAGTGCGCATCTTAGATTTTTCGGAGCGCGGACATTCTTGTCCGCCTCGGGCTTGCCTGATCCCATTACTCCCATTATTCTCATCACTCCCATTCCCTGTGTGCAGGAGGTGTCGCGTGAGGCCCGCGCGCGGCGAACCCGACAGCTCTGCCGTAGCCCTCTCCGTGAGGCTGTTTCAGCGTTTGCTGGCTGCCTACCCGAAGGAGTACCGTCGTGAATACGGCCCCGCTATGGCACAGCTTTTCCGCGACCAGTGCCGGGACGCCTGGCGCCACGGACGCGGGTGGGGACTGACCGGGCTCTGGCTGCGGGTCTTGCCGGATTTGGTCAAAACGTCAGTGCTGGAACACCTCTCAACATTCAAGGAAAGGAAAACTATGTTGGAAAGAATTGGTATGCTCTTACGTCCTCAGGCTGCGCCATGGCGCGTCTTCATCAAGGTATTCGGTGCCGTGTTTCTGCTCGTCGTCGCCACGAGCACGCTCATCACGTTGATCTTGCCGGAGAGTTATTCCAGCACGGCTCGCATCATGCCTGGCTGGACTGTTAATGATCGTGCCGGCCAACTTGAATTTGAATCTATTCAGTCCGAAGCGGTGCTGGGCAAGGTGATTGATGCCCTGGATCTGAACCGGGCATGGGGCAAAAAGTACGCTGGCGGCAGCCCCCTCAAGACTTCGGAATCGCTCGCGCTCCTCAAGTCGCGGCTCGACCTCCGCCCCGTGCGCGGCACCACCCTGATCGAAATTCGCGCCTTCAGCGACGACGCCTCGGAAGCGGCGAAGCTGGCGAACGCGATCGTGGATACATACCGCGAGGCGCGGTCGAGCGCCTTCTCCATCGAGATCGTGGACAAGGCCGTTCCCGGCTTGCGACCCGTGCGGCCCAATAAGCGATTGAACATTGCACAGGGAATATTGGGCGGGCTTTTGCTGGCCCTGGTGGCCGGGGCAGGGATTGCCGGGCTCGCGGCGTGGCTAGGAAGAAGATCGCGGGGGACCGGCGCACCCCCGGGAACGGGTGCCGTGCCTCCTCCAGACCTGCCCCATGCGAACGGCGCGAGCGCCAGGCGCCCCCTTGCATAGCAATCGTGCGTCATGGCTCATTCGCAGTCGCGTCGCCGCCACAGATTCTGCGCTGGGTGTTCATTCCCCTCGCGCTAGCCAGCATCTGTGCCCTTTTATGGCCTCGCAAGGCGACCGCCCCCAACCCGTGTTGAGGAACAGGCTGGTCATGCCTCCTTAAAGCGCCCGAGGACTGGCGCAGTCCAGAATGCTTACGCGCTGACCGGGACGGTTGCAGTTGCGCCAGCTTCTTGGACTGCGGTAGCCCTCTACCGCTTTGCATCCCAGGTAAGAGTGTTGTTGGGGCTTCGCCGCTTGGCCGGCAGGATGTCCACCAAGGAGTCGGATCAAAGTTCGTTTATGGACTCCCGGTGCGGACTAGCCCAACCACGCCTCAGCCCTCACCCAACAGCGGGGTTACGGGGACATCGAAGCCTTTGAGCAGACGCGATTGGGCACGCTCGCCGGGATGCCAGCGGCAGCCAGTTGGTAGGTGCCGGATTCCAGGTGCAGGACTTCGACCGTCTTCGCTTCAGAATCAATGAGCCAGTATTCCTGGACGCCGTGCTGTTCGTAGAGGTCCCGTTTGTCAATGCGGTCACGCCGCCGGGACCCAGGCGTGATGACCTCCGCGACCAAGTCCGCTACGCCCATGATCCGCTCCTTGATGATGCCCAACCGCTCGTTGGAAATGAAGACCACGTCAGGCTGGGTAGCGCGGCGCGTGGTCAGCACCATGTCAATAGGTGCGAGCGCGGTCTCAGCAGTTCTCATTTTGGCTGGTCTGGGAGGTTTGGTGTCCACCCTTTAGGGTGTCCGAGGCCACAGGGGACCATCCGCCATCCGTCCCATTCGTCCCATCCGTCCCATTCGTCCCATTCGTCCCATAATGAGAATTGCTGGCGCGGTCTTGCCCAGTTGGTGCTGCCGGACCCAGGCCTTGAGCAAGTCGTGGAAGCGGTCAACGATTTCCTGGTGAAGAAACGGAGGGGCAGGGAACATAAGGAGTTCTCCGTCCCACAGCTCCGTGGGTAGATTGCTCTCGGGCAACTCGGCGACCAGCTCGTCAAAGGTCCATCGGCGATTCTTCCAGGTTACGGGCGCGGGTCTGGGTTTGGCAGCAATCACAGAAACAATCAACCCCGGGTTGTGGGAGTCGTCAAGCACCGGCTTTCCGGCCCCCCAACCGAGCTTCTTGCAGATGCGTTAGCGGTTTATCAAATACCCCCCGACATCCGGTGGCTGCCGGACCGGACTTCGGCGCCGAAGTAGCCGCAAGCTCACCGCCCGGCTCACAAC